>NZ_JAIVFO010000019.1 GCF_029991245.1 Xanthobacter autotrophicus
GCCCTCCCCCGCAAGCGGGAGAGGGGCGAGGGCTCCCCCCCCCGATTTGCCCGCTCTTAGACGCTGGGCTATGGAACGTCGGCGGTGAGACGTGAAAACGTCACGGATCAGGGCGGTAAAGAATGGGTTTGGCTTACCGGGCCGACGTGGACGGCCTGCGGGCGCTTGCGATCGTGCCCGTCGTTTTGTTCCACATCCACCTGTCGGCCTTCCCGGGCGGCTATGTGGGCGTCGATATCTTCTTCGTGATATCGGGGTACCTCATCACGGCCATCCTGTTCCGGGACATGAAGGCCGGCCGCTTCAGCCTGCTCGATTTCTACGATCGCCGCATCCGCCGCATCTTTCCGGCGTTGTTCGTGGTGCTCGTCGCCACCACGCTGGCCGCCGTCTTCATCATGGTGCCGTCCGACCTGCTGCTCTATGCGCGCAGCCTCAGGGCCACCACCCTGTTCTTCTCGAACATCTATTTCGCGAAGAATCTCAACTATTTCCAGCCTGAGGCCGACCTCAACCCGCTGCTCCATACCTGGTCGCTGGCGGTGGAGGAGCAGTTCTACATCTTCTTCCCGCTCATCCTGTTCGCGCTGATCCGCTGGGTGCGGCCGAACCTGTTGCGGCCCATCATCCTCGTGCTGATCGTGGCGTCGCTGGCCCATGCCGAAATCCGGCTGTCGCGCAATCCCATCGAGAGCTTCTTTTCCCTGCCGACGCGGGCGTGGGAGCTGCTGATCGGCTCCGCCTTGGCGCTGGGGCTCGTGCCTTTGGTGACGCCGCGCAAGGGGGCCTGGCTGTCGCTGGCGGGCCTCGCGCTGATCGTTTGCGCCATCGCCTTCTATGACCGGCACACGCGCTTTCCCGGCCTCGCGGCGCTGGCGCCGTGCCTTGGGGCGGCGCTGATCCTCCATGGCGGGGCCTCGGGGGCGAAGGGCATCGTGCAGCGGATGCTGGCCTCGCCAGTGCCGGTGTTCTTCGGGCGCATCTCCTATTCGCTGTACCTGTGGCATTGGCCGCTGCTGGTGCTGATCGGCTATTATCTTGAGCGGCACCTGTCCCCCACCGAAGGCCTCATGATCGCGGCCGTGAGCGTGGGCCTTGCCACGCTCTCCCTGTTCTATGTGGAAGCCCCCTTCCGCAAACGCCACCGGGCCGGCACCAGCCGGTGGATTCCGGTGTGGGCGGGGGGCGCGGCCATGGCGCTGGTGGTGGCGTTCGCGCTCACCGCCATCGCCCGCGACGGGCGGTTCTGGCCCATGTCCGCCTTCGCCCAGCAGGCCGATGCGCTGGCCCGCGCGCAGGACCCCTATATGTCGTGGTGCAGCGCGCCGCTCAGCGGCCCCATGCGCATGCCGGCCAAGCCCCAATGCGTGGTCGGCCGGCAGGCGGCGGCGCCATCGGGCGCGTCAGGGGAAGCCGCCCTGCCGGCGTTCGACGTGCTGCTGTGGGGTGATTCCCATGCCAGCGCGCTCATGGCCGGGCTCGGCGAAGCCGCCACCAGGGCCGACGCTTCCATCCGCCTGGTGATGCTGCCGGCCTGTCCGCCGCTGGGCGAGGTGGTGACCCTGCACGAGAGCATCAAGGGGCTGGAGCGCCAATGCCCGGCCTTCAACCGTGGGGTGCTGGAGCTGATTGCCGAGAAGCGGCCGAAGCTCGTCGTCATGGCCGGCCGCTGGTCGCCCTGGACCAGCCTGCAGCCGGGATTCGCCATCCGCGATGGCAATGACCGCTACCTCTCGGCGGAGGAGGCGCGGGCGGAATTTGCGCGCGGGCTGGCCCGCAGCGTGGAGGGGGTGACGCGGCTCGGCATTCCTGTGGTGCTGGTGGGGCAGGTGCCGGAATTCGGCTTTTCGCCGCCCCATTGCATCACCCGCGCCGAATTTTCCGGCGCCGACACCGCCCGCTGCCTGAGCCAGGACCGGGAGAAGACCCTGGCCGGGCTCGCCGCCTCCAACCAGGTGCTGCTGGATGTTGCCAAAGGCAATCCGCTGGTGACCACGGTGCTACTCTCCGACCGCTTCTGCGGCAAGGAGAACTGCCCCGCCATGGAGGCCGGCACGCTGATCTATCGCGATCCCAACCACCTAAGCGTCGAGGGCTCGCGCGCCGCCGCCGGCTTCATCAATCTCGCCGGCATTCTGCGCGCCGCGGCCGGCGGCCAGCAGGCGGCGGGGCAGGGGACAGGACAGGCCCCGCCCCCGGCCATCCGCTGAGGGGACAGCGCGGGCTCAGTCCTGGTCGAGCAGGCCGGCGAGCTTGAGGGCCACGCCCTGGGAGCCTTCCACCTTCAGCCGCCCGGTGGAAAACGCCATCAGCGGGCCCATGCGGCCGGTGATGAGCTTGTCCAGCGTGTCGGTGGAGAGCTTCAGCACCGCATCCGCCTCGCCCGAGCCCTCGCCCACCTCCACCGCGCCGCCGGTGGCATCCAGCAGGATGGCCTCGCCGGTGTCGGTGAGGTCGAAGCGCACCTTGTAGCCGAGCTCCGCGAGCGCAGCGGACCGCTCGCGCATGGCTTCGACGAGGGAGGAAAGATCGGCCATCCGTGTCACCTCAAAAAAAGCCGCCCCGGAAGCGGGGCGGTGGGAGGAAGTCGAGAATCGGTACGTCTGGTTCCGGGGAGCTTGCCCCCTCAGGACAGGACCCCTCAGAACATGGCCTCGTCGAGGGCCATCATGGAGGCCTTTCCGGCCTTGATGGAACCCCACAGCGCCGCCACGTCCGGCAGCAGCTTCTCCATGAAGAAGCGCGCGGTGGCGATCTTGGCATCATAGAAGGCGGCGTCGTCCGGGTTGGAGACGCGCTTCTCGAACGCCACTTCCGCCATGCGCACCCACATGTAGCCCAGCGCCACCATGCCGAACAGGCGCAGATATTGCGTCGCCGCCGCGCCCGCCTCCTCCGGGTCCTTCAGCCCCTTCTCGGCGATGTGGGCGGTGGCGAGCTGGAGCGCGCCGAACGCCTTGGAGAGCGGGGTGATGAGCGGCCCGAGATTCTCGTCGTCGAGCTTGGCGTCCATGTAGTTGAGCACGGGATGGAAGAAGGAGCGCAGATAGCGCCCCATGTGCGCCGGCAGCTTGCGGCCCACGAGGTCGAGGGCCTGCACCCCGTTGGTGCCCTCGTAGATCATGGCGATGCGGGCATCGCGCACATATTGCTCCATTCCGTGGTCGCGGATGTAGCCGTGGCCGCCATAGACCTGCATGCCCATGGAGGTGGCCTCGAAGCCCAGATCCGTGAACAGCGCCTTCACGATGGGGGTCATCAGGGCGGTGAAATCCTCCGCCCGCTGGCGCTCCTGCGGGTCCTGCGCATGCTCCATGAGGTCCAGCGCCCGGGCCACCCAGCCGGCGAGCGCCCGGCAGCCCTCGTTGTAGGCGCGCATGGTCATGAGCGTGCGCCGCACGTCGGGATGCACGATGATGGGATCGGCCGGCTTGTCGGGGTGCTTGGCGCCGGAGAGGGCGCGGCCCTGCAGACGCTCTTTAGCGTAGGCCACGGCGGCCTGATAGGCGGCCTCGCCGAGGCCCAGGCCCTGCGTGCCCACGGACAGGCGCTCGGAATTCATCATGGAGAACATGGCGCGCATGCCCTTGTGGGGCTCGCCCACCAGCCATCCGGTGGCCTCGTCGAACGACATCTGGCAGGTGGACGAACCGTGGATGCCCATCTTGTGCTCGATGCCGGTGCAGGTGACACCATTGCGCGGGCCCACGGAGCCATCTTCGCGCGGCAGGAATTTCGGCACCAGGAACAGGGAGATGCCCTTGATGCCCTTGGGCGCGTCCGGCAGGCGGGCCAGCACCAGGTGGATGATGTTCTCCGCCATGTCGTGCTCGCCGGCGGAAATGAAGATCTTGTTGCCGGTGACCTTGTAGGAGCCATCGCCTTTCGGCTCGGCCTTGGTGCGCACGAGGCCGAGGTCGGTGCCGCACTGGGGTTCGGTGAGGCACATGGAGCCGGACCACACGCCATCCACCATCTTCGGCAAAAAGCGGTCCTTCAGCTCCTGCGAGGCGTGATTCTTCAGCGCCTCATAGGCGCCGTGGGTGAGGCCGGGGCAGATGCCGAAGGCAAGGTTGCCGGAGCAAAGCATCTCCTCCACCAGCTTGTTCAGGCTCGCGGGCAGGCCCTGGCCGCCATATTGGGGATCGCAGGCGATGCCGTTCCAGCCGCCCGCGCAGAACGCCTTGTAGGCTTCCTTGAAGCCCTTGGGCGTGCGCACCACGCCGTTCTCATAGGTGCAGCCCTCCAGGTCGCCGGACTGGTTGAGGGGGGCGAGCACTTCGGTGACGAATTTTCCGGCTTCTTCCAGCACGGCGTCGATGAGGTCGGGGGTGACCTCCTCAAGGCCCTTGAGGGTGGACAGCTCCGCGCTGCCATGCAGCTCGTGGAGGACGAAGCGCATGTCGCGCAGCGGCGGTGTGTAGACCTGCATGGCGTTTTGCTCCCTGATCTATCTGATTTGCATCGCCATGCCGCCAACTCGGGCGCGCGGCGATGACGGACGGATTGATACGCAGATTACGGCGCGCGATTTCGAGCCACGCGTCCCGCTATTCTGCTTTCAGTTCTTCGCCATCATCATAGCGATTATTCTCGGGCTATTTATGCCGAGCATTACTATTTTATCGGACGCATAAATAACGTAGCATTCGTCTAATTTCTGGTCGGGTAAGGTGAGCCTCAATCTGAGGCAGCCATCTTCGGTCTCCCAACGTCCGTATCTTGGGATCCGATCTTGCGAGATGCCCGCGAATTGATGCTTGGCCTCGAACTTCAGCTCGCCATTGGGAAGAAACGTGAAGATTCCACCGCTCAGTGCGGCCATGGTAAAGGCACTGCCGACCACGTATGGCGCTATCTCCTCTGTCCCGATCTTGCGGAACGGAGACGACGACGGCAGTTCCTCCCCGGCCTTGTGTGCCTCGTTGACGAGGGGCAGGGCACGCATGACTTCGGCCCACCGGTCCCTGTCGGTGTCCGCAGCCGCCGGAGCGACCGCGAGACCGACGCCGAGGGACGCGACGCAGACGAAACGGACGAGCCCTGCCACCCGCATTGCTCTATCCCTCAGTTCCGCAGCGGCCGCCCGGTTTCGAGAATGTGCTCGATCCGGTCCAGGGTGGCCGTGGTGCGGATCAGCTTCATGAAGCCGTCCCGCTCCAGCTCCAGCAGCTTGGCGGCGGGCACCGGCTCGATGTGGTCGGCGCTGCCGCCGGTGAGCACTTCCGCCAGCACGCCGGAGACCACGGTGTCGTGCTTCGTCGCCATGCCGCGCTTGGCGAAGCCCGCCACCGCCATGTCCATGGCCACCTTGCCGGTGGGACCCGGCAGGAAGAATTCCACGGGCTTGGGCGGCGCATAGCCCTCCAACAGCGCCAGGGCCTTGGCCTTGGCGTCGGCAAGCAGCCGGTCGCGGTTCATGGTGATGCCGTCGCCCTCGCGCAGGAATTTCAGCTCCTTGGCCTCGGCGGCGGATTTCGCCACCGTGGCGGTGGAGACCGTCTCGAACACCTTGGAGGGCGCCGGCATGGGCCCCTTGGGGAATTTCGGGTCGGTGGCCCAGCGCTCCAGCATGGCGGTGCAGCCGCCCCAGGCGGGCAGCACGCCCACGCCGCATTCCACCAGGCCGATATAGCTCTCCGCATGGGCCTGCACGGCGCTGGCGTGGAGCAGGATCTCGCACCCGCCGCCGAGCGCCAGCCCCGAGGGGGCCGCCACCACGGGGAAGGGAGCGTATTTCATGTCCTGGTAGGTCTTCTGCCCAGCGGCCACCAGCTTCTCCACCTCGCCGAAGGCGCCGATGTTGCAGGCAAACAGCGCAAGGCCGAGATTGGCGCCCACCGAGAAGTTCGAGCCCTCGTTATAGATGACGAGGGCCTTGTGCTTGTCTTTCACCAGCTTCAGCGCCTTGCCGAGCAAGGTGATGATGCCCTCGTCCAGCGAATTGCTCTTGGAGGTGAATTCCAGGCACACCACCCCGTCGCCGATATCCCACAAAGCGGCAGAGCCGTTCTTCAGCAGCGGCTGGGACTTGAGCTTGATGTCGGCCAGCAGCAGCACGCCGTCCGGGCGGACGATGTCGCGATAGCTGCCGTCCAAGGCGAGATACTGCCGCGTGCCGTTCTCCACCCGGTAGAAGGGGGTGTCCGCCGCCAGCGCCAGCAGGGCCGGGACCTCCTCGCCGTCGGCCGCCAGCAGGCTCTTGAGCCGGGCGGCGCCGATCTTGTCGATCAGCTCGAACGGGCCGAATTTCCAGTTGTAGCCAAGGCGCATGGCATCATCGATGGCGACGATGTCGTCCGCCGCCTCGGGCACCAGCCGCGCCGCATAGGCCAGCGTCTTCGCCATGACCGAGCGGGCATAGCGCCCCGCCGTGCCGGGGGCTTCGAGGAGGGCGAAGATGTCCTTGCCCCCGCCATCCTCCAGCTCCGGCACGCTGGCCTTTTCCTGCGGGCGATAGGCGCCGGTGGAAAGGTCGATGGCCTCTTTCGCCTTGCCGCCGTTGTCGCGGTTGAGCCGATAGAAGCCGCCCTTGCCCTTGCGGCCGGTATAGCCGGTCTCGATCATCTTCGAGATCAGCGGCTCGTCGCGCAGGGTGGCGTGGAACGGGTCGGACAGGGGCAGGGCGCGTTTCAGCGAGCCCTGCACATGGGGCATCAGGTCGAGGCCCACGAGATCGATGAGGCCGAACACGCCGGTCTTGGGGAAGCCGAAGGGCCGGCCCATCACCGCGTCCGCCTCCTCCACCTTGAGGCCGAGGCGGAAGGCCTCGCCCACGGCGAGCTGGAGCCAGTAGGTGCCGAGCCGGTTGGCGATGAAGCCGGGGGTGTCCTTGCAGGTCACCACCGTCTTGCCCAGCTTCACGTCGGCAAAGCGGGCGACCGCAGCGACGGTGGCCGGATTGGTGTCGGCGCCGGCCACGATCTCCAGCAGCCGCATGTAGCGCGGCGGGTTGAAGAAGTGGGTGATGAGGAAGTCGCGCTTGAAGCTGTCCGGCAGCCCGGCGGTGAGATCGCCCAGCGGGATGGTGGAGGTGTTGGACGACACCGCCGAGCCGGGGCGGCGGGCGGCCTCGATCTTGGCGTAGAGCGCCTGCTTGATGTCGAGGCGCTCGATCACCGCCTCCACGATCCAGTCGCAGGAGGCAAGATCGCCGAGGTTGTCCTCGATATTGCCGGCGGTCACCAGCCTGGCGGCGCGCTTCGACATGAAGGCGGCGGGATCGGCCTTCAGCAGCTTCTCCACCGCCTTTTCGGCGATGGCGTTGCGATTGGCGGCCCCCTCCGGGACGATGTCGAGGAGCAGCACCTCGACCCCCGCATTGGCCACATGGGCGGCAATGCCTGCGCCCATGACGCCGGCGCCGATGACGGCCACCTTCTTGATGTCGAAGCCGCCGATGTCAGTGAAGGTCTTGATATCGCTTACGTTGGTCATGACGCGCCCCCTCAGACGCGTTCGAGCACGGTGGCGATGCCCTGTCCGCCGCCGATGCACTGGGTGGCGAGGGCATAGCGCCCGCCCTCCCGCTTCAGCAACGACGCGGCCTTGCCGACGATGCGCGCGCCGGTGGCGCCCAGCGGATGGCCGAGGGCGATGGCGCCGCCGTCGATGTTGAGGGTCTCGTCGCGGACGCCGAGTTCGCGTTGGCAGGCGAGGGCTTGGGAGGCGAAGGCCTCGTTCAGCTCGACCACGTCGATCTGGGAGATGTCGATGCCGGCGCGGGTCAGCGCCTTCTTCGTCGCCGCCACCGGGCCGATGCCCATGATCTCCGGCGCGCAGCCGGCAACCGCAACGCTTTTCAGCCGGGCGAGGGGCTCCAGGCCATGCTTCTGCGCATAGTCTTCCGAACACACCAGCACGGCGGACGCGCCGTCGGTGAGGGGGGAGGAGGTGCCGGCGGTGACGGTGCCGTGCTCGTCAAAGGCGGGCTTGAGGCCGGCCAGCTGCTCGGCCGTCGCATCGCGGCGGATGCAGCCGTCCTGGGTCGCGCTTTTGCCGTTGATGCGGATCGGCACGATCTCGCCGGCGAATTTACCGGCGGCCTCGGCCGTGGTTGCTTTCGCGTGGCTTTTCAAGGCGAAAGCGTCCTGGTCGGCACGGGTGATCTGCCATTTGGCGGCGACGTTCTCCGCCGTCTCGCCCATGCCCATGTAGGCCTGCGGGAGCTTGGCGTAGAGCGCCGGATTGGGCATGGGGTTGAAGCCGGTCATGGGCACGCGGCTCATGCTCTCGATGCCGGCGCAGATGAACACATCGCCGGCGCCGAGCTGGATCTGCCCGGCGGCCATGTGCACCGACTGCATGGACGAGCCGCAGAAGCGGTTCACCGTGACCCCGGCGATGCTGTCCGGCAGGCCGGCGATCATGCCGATCAGGCGGGCGATGTTAAAGCCTTGCTCCGCCTCGGGAAAGGCGCAGCCGACGATGAGGTCCTCGATGTCCTCGACCTTGATGCCGGTGCGGGCCACCAGCTCGGCCACCACCTGTGCGGCGAGGTCGTCCGGGCGCACGCGCGCCAGTTCGCCCTTCTTGGCAAGGGCGAAGGGCGAGCGGGCGTACCCCGCAATCACAACGTTTTGCATGGGTTCTCCTGCCTGATGTCTTGTTGGTCCGCGCCGTGAGCACGGTCCGGTCAGGTTGGTTCACCTGGCCAGACGCGGCGCAGCGCGGGGCCGAATGGGGATTCGGTCAGCCGGCGGCCTTCTTGTGGGCCGCCTCCTGTTCGAGAGCGGACAGGGTCTGCTCCTCGATTTCCTTCAGCTCGACGATGCTTTCTTCGAGCGCAAGACGCTGGTCTTCCAGCATTTCGAGACGGACCTGCACCTTCTTGAGGAGCAGGCGCATCTGTTCCGCCTGGCTCGGGTCCATGTCGTAGAGATCGAGGTATTCCTTGATCTCGCGCAGGGAGAAGCCGAGCCGCTTGCCGCGCAGGATGAGGACCATCCGTGCCCGGTCGCGCTTGGTGTACACGCGCATGGTACCGGCGCGGCGCGGGGTGATGAGGGCCTTGTCCTCGTAGAACCGGATCGTGCGCGGGGTCACGGACAGGTCCCGAGCCAGCTCGGTGACCGTGAAGAACGTGTCCGTCAGGGCGCTCCCGGCGCCGCGCTTGCCTGTGGATGCCACGGCCTCACCTATACGTCATCTATCCGCCCCGAAGATACATGCTTTGACCCTCGGCGCAAGCCCCGATTCGGCAGGATTTCATCGCGATCGCGTCATCGGCCGGGGTAGACGCCAGCGCTTGCGGGGGCTTGTGGGAAGGCTTGCCGAAACGCGCGCTTTCGATCGCAAATTGCAAATATCCCGGGTACCCTCACTTCACCCCGGCGGAGAGGTTCAGGCCGGGCAACTGTGGCGCATTTACAACGAGTTTGTCTTTCCCTTGCGATCATCTTCCAGGTTAAATGAACCCAGTTGACGCAGATATTCGTTTAGGCATGTTAGGTGACGTATAGGGCATCGAAAAAACCAATACTGCACTGCAATGTGCCGGGCCCAGAGGAAACTGTCTCAAGAGGGGGTAACCCAATGATGATGCGCGACTGGGCCGTGCGGGCGGCTCGAGTGCTTGTTGTTCCGATGGTCGCTGGCGCGGCCGGGCAGGCGCATGCCGGCGGCTTCGGCCTGCGCGAGCAGAGTTCCTATTACCAGGGCACGGCTTTCGCCGGCACTGCGGCGGGCGGCGAGGGCCTCGCCTCCATGTTCTGGAATCCGGCAGCCATCAGCTTCTCGCCCGGTCTCAGCGTGGAAGGCAATGTCACCTACATTGCGCCCCACGCCTCCTTCGACATCTATTCCGCCACCGCCCCCCTCACCGGGGCCTCGCTGGGGACGACGGGCGTCAGCGACATCGTGGGCAACGGCGTGCTGCCCACCACCTTCATCTCGTATGCCTGGGAAAAATGGGCGGTGGGCTTCTCAGTCACCTCCCCCTTCGGCCTCGTGACCGACGCGCCCTGCGGCTATTCGGGCCGGTATTACGGTTGCTATAACCGTATCTTCGATATGAATGTTCAGGCTTCCGTGGCCTACAAGGTCAATGAGTGGCTGACCATCGGCGGCGGGCTGAATGTCAATTACATCGATGCCAAGCTGACAAACGCGCAGTTCGCCGGCTTTACGCCCCCCGCCAACAATCTATACGCGGAGTTGAATGGCGACGACCTTGGCATTGGCTTCAATCTCGGCGCTTTGTTCACGCTGGTGCCAGGGACGACGATCGGCATCGGCTACAAGTCCTCTATCGACCAGAACCTGTCCGGCACCCTCGACCTGTCCGTGGCCAACGTCACCACGGTCAATCAGATGTACGTCAATGCGGGGCTGACCCTGCCGGATCAGGTGACGGCCTCGTTCCGCTCGCAGCTGACGCCGCAATGGACCGTGCTCGGCACGGTGGAATGGACCAACTGGTCCACGGTCCAGGACCTGGTGGTGACCTCTCGCGGCATCCCGGTGAGCACGCTCGACCTCAGGTGGAACGACGGCTGGTTCTTCTCCGGCGGCGTCGAATACCAGTGGGATCCCAAGCTCGCGCTCCGGGCCGGCATCGCCTACGAGCTGACCCCGGTGCCGGACGAGACGCGCTCGCCGCGCCTGCCCGATACCAACCGGCTGTGGCTGTCGGGGGGCGTCACCTACAATTTCACCCCGCAATTCTCGGTGGACCTCGCCTATACCCACATCTTCGGCGAAAACAGCCCCGTCGCGCTCGACGCGTCCGATACCGGGAACGCGCTGCGCGGCTCGCTGGTGGGCGAGGTGAACGATGGCTATGTGGACATCGTCTCGGTGGGCCTGCGCTACAAGTTCGGTGCTCCGGTCACCGCCGCGCTCATCACCAAGTGAGTGCATGCGCGGCCATCCGCGGCCATTCGTGGCTTGACGGGTGGTCGCACTGCGCCGCCGGGCATGTCGCATTCCTCGTGATCCGGCATTGTGATCCCGGCGCAATCGCGTCGGATACTGCATGACCTTACGTGAGAGGCGAGAGCATGGGCATGTCGCGTTCCAACGCGACGCGAAATTGCTCCAGGCTTCTGTTTGGTCGCTTTTTTAACGCGAACCGGTGCCCACCCCGCCCGGATATGCTCTGCTGTCGACGAGCGTGCGGGACCCCATAAGATGGCACCGGCGGAAGGAGGGACGTCCATGCTCCATCGCACCGATGGCGGGGCCGCGGCCCCCGCGCCCGTGCCCGAGCTTCTCGAGAACAGCGTGGCTGAATTCGGCGACCGCGCCGCGCTCAGCTTCTTCGGCCGCAAATGGACCTATGCCCAGCTCGGCACGCTGGTGAATCAGGTGGCGGCCGGGCTCCAGGCGCAGGGCGTGCACAAGGGCACGAAAGTGGGCCTGTGCCTGCCCAACACGCCTTATTCGGTCATCTTCTTCTTCGCCATCATGAAGGCCGGCGGCACGGTGGTGAATTTCAGCCCGCTCTATGTGGAGCGCGAGCTCAGGCACCAGATCCGCGATTCCGGCACCACCATCATGGTGGTGCCGGACCTGAAGCTGATCCATTCGCGCGTCGCCGCGGTGGCCCAGGAAGCGGGCCTGAAGACCATCATCGTCTGCCCCATGTCGGGCATCCTGCCGTTCCCCAAGGGGCTGCTCTTCAACCTGTTCAAGCGCAAGGAGAAGGCG
Organism: Xanthobacter autotrophicus; assembly: GCF_029991245.1. Classification (GTDB taxonomy): domain Bacteria; phylum Pseudomonadota; class Alphaproteobacteria; order Rhizobiales; family Xanthobacteraceae; genus Xanthobacter; species Xanthobacter autotrophicus_C. The sequence goes on from NZ_JAIVFO010000019.1 coordinate 11,650, forward strand.
CAGTTCAGCCTCGGCGACGGCGTGCACCTGGCCTATGGCGCGCTGCTGCGCCATGGCGACCGGCCGCAGCCGGTGGAGGTGGATGTGGAGAACGACGTGGCGGTGCTGCAATATACCGGCGGCACCACCGGCGTGCCCAAGGGCGCCATGCTCACCCATGCCAACATCTCCGCCAATGCGGAGCAGGTGATCACCCACGCGGATTGCCGGCGGATCGGGGTGAAGCGGGTGCTGGGCGTGCTGCCCCTGTTCCACGTCTTCGCCATGCAGACGGTGATGCTGATTCCCATCTGCCTCGGCGCCGAGATCATCCTGGTGCCGCGCTTCCAGCTTGGCGACCTGCTCGACCGCATCGAGCGGGAGAAGCCCACCATGTTCCCGGGCGTGCCCACCATCTATGCCGCCATCAACGGCGTGGCGAACATCGAAAAGCGCGACCTGAAGTCCCTCACCCTGTGCATCTCCGGCGGCGCGCCGCTCCCGGCGGAGGTGCGCGAGCGCTTCGAAAACCTCACCGGCTGCAAGCTGGTGGAGGGCTACGGCCTCAGCGAGACCTCGCCGGTGGTGACCGCCAACCAGCCCCTGGGCCGGGTGAAGGACGGGTCGGTGGGCACGGCCCTGCCGCAGACGGTGATCGAGATTCGCGGCCTTGAGGATGTGCGGCGCATCGTCCCCCAGGGCCAGAAGGGGGAGGTCTGCGTGCGCGGGCCGCAGGTGATGAAGGGCTATTACAATCGCCCGGACGAGACCGCCTCAGCCTTCATCGACGGCGCCCTGCGCACCGGCGACGTGGGCTATCTGGACGAGGACGGCTTCCTCTTCCTCGTGGACCGCATCAAGGATGTGATCCTCTGCGGCGGCTACAATGTTTATCCGCGCGTCATCGAGGAGGCGCTTTACCTGCATCCGGCGGTGGCGGAAGCGGTGGCCATCGGGGTGCCCGATGCGTATCGCGGTCAGGCGCCAAAAGCCTTCGTCACCCTGCGCGCCGACGCCGAGGCCACCCCCGGTGAGCTGATGGATTTCCTCACGGCGCAGATCTCCAAGATCGAGATGCCGAAGGCGGTGGAGATTCGCGACAGCCTGCCCAAGAGCGTGGTGGGCAAGCTCTCCAAGAAGGAGCTGGTGGAGGAAGAGCGCCAGCGCGAGCAAGGGCAGGGCGGGGACGCCGCCTCGGCATAAGACCGTCGGCCGTTGTCTTCGACCGACGCCAAGCGGGTTACGCTCAAACGTCGCCGGCATAAGCCTCCGGTCGGGCGCCTCTCGGCGGCGACCGGAATGCCCCAGGACCAGCGGGGGAGCGTGTTCCGGCTTGCATCACCGGACAGTGCACCCGCGGTTACCACTGCCCACACTTGCCTCGGCAAGCCGGCTCGCGTATATGGCCGGCCATCCCGCACGCGGACATCAGGCCCTACTGGCCATCCGGTGCCCTCTCCCTTTCGGGGGTGGGGGTACGTCCGCGGAGGCTCAACCGGAGAATACCGAAATGGCGCTTCCCGATTATTCGATGCGCCAGCTGCTTGAAGCTGGCGTGCACTTTGGACATCAGTCCCACCGCTGGAACCCCAAGATGGCTCCGTTCATCTTTGGCGTCCGCAACAACATCCACATCATCGACCTGTCGCAGACCGTGCCCGCGCTGCATCGCGCGCTGCAGGCCGTCTCCGACACGGTGGCCCAGGGCGGCCGCGTGCTGTTCGTCGGCACCAAGCGCCAGGCCCAGGAGCAGGTGGCCGACGCCGCCCGCCGCTCCGCCCAGTATTATGTGAACTCCCGCTGGCTCGGCGGCATGCTCACCAACTGGAAGACCATCTCCAACTCCATCGCCCGGCTGAAGAAGCTGGAGGAGATGCTGTCCGGTCCCGAGCAGGGCTCCGGCTACACCAAGAAAGAGCGCCTGACCCTGTCCCGTGAAAAGGACAAGCTGGACAAGGCCCTCGGCGGCATCCGCGACATGGGCGGCCTGCCCGACCTGCTGTTCGTCATCGACACGAACAAGGAAGACATCGCCGTGAAGGAGGCCCAGCGCCTCGGCATCCCGGTGGCGGCCATCCTCGACACCAATTGCGATCCGGACGGCATCGCCTTCCCGGTTCCCGGCAATGACGACGCCGGCCGCGCCATCCAGCTCTATTGCGAGCTGGTTGCCCGCGCCGCCATCGACGGCATCGGCCGCGGCCACAGCGATCTCGGCTTCGATACCGGCGCCGAAGAGGCCCCGCTGGTGGAAGACCTGCCGGTGGAACCCAGCGCCTGGTCGACCTTCGAGCCCCTGTCGGGTCCGCGCGGCGTTGCCGACGACCTGAAGAAGCTCACCGGCGTCAGCCCCGAGATCGAGCAGAAGCTCAACGATCTCGGCGTGTTCCACTTCGGCCAGGTGGCCGGGCTCGACGCGATCGACGCCCACCGCATCGGCGAGGAAGTGGGACTGCCCGGCCGCGTCGACGGCTGGGTGGCCCAGGCCAAGGAATTGTCTGCCGAGGTCGAGTGACCTTGTCGCAGATCTGATAGCGAATCGAGAGTAATGGGGCGCCTGGGGCGCCCCCACGGCCGGCTCGGGCACCTCCCTGGCCGGCCGTGGCGCGAGAAGAAGGGATTTTTGACATGGCTGCGATCACCGCCGGGCTGGTGAAGGAACTGCGCGACAAGACCGGCGCAGGCATGATGGATTGCAAGTCCGCGCTCACCGAGACGAACGGCGACATCGAGGCCGCCATCGACTGGCTGCGCAAGAAGGGCCTCGCCAAGGCCGCCAAGAAGGCCGGCCGCGTGGCCGCCGAGGGTCTGGTGGCGGTGGAATCCTCCGGTCACTACGCCGCCGCCGTGGAAGTGAATGCGGAAACCGACTTCGTCGCCCGCAACCCCGACTTCCAGGCGTTCGTGCGCGAAGTGGCCAAGGTCGCCCTCAACACCGACGGCACCGTGGAAGCGGTGGCTGCCGCCAAGTTCCCCGGCGAGAGCGTCACCGTTGCCGAGCGCCTGACCGCGCTCATCGCCACCATCGGCGAGAACATGACGCTGCGCCGCTCGGCCAAGCTGTCCGTGTCGGCCGGCGTCATCGCCAGCTACGTGCACGGCGCGGTGGTGGAAGGCCAGGGCCGCATCGGCGTGCTGGTGGCGCTCGAGTCCACCGGCGACGTGGAGAAGCTCTCCACCCTCGGCCGCCAGATCGCCATGCACATCGCCGCGCTGAACCCGCTGGCGCTGGATGCTTCGGGCATCTCCGAGGAGACCATCGCCCGCGAGAAGGCCATCCTGCTCGAGAAGCACCAGGGCAAGCCCGCCAACGTCCAGGACAAGATCGCCGAAAGCGGCATCAAGAGCTTCTTCAAGGAGGTCACCCTCCTCGACCAGGCCTTCGTGCACGACGGCTCCAAGTCCGTCTCCCAGGTGCTGAAGGAGGCCGAGGGCCAGGTCGGCGCGCCGCTCAAGCTCACCGGCTTCGTGCGCTTCGCCCTGGGCGAGGGCATCGAGAAGGAAGAGACCGATTTCGCGGCCGAGGTGGCGGCCGCCGCCGGCCAGTCCTGATCAGCGTTTCGTTCTGACGAGAGCGATTTCCGTTCGCACCAGCTCACGGAAGTCGCTCTCGAGTCTTGTGCTAACGCGTTTTCTTCACGCGAACCGATAATCGCTTCGCGCGAAAACGCTCTCAAGGGCAAGGGGGGCTCGCATGACCGTTTCCACGGCGGACGATTCGGACTTCCCGGAGCCCCCGGCGCCGTTCGCGGCACCGGGCCTCCCTTACCCCCGCATCCTGGTGAAGGTTTCCGGCGAAGCCCTGATGGGCTCGGAGCCCTTCGGCCTCCACCCGCCCACCGTGGCCCGCATTGCCCGCGACCTGGTCGCGGCCCGTGCGTTCGGCTGCGAGGTGGCGGTGGTGGTGGGCGGCGGCAACATCCTGCGCGGTGCCCGGGTGGCCGGTGAGGACCTCGATCGCGCCACCGCCGACCACATGGGCATGCTGGCCACCGTCATGAACGGCCTCGCGCTTGAGGCCGCCATCGAGGCCGCCGGCGCACCGGCCCGCACCCTGTCCGCGATTCCCATGCCCACCGTCTGCGAGCCCTATGCCCGCCAGCCGGCGCGGCGGCACCTGCGGCGCGGCCGCATCGTGGTGCTCACCGGCGGCACCGGCAATCCCTATTTCACCACGGATACCGGCGCGGTCCTGCGCGCCGCCGAGCTGGATTGCGACGCGGTGCTCAAGGCCACCAACGTGGACGGCGTCTACACCGCCGACCCGAAGAAGGATCCGACCGCCACGCGCTACGACCGCATCACCCACGACGAGGCGCTGGCCCGCGACCTCAAGGTGATGGATGCGGCCGCCTTCGCCCTTGCCCGCGAGGCGGCGTTGCCGATAATCGTGTTCGACATTCGTGAGCCGGGCGCCATCGCCACGGCCGCGAAGGGTGAAGGCCGCGTGACGGTCGTCGCCCCCTGAGCGTGCCGTGCGCGGGGCGGTTCCGCTCCCGCACACCATCGGGGCAAAGGACCGCGAAAGGGCCGCGGTCGTTGGCTGGGATCTGGGTTGGGGTTTAGGCTGGAATCGTAGGCCGGACTTGCGCCGGAAGGGCCGGACGGTTTGGGGCGGCGGCTTTCACCGCACCTTTGACCGGCCGCATCTGCGACGGGCGCTGTGCACCGCATCTGCGCGCTGCCATCAAGAAGCCGTACCATCCTGTCATCCGCGCCGGCGCCAGTCTTTTGCCCGGAGCCCCGCATCCTGACGCGGGGTTCGTCCATTGGCATGGAAACCGAAACGTTTCCATGCCAATGGACGAACCCCGACCACAGACTACAGAGGTTAGCCATGACCACCGGGACCTTCGAGATGTCCGATCTCAAGCGCCGCATGCAGGGCGCTGTCGGCGTGCTCAGGGACGAATTGGGCGGGCTGCGCACCGGGCGCGCCTCCGCCAGCCTGCTCGACCCCATCACCGTCGAGGCCTACGGCGCGCGCATGCCGCTGAACCAGGTCGCCACCGTATCGGTGCCGGAAGCGCGCCTGCTGTCGGTGCAGGTGTGGGACCGCGCCATGGTGAACGCGGTTGAAAAGGCCATCCGCGACAGCAATCTCGGCCTCAACCCCAACACCGAGGGCCAGGTGCTGCGCCTGCGCATCCCCGAGCTGAACCAGGAGCGCCGCCAGGAACTGGTGAAGGTCGCCCACAAATATGCCGAGGCGGCCAAGGTCGCGGTGCGGCATGTGCGTCGCGACGGCATGGACCACCTCAAGAAGGTGGAAAAGGACGGCGAGATGAGTTCCGATGATCTCGACCGCCTGTCCAAGGACGTGCAGAAGGCCACCGACGAGGCCATCGCCGAGATCGACCAGACGCTCGCCCAGAAGGAAAAGGAAATCCTTTCGGTCTGAGGAGCCGCGCGTGAGCCCGGAGCAAGCCATGTCCCTACGCGCCGCTGCGGGCGAGGCCGCCGTTACCCAACGGTCGCCGGCCGTCGTCCCGGTGCATGTGGGCGTGATCATGGACGGCAACGGGCGCTGGGCCACCTCGCGCAAGCTGCCGCGGGTGGAAGGCCACCGGCGCGGGGTGGAAGCGCTGCGCCGCTGCGTGCGTGCCGCCCGCGAGGTGGGCATTCGCTTCCTCACCATCTACAGCTTCTCGTCGGAGAACTGGTCGCGGCCGGTGACCGAGGTGAAGGAGCTGATGGGGCTCCTGAAGCTGTTCCTGCGCCATGACCTTGCTGACCTGCACGCCGATAATGTGCGGGTGAAGGTGATCGGCGAGCGGGACAATCTCGCCCCCGATATCCGCCAATTGCTGGTGGATGCGGAGGCGTTGACCTGCAACAACACCGGCCTCACCCTGGTGGTGGCGTTCAATTACGGCTCGCGGCAGGAGATCGCGGCGGCGGTCTCGCGCATCGCGGCGGATGTCGCCGCCGGTCGGGTGCGGCCCGAGGACGTGGACGTGGACATGATCTCCCAGCGGCTCGAAACCGCCGGCATCCCCGATCCCGACCTCATCGTGCGCACCTCCGGCGAGCAGCGGCTGTCCAACTTCCTGCTCTGGCAGGCGGCCTATTCGGAGTTCGTCTTCCTGCCCATCTACTGGCCCGACTTCGACAAGGCGGCCCTGCTCTCGGCCATCGACGAATATGCCCGGCGGGAACGGCGGTTCGGCGGCACCACCAAGTGTCCCGGGCCCTGATGCCCGTGAATTTCGGTGCCGATCTCAAGCATCGGACGCTCTCCGCGCTCGTCCTCGTGCCGGTTGTGCTCCTGGCCGCCTATCTGGGCGGCATCCCGTTCGCCATCCTGTGGGTGCTGGCCGGGGGCGCCATTCTCTATGAATGGGCCACCCTGGCGCAGCTGGACAACCGGCCGCTCTATCTCGGCATCGGCGGGCTGGCGCTGATCGGCGGCGGGGTCCTCGCCGTGCTTGAGATGCCGGGCCACGTCTTCAGCGCCGTCGCCCTTGGGGCGGCGGCCTGCGCGCTGGCGGTGCCGCGCCAGAGTGCCTGGGCCATGACCGGCCTGATCGTCGCCGGGAGCGCGGCCCTTCCCGTGGTGATTCTGCGCGGCGAGACGCCGCTGGGCCTTATCGCCGTGCTGTTCCTGTGCGCGGTGGTGTGGGCGACCGACATCTTCGCCTATTTCACCGGCCGCGCGCTGGGCGGGCCCAAGCTGTGGCCGCGGGTTTCCCCCAACAAGACCTGGTCGGGCGCCATCGGCGGCACGCTTGCGGGCATGGCGGCGGGCGTGCTGGTGGCGACGATTCCCGGCGGGGCCGCGCTGCTGCCGGTGGCCGGCCTCGCGCTGGGGCTCAGCATCGTCAGCCAGGCCGGCGACCTTGCCGAATCCGCGCTCAAGCGGCTGTTCGGCGTGAAGGATGCGAGCCGCCTCATTCCTGGCCATGGCGGGCTGCTCGACCGGCTCGACGGATTCGCGGCCGCCGCGCTGGCCGCCGTGGTGCTGGCGCTCCTGCGCAATGCGAGCGATCCGGCGGCCGGACTGCTCTTGTGGTAGGACCTGTGTCATGAAGCGCCTTTCCATCCTCGGGGCCACCGGCTCCATCGGCCACAGTGTCCGGACCCTCCTGGCCGATGCGCCCGGCCTCTATGAGGTGGAAGCGGTGGCCGGCGGGCGGGATGTGCAGGCGCTGGCCGAGACCGCCCGTGCGCTCAATGCGCGCTTCGCCGCCATCGCCGATCCGGCGGCGGGCAGGGCCCTTGCCGATGCGCTGGCCGGCTCCGGCATCGCCAGCGGCGCCGGCCCTTCGGCCCTGATCGAGGCGGCCCAGCGCGAGGCGGACGTGGTGGTGAGCGCCATCGTCGGGGTGGCGGGCCTCGCGCCCACCGTGGCGGCCTTCGCGCCGGGCCGGCGCATCGCGCTGGCCAACAAGGAATGCCTGGTGGCCGCCGGCGCCTTCTTCATGGCCGAGGCGGCGCGGCAGGGCACCGAGATCCTGCCGGTGGACAGCGAGCACAACGCCATCTTCCAGGCGCTGGAGGCCGGCCCGCGCAAGGCGGTGGAGAAGATCACGCTGACGGCCTCTGGCGGCCCGTTCCGGCTCAAGAGCCGGGAGGAGATCGCGCGGGCGGTGCCGAAGGACGCCCTGAAGCACCCCAACTGGTCCATGGGCGCCAAGATCACCATCGATTCGGCGACCCTCATGAACAAGGGCCTCGAACTGATCGAGGCGATGCACCTGTTCGCCTTGCCGCCCGAGCGCTTCGATGCGGTGGTGCATCCCGAGTCGGTGATTCACGGGCTGGTGTCCTTCGTGGACGGGTCGGTGACTGCCGGCCTTGCCATGCCCGACATGTGCGTGCCCATCGCCCATTGCCTGGCCTTCCCGGACCGAATCGCCACCTCCTGCCGCCGTCTGGACCTCGTGGCCCTGGGCCGCCTCACCTTCGAGGCGCCGGACGAGGCCCGCTTCCCGGCGCTGGCGCTCGCCCGCGCCGCCATGGCCGCCGACGGGGTGGCCGCAACCATCCTCAACGCGGCCAACGAGGTGGCGGTGGCCGCCTATCTTGAAGGGCGGATCGGCTTTTACGGCATCACCGATACCGTGGCCGCGACGCTGGACCGCATCAATGGCGGCCCTGCGCCTGCCAGTGTCGCCGATGCCATGGAGGCGGATGCACAGGCGCGACGCGCCGCTGCCGTGCTCTTGCCTAAGTTTTCCGCAAAGGCATCTTAGGATCAGTTTGTCGTCTCACGGGCGGCGGGCTTTTATACCGTTCGTTTGGGCGGGCGATGGTGTTGATGCCGGGTGGCCCGGCAGTATCAGGTCGGCCAAGGCGCGGGACTTCCCCCGTGCCGGGCGCCGTCCGCGGGAGAAGAGGTTCCGATAATGGATGTGCTTTCCGGTCTCGGCGCGCACCTGGGCAGTCTCTCGTCCTCCCTTCTCGGATATATCGTTCCATTCCTGTTCGTTTTGACCCTCGTGGTGTTCTTCCACGAACTCGGTCATTTCTGGGTGGCGCGGCGCGCCGGGGTGAAGGTGCTCACCTTCTCCCTCGGCTTCGGGCCGGAGATCGCCGGCTTCAACGACCGGCACGGCACCCGCTGGCGGCTCGCCGCAGTGCCGCTGGGCGGCTATGTGCGCTTCTTCGGCGACGAGGACGCCGCCTCCACCCCCAATCAGGCACGCCTCGCCGAAATGACCCCGGCCGAGCGGCGCGAGAGCTTCTTTTTCCAGCCGGTGGGCTGGCGGGCCGCCATCGTGGCCGCCGGGCCGATCGCGAACTTCCTCCTCGCCATCGTCATCTTCGCCTTCGTCTTCATGGTGTTCGGCAAGCAGGTGACGGCGCCCCGCGTGGATCAGGTCAACCCCGGCAGCGTGGCGGAGAGCGCCGGCTTCAAGCCCGGCGACCTGGTGCTGGAGATCGACGGCGCCAAGGTGGAGAGCTTCTCCGACATGCAGCGCATCGTCGGCAGCCGTGCGGGGGAGGGGCTCGCCTTCACCATCGTGCGTGGCGACCGGCAGCTCACCTTGACCGCCGTGCCCGAGCTGAAGGAGGTGAAGGACCCCTTCGGCAATGTGCACCGCACCGGCCTGCTCGGCATCTCCCGTTCCCTTGCGGCAGGTGACGTAACCACCCACCGCTACGGTCCCGTTGAAGCCGTTGGCCTGGGTGTCCAGGAAACTTGGTTCGTGGTAACCCGCACCTTCAGCTATCTGGGCGGCCTGATCGCCGGCCGCGAGTCGGCGGACCAGCTGGGCGGACCCATCCGCATCGCCCAGGTGTCGGGGCAGGTTGCGACCTTTGGTATCGGGGCACTTCTGTCTCTGGCAGCAGTGCTGTCCGTTTCTATCGGACTGCTTAACCTCTTTCCCATCCCGCTGTTGGATGGCGGCCACCTTCTGTTCTACGCTTTCGAGGCGATCCGTGGGCGTCCTCTGAGCGCCCGCACCCAGGACATCGGCTTCCGTATCGGCCTTGCGCTGGTGCTGATGCTGATGATTTTCGCGACGTGGAACGACGTGCTGCATATTGCTGCAATGTAAGGGTTTTTGATTTGCCGCACCGGGGTCGTGGCGGGAACGCAACGGTCCTCGGAAAAGGGCAGGCTGGAGGGGCGGTGTTGTTTGCACCGCAGGTAAAAGCCTGTACAAGCGGCAATGCAGGGTGAGAATCCGTCATCGCCCTTCAAGGGCTTCGGGCGGCTTCGAGAACAACGAAATTTCAAGGTTGCGCACCATATGACTGCTTCGCTCCGGGTCTTGAGAAATCTGGCTGCCGCCTTTGGGCTCGCCGCGTGCGTCGCGGGAGTTTCGGTGGCCGGTTCCCTCGTCGTGGCAAGTCCTGCCGCTGCGCAGTCGAGCTCCATCGTCGTCGAGGGCAACCGCCGCGTCGATGCCGAGACCATCCGTTCCTATTTCGGGCCAGGCCCCTACACCGCGGGCAAGGTCGATGAGGCCTGGAAGGCGCTCTACGCCACCGGCCTGTTCTCCGACGTGCAGGTGTCCCAGTCCGGCGGCCGCATCATCGTGCGCGTGTCCGAGAACGAGGTGATCAACCGCGTCGTTTTCGAGGGCAACCGCAAGATCAAGGACGAGGTCCTCGAGGGCGAGATCCAGTCAAAGCCCCGTGGCACCCTCTCCAAGGCCACCGTCCAGGCGGACACCCAGCGCATCATCGAGGTCTACCGGCGGTCCGGCCGCAGCGGCGTGCGCGTCAATCCGGTGACCATCGACCGCGGCAATGGTCGTGTGGACCTCGTGTTCGAGGTCACCGAGGGCGACAAGACCGGCATCAAGGACATCAAGTTCGTTGGCAACAAGGCCTTTTCGGACTGGAAGCTGAAGGATGTCATCTCCACGACCGCCACCAACTGGCTGTCGTTCCTGAAGTCCACCGATGTGTATGATCCGGACCGGGTGAACTCGGACCAGGAATTGCTGCGCCGCTTCTACCTGAAGAACGGCTATGCCGACTTCCGCATCATCGGTGCCTCTGCCGAGATGGATCCCGCCGGCGGCGGCTACACCATCACCTTCACCCTGGACGAGGGCGAGCAGTATCGCTTCGGCAAGGTGGATGTGGTCTCCAATATCCGCGATGTCTCCGGTGAGTCCCTGCGCCGCTCCGTGCGCGCCACCGAGGGGCAGGTCTACAACGCGGAACTGGTCGAGAAGTCGGTCGAGAACCTGACCATCGAGGTGTCGAAGAGCGGCTACGCCTTCGCTCAGGTGCGTCCGCGCGGCGATCGCGACTTCGAGGCCAAGCGCATCAATGTCGTCTTCGTGGTCGAGGAAGGCCCGCGGGTCTACATCGAGCGCATCGAGGTGCGCGGCAACACCCGCACCCGGGACTTCGTGATCCGTCGCGAGTTCGATATCGGCGAGGGCGATGCCTACAATCGCGTGCTGGTCGATCGCGCCGAGCGGCGCCTGCGCAACCTCGGCTACTTCAAGACCGTCAAGATCGTCACCGAGCCCGGCTCCGCGCCCGACCGGGTGATCCTGGTGGTGGACGTGGAAGACCAGCCCACGGGTGAGTTCGCCATCTCCGGCGGCTACTCCACCGCGGACGGCGTCATCGCCGAGGTCTCGCTGGGCGAGAAGAATTTCCTTGGTCGCGGCCAGTACGTGAAGGTGTCCGGCTCCATGGGCGAGAACGCCCAGGGCGCGGAATTCTCCTTCACCGAGCCCTACTTCCTCGGCTATCGCCTTGCGGCCGGCTTCGACCTGTACTGGAAAGAAACCAGCACCACGAGCTACACGCCGTATGGCACCACCACGGTCGGCGGTGGCCTGCGCTTCGGCCTGCCCATCACCGACGAGATCACGCTGGCGCTGCGCTACAATCTCTACCAGCGCGAGATCAATCTCTGTAACGACTACACGGTTGGCACCGTCTATTACGACTACTGCGCCAGCACGACGTCCTGGGCGATCCGCGATGCGGCGGCGCAGGGTGCCACGATTACGTCTGCGATCGGCTACACCCTGTCCTTCAATGGTCTCGACAACAACATGAACCCGACCCAGGGTCTCTATGCCGAGCTCAAGCAGGACTTCGCTGGCGTCGGCGGCGACGTGAACTTCATCCGCACCACCGGTGATATCCGTCACTACACGCCGCTCTGGTTTGACTCGGTGCTCATCCTGCGCACCCAGGCCGGCTATGTGAGCTCCTGGGGCAATGACAATCTGGACGTGCTCGACAATTTCTACATGGGTCCGAACCTGGTGCGTGGCTTCGCCCCATCCGGCATCGGCCCGCGTGACGGCGCGCCCTGCGCTGCGACCAACGCCAGTTCGCCCATTGGCTACAGCTGCACCAGCAACGAGCTGAATGCGCTGGGTGGTACCACCTATTGGGGTGTCTCTGCGGAAATTCAGTTCCCCTTCGCCTTCCTGCCTAAGGATATCGGCATGAAGGGCGCCATCTTCGCCGATGCCGGCTCGCTGTTCGATTACGGCGGACCGACCGAATTCCCGGGTGTGTATAATTCCTTTACCAATCCCAATGCTTCGCCGCCCTGGTCGGGGAACAACTACTATGGGAACCCAAACTTCGTGACTTGCCCTGCTGGATCTAAGAACGCGGCTGGCAACGTCTGCGTGTACGACGACAACACGATCCGCTCGTCCATCGGCGCCAGCCTGATCTGGCAGTCGCCCTTCGGACCGCTGCGCTTCGACTATGCGTGGGTGCTGTCGCAGGCGTCCTACGACCGGACCCAGGCGTTCCGCTTCTCCGGCGGCACGCGCTTCTGATCCCGATCCTGCAAGGCGGGCGCCGGAGGGTGGTGGCTTCGGCCCCAACCTCCGGCGCCCGCCGCGTTCTTAGCGCCCGGGCATATCCTTCCCATGAGCCATGACGTTTTCTTCCCGCTTCCGGCGCCCCTCACCCTCGCGGAGGCGGCGGCCCTCAGCGGGGCGCGGCTCGCCGTCGCCGATGAGGCGCAGGCCGCCGAGCTGGGCGCGCGCACCATCAAGGGCGTCGGCACCCTGGAGACAGCGGGACCGGACGAGCTCGCCTTCTGCGATACGGTCCAGTTCGCCGAGAAGCTCGGTGCCGTGCGGGCCGGTGCGGTCATCACGTCGGAGCGGTTTGCGGCCAAGGCGCCCCCCGGCCTGACGCTACTCATTGCGGCGCGGCCCGCGGCGGCCTTTCTCGCCGTCACCCGCACCCTCTTCCCCGCAGCCCTCAAGCCGCTGTCCATCTTCGGCCAGGACGGCGTCGCGCCGGGCGCGCAGGTGCATCCGAAAGCACGACTCGAGGACGGCGTGACGGTGGATCCTGGCGCCGTGATCGGGCCCGGTGCGGAAATCGGCGCGGGCACCGTGGTCTGTGCGGGGGCCATCATCGGTCCGCATGTCCGCATCGGCCGCAACTGCGCCATCGGGCCCGGTGCCAGCATCATCCACGCGTTTCTTGGCAACGGCGTGATCATCCATGGCGGCGCGCGCATCGGCTCGGATGGCTTTGGCTACCAGCCGAGCCCCAAGGGCCATGTGAAGGTGCCGCAGATCGGCCGGGTGGTGATCCAGGACGACGTGGAAATCGGCGCCAACACCACCATCGACCGCGGCGCCCTGACCGATACGGTCATCGGCGAGGGCACCAAGATCGACAATCTGGTGCAGATCGCCCACAACGTGGTGACCGGCCGGCATTGCATCATCGTGTCCCAGACCGGTATTTCGGGGTCCACCACGCTCGGGGATTTCGTGATGCTGGGCGGCCAGGTGGGCGTGGTCGGCCATGCCACCATCGGCACCGGCGCGCAGATCGCCGCGTCCAGCAACGTGAAGGGCGACGTGCCACCCGGCGTGCGCTGGGGCGGCACGCCGGCCAAGCCTGTCCGTGAATGGTTCCGCGAGGTGACGACCCTCAAGCGCCTCGCCGCGGCCAGCGCCCGGCGGGACGGCAATGACGGGGAAGGGGAAGGATCGGGGGAATGAACGATACGACGTCCGCCGCCGAAGGTGCGGCGCCGAAGGTGCTCGCCAGCGCCGACATCCTCAAGGTGCTCACCTGCCTGCCCCATCGCTATCCGTTCCTGATGGTGGATCGGGTTGAGCTGATCGACGGCGACCTCTCCTGCGTCGGCATCAAGAATGTGACGGCCAACGAGCCGCACTTCCAGGGTCATTTCCCCGGCAACCCGGTGATGCCCGGCGTCCTCATCATCGAGGGCATGGCGCAGACCGCAGGCGTCGTCTGCGTGCTCGGCAAGGACAGCGAGAAGCCCTCTCTGGTCTATTTCATGACCATCGACGAGGCGAAGTTCCGCCGCCCGGTCGTGCCGGGCGACGTGCTCGAATATCACATGACGCGCATCTCCCGCCGCCGCAATATGTGGTGGTATCGAGGTGAGGCCAAGGTGCGCGGCGAGATCGTCGCACAGGCCAAGGTGGGCGCCATGATCATGGAGAACAGCTAGTGGCGAAGATCGACCCCACCGCTCGGGTGGAAAACCCGGCGGGCCTTGCGGATGATGTGGAGATCGGCCCCTACGCAGTTCTCGGTCCGGATGTGGTGCTCCAGGAGGGTGTCAAGCTCCTCGCCCATGTGAACATCCAGGGCGCCACCACCATCGGCGCGCGCACCACGGTCTTTCCTTTCGCCTCCCTCGGCACGGCGCCGCAGTCGGTGCACTACAAGGGCGAGCGCACCGAACTGTTCATCGGCTCCGACTGCATCATCCGCGAGCACGCCACTGCCAGCATCGGCACGGCGGGCGGCGGCGGCGTTACCCGCATCGGCAACGGCGTCATGATGATGACGGGATCCCATGTGGGCCACGACTGCATGGTGGGCGACAGCGTCATCTTCGCCAACAATGCGGTTCTGGGCGGCCATGTGAGCGTGGGCGAGTTCACCTTTCTGGGCGGGCAGTGCGCGGTGCACCAGTTCACCCGCATCGGCGCCCAGTGCATGATTTCCGGCCTCACCGGCGTGCGCGAGGATGTGATCCCCTTCGGCAATGTGCTCGGCCAGGCCGGCAAGCTGGTGGGCCTCAACGTCATCGGCATGAAGCGCCGCGGCTTTTCCAAGTCCGACCTGCACGCGGCGCGGGCGGTCTATCGCGATCTCTTCTTCGGCGAGGGCACGTTCGAGGCCCGGCTCGAGACCGTGCGCGAACAGGCGGAGACTTCGGCCTTCGCCGCGGCCGTGGTGAGTTTCATCGACGCTGACCGCAAGCGGCCGATCTGCCAGCCCTCGCGGGGCGTCATCAAGGAGGAGTGAGGCGTGAGCCTTCCAGGGCAGAACGGGCAGGGGCCGGTGCCTGGCCCGGGCGCCCTGAAGGCCGCGGGCATGGCTGCGGAGGATCGGGGGCCGGCCGGCAGGGGTCCCGTGGGCATCGTCGCCGGCGGCGGCGCCTTTCCCGCGGCGGTCGCCGAGGCGGTCATCGGGCAGGGCCGGGAGGTGCTGCTCCTCCTCATTCGCGGGTTCGCCGATCCGGCGCTGGAGCGCTATCCCCACCAGTGGTTTCGCCTGGGCTCGCTGGGCTCCGTCACCGCCATGGCCAGGGCGCGGGGCGTGCGCGACGTGGTGATGGTGGGTGCGCTCACCCGTCCGCGCGTGTCCGATCTCGGCTTCGACTGGACCATGCTGCGCCTGTTGCCGCGCATCGCCCGGCTGTTCCGCGGCGGTGACAACCATCTGCTGTCCGGCGTGCTCGGGCTGGTGGCGGAGCAGGGCTTCAACCTCGTCGGTGCCCACGAGGTTGCCCCCGGCCTGCTGCTGCCGCAAGGCGTGCTCGGTGCGCGGGGCCCCTCGGCGCAGGACCGGCAGGACATGGCCCGCGGGCTCGATGTCATCCGCACCCTCGGGCCGTTCGACGTGGGGCAGGGGGTGATCGTGGTGGATGGCTTCGTCGCGGCGGTGGAGGCGGCGGAAGGCACCGACCAGATGCTTGCGCGATACGGCGAGATGCGCCGCACCGGCCGCCTGCGTTTTCACGCGGGGCGCGGCGTGCTGGTGAAGGCGCCCAAGCCGGGGCAGGACCGGCGGGTGGACCTGCCCTCCCTCGGACCTGCCACGGTGGCGCGCGCGGCCGAAGCGGGCCTCGCCGGCATCGCCTTCGAGGCGGGCGGCGCCATCGTGCCCGACGTGCAGGCGCTGGTGGCCGGAGCCGATGCCGCCGGCCTGTTCATTTTCGGCATGGGCCGGAGCAGCCAGACGTGAGCGGGCAATCATGAGGGAAGAGGGGGAGAAGGCGCTCCGCGTCTTCATGGTCGCGGGCGAGGAATCCGGCGACCAGCTCGGTGGGGCGCTGATGGAGACGCTCCATGCCGCGGCGCCGGGCATCGCGTTTCGCGGCGTGGGCGGCCGGCGCATGGAGGCGGCGGGGCTGGCGAGCCTCTTTCCAATGGAGGACCTCACCGCCATCGGCATCGCCGCCGTGCTGGGCAAGCTGCCCACCATCCTGCGGCGGCTGCGGGAGACGGTGGCCGCGGTGCTCGCCGATCCGCCCGATGTGCTGGTGCTGGTGGATGCGCCGGATTTCACCCACCGTGTCGCCGCGCGGGTGCGGGCGGCAAATCCCGACATCCCCATCGTGAAATATGTGTCCCCCACCGTGTGGATCTGGCGGCCGGGACGGGCGGCGGCCATGCGGCCGCACGTGGATGCGCTGCTGGCGCTGCTGCCGTTCGAGCCGGAGGTGCATCGCCGCCTCGGCGGGCCGCCCACCTTCTATGTGGGCCATCCGCTGCTGGAGCGGCTGGCCGAGTTGCGCCCCTCCGAGGCAGAGGCCCGGCGCCGCAGCGAACAGCCGCCCCTGGTGCTGGTGCTGCCGGGAAGCCGGCGTCGCGAGATCGTCCGGCTCGGGGCGGACTTCGGCGCCGCGCTGGCGCGGGTGGGCCGGACGCGGCCCATGGACCTCGTGCTTCCCACCCTGCCGCACCTGGAACCGCTGGTGCGCCAGACCATTGCCTCCTGGCCGCTGAAGCCGCGCATCGTCACCACGGACGCCGAGAAATACGCTGCCTTCCGCAGCGCGCGCGCCGCACTCGCGGCATCGGGAACGGTCACCCTGGAACTGGCACTGGCCGGCATTCCCCATGTGGCGGCCTACCGCGTGGGGTGGATCGAGGCCCAGATCGCACGGCGCGTGCTGCAGGGCACCACCGTCATCCTCGCCAATCTGGTGGCGGGGGAAGATGTGGTGCCGGAATTCCTGCAGGAATATCTGACGGTGCCGGTGCTCGCCGACGCCCTCGACAAGGTCATCGGCGACACGCCCGAGCGGGCACAGCAGGCCGCCACCTTCGCCCGGTTCGATGGCATTTTCGGGATCTCCGGGCCGAGCCCCAGTGCGCGGGCGGCCGAAGTGGTGCTGCGCCTCGCCCGCGGCGGGCGTCCCGGTGCGCTGCCGGCGGCCTGAAAAGACCATCTCCGCCTGCGCGCATTTTAAAGACTGGTGCACAAACGAAAAGCGCGGCCCAGGGGCCGCGCTTTCCTCGTTTCAACCGGCCGTGATGATCGGCCTCCGGATCATTTACGCCTGAACAATCACTTGCGCTTGGACATGGCGATATAATCGCGCTGGGCGGCGCCGGTGTAGAGCTGACGGGGACGGCCGATGCGCTGGCCCGGATCCTCGATCATCTCCTTCCACTGGCCGATCCAGCCCACCGTGCGCGCGAGGGCGAACAGCACGGTGAACATGGTGGTGGGGAAGCCCATCGCCTTCAGGGTGATGCCCGAATAGAAGTCGATGTTCGGATAGAGCTTCTTTTCGATGAAATAGTCATCGGAGAGCGCGATGCGCTCCAGCTCCACCGCGACGTCCAGAAGCGGATCGTCCTTGATGCCGAGTTCGCCCAGCACTTCATGGCAGGTCTGCTGCATGATCTTGGCGCGCGGGTCGTAGTTCTTGTAGACACGGTGGCCGAAGCCCATGAGGCGGAAGGGGTCGTTCTTGTCCTTCGACCGCTTGATGTATTCCGGGATGCGGTCCACATGGCCGATCTCGGTGAGCATCTTGAGGGCCGCCTCGTTGGCGCCGCCATGGGCGGGGCCCCACAGGCAGGCGATGCCGGCCGCGATGCAGGCGAAGGGATTGGCGCCGGAGGAGCCGGCGAGGCGCACCGTGGAGGTGGAGGCGTTCTGCTCGTGATCGGCATGGAGGATAAAGATCTTATCCATTGCCTTCGCGAGAATGGGGTTCACCTTATAGTCTTCGCACGGAACGGCGAAGCACATATTCAGGAAATTGGCCGTGTAGTCGAGTTCATTCTTGGGATAAACAAACGGCTGACCGATGGAATATTTGTAGGCCATGGCCGCCAGCGTCGGCATCTTCGCGATCATGCGGATCGATGCGATCAGGCGCTGGGTGGGATCAGAAATATCGGTAGAGTCGTGATAGAAGGCGGAGAGCGCGCCGACGGACGCCACCATGATCGCCATGGGGTGGGCGTCGCGGCGGAAGCCCTGGAAGAAGCGCGTCATCTGCTCGTGAACCATCGTGTGACGGGTCACGGAGAGGTCGAACTCGGCCTTCTGGGCCGCGGTCGGCAGTTCGCCGTAAAGCAGGAGATAGCAGGTCTCGAGGAAGTCGCCGTTCTCCGCGAGCTGCTCGATGGGGTAGCCGCGATAGAGCAGCACGCCCTCATCACCATCGATATAGGTGATCTTGCTTTCACACGAAGCGGTGGAGGTAAAGCCGGGGTCATAGGTGAACAGCCCGGTCTGGCCGTAGAGCTTCGAGATATCGACCACGTCGGGGCCAATGGTCCCTTCGTGGATCGGAAGGTCCCAGCTCTTCTCCCCCAAGCTCAGCTTGGCCGCTTTTGCCCCGGTATTGGTGGTGGCGTCCATGGATCCCTCATCCTTTGGGCGGACAAGAACCGGAAATCCACGCGGGCCCGGAGGTGGCAATCCGGTTTCCCCGAGTGGCAAGTCCGTCCCCGCTCTGGCGTCTTCGCGAATGCGAAGCTGCCGTGAAGCAGTCCTAAACCCTCCCCATTCCTGCCGCAAGCGTGACCATGCTTCATTGCCGGGCAGTCCGGCGAATCTCTGCAATGGCAAGGTCTTCCGGTGTGTTCACATTGAAGAAGGGGTCTTCCGGCTCACTGTCCCACACCTCTGTTACGGCGTTCAGGGCATCCATGAGAAGCCCGACTTTCAGCCGTCCCGCCTCAAGGCTCTCCCGCAGCGCGGTGCGCGCCGAGGCCGGCCAGAGGGCGATCACCGGATGGCGCCGGCCCAGGGAACCGGCGCAGACCACGCCTCCCGTCTCCGCCTGCCGCTGCTGGAGGCGCGCGGCGAGATCGGACGGCAGGAAGGGCGTGTCGGCCGGGACGGTGAGAAGGCTCGCGTGCGCATCCTCGGCTGCCAGCCGTTCCAGGCCCGCCAGCACGCCCGCCAGCGGGCCGGGATAGCCGGCAATGGTGTCAGGGACCAGGTCGCAGCCGAGGCCGGCATAGGCGTCGGCACCGCTGTTGGCGTTGATCCAGAGCTGGCCGACCTGCGGCCGCAGGCGCGCAATCACATGGGCGATGAGCGGCGTGCCGCCGAGTTGCACCAGTGGCTTCTGCGGTGCGCCGTGGGCGGGGGCGTCCATCCGCCGGCCGAGGCCGCCGGCGAGGATCAGGGCATGGGGCGGGCGAAAGGGGCTCATGCCCCTTCATAAAGCGCGGTCGGTCGAGAGCAAAACGACTCCGTTGCGCTTTCGCGCCGTCGGCCTCGGGCGCCGGGACGCACGCCCGCCTGTGAAACGAAAACGCCCGGCATGGGGCCGGGCGTTTCGGATTGCATAGCGGCCTCGGCCGCTTGAAGCCTCAGTCCGCGACGGCGGGCGGCGGGGTGAGGCCGAGGCGGCGCGGCACCACCGCGAGCTTGGCGCCGACGGACCGCCAGAAGGCGACCTGGTTGAAGCGCGAGGGCTCGAAGGCGCCGATGAGGGCGGCGGCAACGAAGGGCAGGCTCTGCACCATCAGCGCGATGCCATAGAGGTTGATCTCGCGGATATGGCGCCAGTCGTTCTTGGTGAGCGCCACGCCCGGCCAGTTGTTCAGCACCAGCAGCGCGATGCCGGCGAGCAGCAGCAGGCCGCCCAGCGTCGCCTCCGGCAGGGCCGGGAAGGACCGGGCCGCACCGGCCAGCCAGTTGTTGCCCTTGGCGGTGCGGGCGAAGGCGAGGTCCTTGTAGCGGAAGCCGTCGAGCACCGCCTTGGCCACCGTGTACTGCACCGCGCTCGCCGCCACCGCCGCGCCCAGCATGCGCAGGGGCGTGGTCTCCACCCTCAGCCGGTAGAGGCTGACGAAGTGCATCAGGTAGACGAGGAAGGTGATCAGGATCGGCAGGGTGAGCACATGGGCCGGCACCGACACGCCGAACAGCAACACGAAGGGCACGAAGGCCAGCGAGGCGATGGCCATGGCGGCACCCACCGATTCCGAGCCGAGCCAGGAAATCCAGCCGAGGACGAAGTGGCGCTTCTGGGCCGTGGTCAGGCGCGAGCGGTTGGGCAGGAACTTGCGCCAGTGCTTCTTGATGATCTGGAAGCCGCCGTAGGCCCACCGGTGACGCTGCTTCTTGAAGGACTCGAACGAGTCGGGCAGCAGGCCGTAGCCGTAGCGCTTGCGGGTATAGTGGGTCTTCCAGCCGTTCTCGGCGATGGTCAGGCCGAGGTCGGTATCCTCGCAGATGGTGTCGGAGGACCAGTTGCCGGCCTCCAGCATGGCCGCGCGGCGGATGAGGCACATGGTGCCGTGCACCACGATGGCGTCGTCCTCGTTGCGCTGGACCATGCCGATGTCGAAGAAGCCGGCATATTCCGCGTTCATGGCCTCGTGCAGCAGGCTGCGGTCGGCATCGCGATGGTCCTGGGGCGCCTGGATGAGACCCACGGTGGGGTCGTCGAACACCGGCACCAGCTCCTTCAGCCAGTCGGGCGTCACCACATAGTCCGCGTCGATCACGCCGATGATCTCGGCGTCCGGGGCGGTGGCGTCGAGGGCGATGCGCAGGGCGCCGGCCTTGAAGCCCGCCACCTTCTCCGCATTGATGAACCTGAAGCGCTCGCCCAGCGTCGCGCAATGCTCGCGCACTGGCTCCACCATCGCCGGGTCCGGCGTATTGTTGACGATGATGATGGCCTCGAAGTTGGGATATTCGAGCGCCGCCAGGGCATCGATGGTCTGCTTCAGCATCTCCGGCGGCTCGCGGTAGGCGGGCACGTGGATGGAGACCTTGGGGAAGCGCGAGGGCACCGCGGGCACGACGGCCTTCTGCGCATCGATCAGGCGGCGCGGGCCGCTGCCGAAGGCGATCGCCGCCATTTCCTCGATGCGGTAGAGCAGCACGAAGACGAGGGGCACCAGCATCACCACGCTCAGGGCCAGGGTGACGTAGTCGCCGCCGGTGACATAGTGGTTGAGCCAGTAGTCCACCACCAGGGCCAGCCAGGCCGCGACGCCGTTGGCGGCGCCGGCGAGCACGAGGCCCTGCGACATGGTCAGCTCACGCATGCGCAGCAGCGGCAGGGTGAACAGGACGCCGAGCAGCAGCGCCAGGATGGTGGTCTGGTTGTAGGTGTGGTCGTAGATCGGGCCGCTGAGCGGGAACTTCAGGTCGCGGTCGGCGTCGAACACGCCCCAGTACTGGCCGACCGAGCCTTCGTTCTGCTTCTTGGGCAGGTCGAACGCCTCGATGATGTTGTACTCGATGCCCAGCGCGTCGGCGCGGGCCACGAAATCGCGGATGATCATGGCCTGGGCCAGCGGATCGGGCACCGAGGCGCCGCGGTTGTAGCCGTGGGAGGGCCAGCCGAACTCGCCGATCACGATGCGCTTGCCGGGATAGGCGGCGCGCAGGCGGTTGTAGGCATTGATGGTGAAATCGACCACCTGGTCCGCCGGCACGTCCTCCCAGTAGGGCAGGATGTGGGCGTAGATGAAGTCCACGGAGGAGGCGACCTTCGGGTGGTCGAGCCAGGTGTTCCAGATTTCGCCGGTGGTCACCGGCACGTTCACCTGCCGCTTCACCCGGCGGATGGTCTCGGCCAGTTCGTCGTCGGTCATGTCGGCGCGCAGCAGGGTCTCGTTGCCGACGACCACGGCCTCGACGTTGCGGTTCTCGCGCGCGATCTTGACGGCGCTCTCGATCTCGCGGTCGTTGCCTTCTTTGACGGGGACCATCTCGTCGGTCTTCTTGTCCCGCACCAGGATGAGTTCGCCCGTCTTCGGGTCGGTCTGCTTGTTGAGCCAGGCGCCGACGGTCGCGCGCAGGCCCTGCTCGCCGGCGATGGGGGCGATCAGTTCCTTGCCGTTGGTGGAGGAATAGGTACGCACGCCCCGCGAGTAGGGCGCCACCACCTGCATGTCGGAGCGGATCTGCGCGGCGTTGGTGGGGGCCTCACCCTCCGGGCTCATGTCCCGGCTGAAGGGTGCGAAGGACAGGCTCTGGAAGCGGTCCGTGATATTCGGAGCGCTCACCTCGGGACGCAGGGATAGCCACATTGCGGCGTGGATCGAGGTCACAACCGCAATGACCGCTGCCGCAGCAGCAAGACCGGGACGCATGGCGATGCCCACCCTAGAGGGGAAGTGGAACCGGGAACGCCGGCTGACGGCGAAGGGTTCCGGGAAACGGCTTCGGGGCACCCTTTCGACCTGCCCCCGCGGTCGGCAATGCAGCATGAACGACCAAATTACGCTGCACCGCGTCGAGACACTAACATGCTCACTGCTGGAGATAAATCCCGATCGTGGCGCCGCTGGGACGCCGTTGCGTCAACGCCATGATCGGGCGGTGATCTTATTGTTGCGCGGGCGCCGGTGCGGCGGGCTGCGGGGCCGCCGCGATATAGTCCGGGTTGACCCAGCACTGGTGCACCCGGCCGCCGAGACGCTCCTGCGCCTTGGGATCGATGTTGCCCTGCCGCACCAGGCAGCGGAAGGCAAACTTCAGGTGCTCGGTGGGGCAGCCGAACTGCTGGTACATTTCAAGATGGCGGCGCGCGGTGTCGATGTCGTCGCGCCACAGCAGTGCGGCGATCCGCCGCCCGGTCCAGACGCATTCCGGCAGGCCGGCGGTCCCCGGCAGCTTGGCCGCCTCGGTGAACTCCTCCACCGAGCGGCGCTGGGCTTCGGCGGCGGCTTTCTGCTCCGGCGTCAGCTGCTCCGCGGCGGGCTTCTGATCGGCCGGCTGATTCTGGGCGGCGGCCGGCGAAAGGCAGGCGAAGACGATGGCGGCCGCAAGGAGCGGAAGTCGAAAGCGTTGCATGAGGGCCATTTTCTCAGAGGAACGCGGAGAGAACCGCAGCGACACGTTAGGAGAAGGGCGTGAATTTGTCAGCATGACGGCGCCGCGGATGTTGCGATGCCGTTGCGGCGCCCGCGGCTGCGGGAAGGCTTCACACCGCCGGTGCAAGGCTCTATGTGGCGGCGGGGTCCCTCGTCTCGTCTGGAGTTTCGATGCCTTCCTCCGTGCGGCTGCCCGTGGTGCTCGCGCTCGTGGTGGCCGGCCTCATCGCCGGCCTCTGGACCCTGCTCGGCCGGCCCGTGGCCATGCCACCCTCGCCGCTGGCGCAGGGCGAGAAGCTGCCGTGCGTGTCCTATGCCCCGTTCCGCGACGGCCAGTCGCCGTTCCAGAAGGGGCTGGTGATATCGGAAGCCCAGATCGACGAGGATTTCGCCCGCCTCGCAAAAATCACCGCCTGCG
Source organism: Xanthobacter autotrophicus (assembly GCF_029991245.1). Taxonomy (GTDB): domain Bacteria; phylum Pseudomonadota; class Alphaproteobacteria; order Rhizobiales; family Xanthobacteraceae; genus Xanthobacter; species Xanthobacter autotrophicus_C. The sequence continues at coordinate 34,762 of NZ_JAIVFO010000019.1, forward strand.
TGCGCACCTATTCCATCGAGATGGGGCTCGACAAGGCGCCGGCCATCGCCCGCAAGCACGGCCTCACCATGCTGCTCGGCATCTGGCTGGGGCCGGACGTGGACCGCAACCGTGTCGAGCTGGACACCGGCATCCGCCTCGCCCAGGAAAACCAGGACGTGGTGAAGGCCGTGGTGGTGGGCAACGAGGTGCTGCTGCGCGGCGAGATGTCCGCCACCGAGTTGGCCAGCACCATCGCCGGCGTGAAGCGCCAGGTTGCCCCGGTTCCGGTCACCTATGCCGATGTGTGGGAATTCTGGGAGCGTAACAAGGGCCTGACCGAGAATGTGGATTTCGTCACCATCCACATCCTGCCCTATTGGGAGGACCTGCCGGTCTCCGCCGCCGAGGCCGGGCCCCATGTGGACGAGATCCGCCAGCGCATGGCCGAGGCCTTTCCCGGCAAGGAAATCCTGATCGGCGAGACCGGCTGGCCCAGTGCCGGCCGCATGCGCGAGGAGGCGTTGCCCTCGCCCTCCAACCAGGCGCGGGTGATGCACGACGTGGTGGCGCTGGCCAAGCGCCAGGGCTACCGCGTCAACGTCATCGAGGCCTTCGACCAGCCGTGGAAGCGCCGCAGCGAGGGCACCGTGGGCGGCCACTGGGGCATTATCGACGCCACGGCCCGCATGCCGAAATTCGCCTGGGGACAGCCGGTGGAGGATTATCCCGGCTGGCGCATGCATATTGCCGTGGGCCTGGTGGTGGTGGCGGGCGCCTTCGCCAGCGCCTTCGCCGCGGGCCGCAGGCGCGAGGATGGACTGCAGACGCGGGACTGGCTGGCGGTGGCGGGAACAGCCTTGTTGGGAGGCGCGAGCCTCGGCGCCGCCATTTCCGCCATGCCACTGGAAAGCCTCGGCGTCTTCGGCTGGCTGCGCAACGGCCTGCTGCTTGCCATCGCGGCGGCGAGCCTGATCGTGATGCCGGCGGTGATCGGGCGGGGCCAGGGGCTGGCGCCGTTCTCGGTGGCGCTCGATGCCCGCCGCTGGGCGGTGTCCTCGGGCGCGGCCATCGCCGCCGCGCTGATGCTGGCCCTCGCCACCGTGGCCGTGGGATCGGTGGCGTTCGAGCTGGTGTTCGACCCGCGCTACAAGGACTTCCCGGTGTTTCCGCTCACCGCCATCGTGGCGGCGGTCTGCGCGCCCATGCTGGTGCGCCGCGCCGAGCGGGACGGGGCGGGCCTCGGCGAGGTCATCGCCACCTGGGGGCTGCTGGTGGCGGGCGTCTACGTGCCGCTCAACGAGACGCTCTCCAACTGGCAGGCGGCCTGGTTCGGTGCGCTCTGCCTCGTCCTTTCCTTCACGCTGTGGCGGGTCCAGGCCGTGCAAAGGAAAGGATAAGCATCATCGCCGCCAGCGCGCCGGCCACCTCGTTGTGGAACACCAGCGCGAAGGCGGAGAACACCATGCCCACGCTGAAGGTGGCGAGGCCCGGCGCCATGAGCTGGATCAGCGCCACCACCAGCGCCACCGCCCCGAACACGTTCCACAGCGACAGCGCCAGCACCGCCGCGCGGCCATAGCAGGCGGCGCTTTCCAGCCCGGCCTCGCAGGCCAGCGAAACCAGCGTCGGCTCCACCACCATGTAGCGCATGTAGAGCGCCCACCCCACGGCGCCCATGCCCAGCGGGATCAGCCAGTTGAGCGTGTGCGGGCCGGGGCGGAAGAGCGGGCGCTCGGAATAGGGGATGTTCGGCATTCAAGGTCTCTTCGGCCGGCGGAACGGAGCATGCTCCTTATGAAATGGCGCCGGACGGGTCCAGTGGCAAGGCGGGCGGCATAGCCGGGATAGGTCAGCCGGGATGGCGCATGCCGCTGAGCCGGGGTAAGGGACAGCGCTTCGCCGAGGAGGGGTTAGAATGAGTGACCGGAGCCTGCTCGTTGTGGTTCTCGCGGCCGGGGAGGGCACCCGCATGGCCTCGCGGCTGCCGAAGGTGCTGCACAAGGTCGCCGGCCGAACCATGCTGCACCACGTATTGGCCGCCACCCGCGCCGCCGGCGCCACCCGCACTGCGGTCGTCGTCGGCCCCGGCCGGGAGGATGTCGCCGCCGAGGTGCGCAGGATCGTTCCCGATGCGGAGGTGTTCGAGCAGACCGAGCGCCTGGGCACCGCCCACGCCGTCCTCGCCGCCCGCGCCGCGCTGGAGAAAGGCGCCGACGATGTGCTGGTGCTCTATGCCGACACGCCCCTGGTGCGGCCGGAAACCCTCGGCCTGCTGCGCGCGCCGCTCAAGGCCGGCGCGGCGGTGGCGGCCCTCGGCTTCGAGCCCGCAGACCCCACCGGCTACGGCCGCCTCGTGACGGCCGGCGACGAACTCGTCGCCATCCGCGAGGAGAAGGACGCGAGCCCGGCGGAAAGGGCGGTTCGCTTCTGCAATGCCGGCCTCATGGCGCTGGCCGGCGCCCACGCCATCGGCATTCTGGAGCGCATCGGTAATGCCAATGCCAAGGGCGAATATTATCTCACTGACGCGGTGGAGATCGCCCGTGCCGACGGGCTGTCCGCCGTGGCTGCCCGCGCGGATGCGGACGAGGTGGCCGGCGTCAACAGCCGGGTGCAGCTCGCCGAGGCGGAAGCCATCCTGCAACGCCGCCTGCGCCTTGCCGCCATGGCCGGCGGCGCCACGCTGGTGGCCCCGGAGACGGTGTTCCTGTGCGCCGACACGGTGCTGGGACGCGACGTGATCGTGGAGCCCCACGTGGTGTTCGGCCCGGGGGTGAGCATCGGCGATGACGTGGTCATCCATTCCTTCTGCCACCTGGAGGGCGCGCGGCTGGAATCGGGGGTCACCATCGGCCCCTATGCGCGGCTGCGGCCGGGCACCCAGCTCGATTCGGGGGTGCGCATCGGCAATTTCGTGGAGACCAAGGCGGCTCACATTGAAAGCGGCGCCAAGGTGAACCACCTGTCCTATGTGGGCGATGCCCATGTGGGGGCGGACGCCAATCTGGGTGCCGGCACCATCACCTGCAACTACGACGGCTTCGGCAAGTACCGCACCGAGATCGGGGCAGGGGCCTTCATCGGCGTGAATTCCGCGCTGGTCGCGCCCGTGACCATCGGGAAGGGCGCCTTTGTCGGCACCGGTGCCGTCATCACCTCGGACGTGCCGGACGATGCCCTCGCCATCGCCCGCAGCAGGCAGGTGGTGAAGGAAGGCTGGGCGCGGGAGTTTCGCGCCGCGCGCGCCAAGAGCCCTGGCAAGCCGAAGGGCTGAGCCTGCTCTTCGGACCTGTCCTGACAGGAAGCGAAAGCGGAAGTGATGCCGTCCGGGCTTGAGCGAACGGGCGGGAACGGTCCATTCAGCTTTGGAGTGGACCTTGGGGTTAGACCTTGGGGCCTGGGCGGGCGCCGACCTTTGGCGACCGGAACAAGCGGAGCTTTTGTGCATGTGCGGCATCGTCGGCATTCTCGGGAAGGGCGCTGTCGCGGACAAGGTGGTGGAGGCGCTCCGCCGCCTCGAATATCGCGGCTATGATTCCACCGGCATCGCGACCCTCGAGAACGGCCACCTGGAGGTGTGCCGGGCCGAAGGCAAGCTGCGGCACCTGGAAACCAAGCTGGACCGGCACCCGCTCAACGGTCATTCGGGCATCGGCCACACCCGCTGGGCCACCCACGGCAAGCCCTCCGAGCGCAATGCCCATCCCCATGGCACCAAGCGCGTGGCGGTGGTGCACAACGGCATCATCGAGAATTTCCGCGAACTGAAGCTGGAACTGGAAGCCCAGGGCGTCAGCTTCAAGAGCGACACCGACACCGAGATCGTCGCCCAGCTGGTGGACCGCGAACTGCTCGCCGGCCACGAGCCGGTGGCGGCGGTGGCCGCGGTGCTGCCGCGCCTGAAGGGCGCCTTCGCCCTCGCCTTCCTGTTCGACGGCAAGACCGACCTGTTGATCGGCGCCCGCCGCGGCTCGCCGCTCGCCATCGGCTTCGGCAAGGGGGAGATGTTTCTCGGCTCGGACGCCATCGCGCTGGGCCCGTTCACGGACACCATCGCCTATCTGGAAGAGGGCGACTGGGCCGTCCTCACCCGCGAGGGCGTCCAGATCCGCGACGAGACCGGACGACTGGTGGAGCGCACCATCCAGAAGGTGCCCGCCGGCGCCATGCTGGTGGACAAGGGCAACCATCGCCACTTCATGGCGAAGGAGATCTACGAGCAGCCGGAGGTCATCTCCCACACCTTCGGCCATTATCTGGACCTCGCCGCCGAGACCGTGACCCTGCCCGAGCTGCCGTTCGACCCCAAGGCGGTGACCAACATCTCCATCACCGCCTGCGGCACGGCGCTCTATGCCGGCGCGGTGGCGGAATACTGGTTCGAGCGGTTCGGGCGGGTGCCGGTCTCCACCGACATCGCCTCCGAGTTCCGCTACCGCGAGACGCCGCTGACGCCGGACGGCATCACCATCGTCATCTCCCAGTCGGGCGAGACGGCGGATACGCTGGCCTCCCTGCGCTACGCCAAGGAGTGCGGGCAGAAGGTGGTGGCCGTGGTGAACGTGCCCACCTCCACCATCGCCCGCGAGGCGGACGTGGTGCTGCCCATCCTGGCCGGGCCGGAGATCGGGGTGGCCTCCACCAAGGCCTTCACCTGCCAGCTGGCGACGCTGGCCTGCCTCGCGGTCGCCTTCGGCCGGGCCAAGGGCGTGCTGGGCGAGGAGGACGAGCACAAATTGGTGCGCGCCTTCATGGAAGTGCCGCGCCTGATGACCGAGGCGCTGAAGCTCTCGCCCGAGATCGAGGTTCTGGCCCGCACCCTCGCCAAGGCGCGGGACGTGCTCTATCTCGGCCGCGGCACCAATTACCCGCTGGCTCTCGAAGGGGCGCTGAAGCTCAAGGAAATCTCCTACATCCACGCCGAGGGCTATGCCGGCGGCGAGCTGAAGCACGGCCCCATCGCCCTCATCGACGAGAAGATGCCCGTGGTGGTGATCGCCCCCCACGACCGCATCTTCGACAAGACCGTCTCCAACATGGAGGAGGTGGCGGCGCGCGGCGGCCGCATCATCCTCGTCACCGACCCGCTGGGCGCAGCGGCGATCGACGTGGGCGCGGTGCAGAAGCTGATCCTGCCGGAAATGCCCTCCACCGTGTGCCCCATGGTCTATTCCATCCCGGTGCAGCTGATCGCCTATCACACGGCGGTCATCATGGGCACGGACGTGGACCAGCCGCGCAACCTCGCCAAGTCGGTGACGGTGGAATAGGGGGCGGCGAAAGGCTCAGCGGTTCGGCCGGCTCGCCACGAACACCGCGAGGGCGATGAACACCACGCCCTGCACCGCCAGAAGCAGCGTCGGCGCGCCGAAATACCATGAGCCGGTGAAGGTGCCGACGAAGCTCGACAGGGCGAACAGCTTCACCATCGGTGGGATGGCTCCGGTTTTGCGCCAGCTCACCACGCCCGGGCCGAGCCAGCGGTGGTTCAACAGCCACGCCTCGAAGCGCGGCGAAGACCGCGTGAAACACCAGGCGGCGAGGATCAGGAACACCGTTCCCGGCAGCATGGGCACCACCATGCCGATGACGCCGATGACGAGAAAGACGATGCCCGCCGCAAACAGCAGCTTCTGGTAGATGGCCGCGCGCGACCACATACGCGCCGTCAGCCGCTCGCTTTCCGACCGATGCGGGAGGCCAGGGGGCGTTGGAGCGCCGGAGGTGTCCGGATCAGGCATCATGGCCGGACCATGGCCTCTCATCCGGCCGAGAGCAAGCGCATGGCCCCGTCGCGCTCGGCCAAGTGCAGCAGGGTGTGGAGCGGGCCGGACCGAGGTGCCGCAAGGTCAGGATCGCCCCTGACGCATTGGGCCGCGGCGTCCCGCGCCGCCTCCACCTCGCCGGAATGGAATTCGAGGCGCGCGGTGCGGAAGCCCGGCATGCCGCTTTGCCGGGTGCCGAGCACGTCGCCCTCGCCGCGCAGGCGCAGATCCTCCTCGGCGAGGCGGAAGCCGTCCTGGCTCTCGCGCAGGATGGCGAGGCGCGCCTTCGCCGTCTCGCCCAGGGGCGCGCGATAGAGCAGGAGGCAGACGGAGGGCTTGTCGCCGCGCCCCACCCGCCCGCGCAGCTGGTGGAGCTGGGCGAGGCCGAAGCGTTCCGCGTGCTCGATGACCATGACGGTGGCCTCGGGCACGTTCACCCCCACCTCGATGACGGTGGTGGCCACCAGCAGCCTTGTCTCGCCCGAGGCGAAGCGGGCCATGGCCTCGTCCTTGGCCGCCCCGGACATGCGGCCGTGCACCAGTCCCACCTTGTCGCCGAAGATGGATTTCAGCACCTCGAACCGCTCGGTGGCGGCGGCGAGGTCCGAGGTGTCGGTCTCCTCCACCAGCGGGCAGATCCAGTAGGCGCGGGCACCGGACGACAGGGCCCGGCCGGCCGCCGCCACCACCTCGTCCAGCCGGTCGAGGGGGATGGCGCGGGTGTCGATGGCCTGCCGGCCCGGCGGCTTCTCGCGCAGTTCGCTCGAATCCATGTCGCCGAACAGGGTGAGGACCAGGGTGCGCGGGATGGGGGTGGCGGTCATCACCAGCATGTCCACCGCCTCTCCCTTGCGGGCGAGGGCGAGGCGCTGTTCCACGCCGAAGCGGTGCTGCTCGTCCACCACCACCAGGGCGAGGTCGCGGAAGATCACGTCGTCCTGGATCAGGGCATGGGTGCCGACCACGATGTCGGTGCGGCCGTGCTGCAGCTCGGTGAGCACCGCCGTGCGGGCGCGCCCCTTCTCCCGCCCGGTGAGCACGCTGACGGACAGGCCCGCCGCCTCGGCCAGGGGCGCGATGGTCTCGTGATGCTGGCGGGCGAGGATTTCCGTGGGCGCCATGAGGGCGGTCTGACGGCCGGCCTCGGCCACGGTGGCGGCCGCCATCAGCGCCACCACGGTCTTGCCGGAGCCCACGTCGCCCTGCAGCAGCCGCAGCATGCGGGTATCGGCGGCAAGATCGGCGCGGATGGCCGCCACCGCCTGCTCCTGCCCGCCCGTGAGGCGGAAGGGCAGGGCGGAAAGAAGCCGGGCGCTGATGTGCCCGTCGCCCATGGTGGCGCGGCCGCCGGCCTTCTCCTCCTGCGCCCGCAGCAGGGCGAGGGTGATCTGGTGGGCGAACAGCTCGTCGAAGGCGAGCCGCCGCCATGGCCCGCCGGCCGGGGTCGCCTCATGGGGATTGGCCGGCCGGTGGACCCGCGCCAGCGCCTCCCGGAAGGCGGGCCAGCCGCGTTCCGCAAGGAGGTCCGCCGGGATCCATTCGGGCAGTTCCGGCACGCGCTGGAGCGCGGCCTCCATGGCGCGGCGCACATGGCCGGCGGCGAGGCCCTCCACCAGCGGGTAGACCTGCTCCACCGCCGGCAGCCTGGCGAGGCCCGCCGCATCGAGCACGCGGTCGGGATGGGTCATCTGCCGCATGCCGTCATAAAGCGAGATGCGCCCGCACAGCCAGCGGGTCTGCCCCACGGGCAGCATGTGCTCCAGCCGCGCCGGGTCCATCTTGAAATGCACCAGCACCATGTCGCCGGAGGCATCCGACACATAGGTGCGGTGGGGCGCGCGGCTGCCGCTGTCTCTTATACACCTCTCCGAGCCCACCAGACCTCTCTACA
>NZ_JAIVFO010000001.1 GCF_029991245.1 Xanthobacter autotrophicus
TCGGCCAAACCACCTAAACCCTCAAAGGAGAAGCCCCGAAACTTGACCGCAACCTGACCCAAGACCACCATCACCCCGGGTCACTTCTCAGTGGAAATCCAGGGTCACTTCTCGCCGGAAATCAACAGACGGACGCATGGTGCATGATTTCTACGTCTTCGAGGTCAAGGCTCCCGGGGCTTCGAAGGGCGAGTGGGACCTCTACAATCTGGTCGCCACCTTGCCCGGGGACGAGGCCTTCCGCCCCCTCTCCGAAAGCGCCTGCCCGGCCATCATCGCCGCGCGCGGAGAGAAGAAGGCGAACTGAATGACGGGCCGCGCCCCGGCGCGGCCCTGGTCCTGCACCATCTGTGGCGGCGGCCTGAAACATCTCAAAAGGGCCCCTGAGCTAAAGCTCAGCACTGGCCAGCGCGAACGTCCGTTTCTGGGGCGATTGTCAAAGACCGCTACTGGCGCGTCCTACCCGGTCCGCCAAAGGGCGGCAAACGATAATCTGCAACCTCACAATCCGGCCCCGCGACCCACCCGAGGGTGGCGAGCAGACCGCCGGGGGCAGCAGCACCGGATGGGGCGGCCCCCTCGCCGCTACCGCAGAGAGGGCATACTCGGATCACTGTCCATATGTGCGCTGGCCGCGACAGGCCGGCGTGGAGCGCCCCGCACCCGACAATGGCTCGGCTGCGAGCCCACCGCTCCTGAACTGATCCCTTAGCGAGCTGCGTTGTCGCGGCTCTGTCCACAAGGAGGAAAACAATAGGAATGTTCTGATCATCGGCGCGGCCGGCAAGACGGGGGCGATCGTAGTCGAGCGAGCCGTGGCGGCCGGGCACGTTGTGACCGTGTTCGTTCGCGATGCGGCGAGGTATCGCGCGCCCGAGAACGTCCGCGTCATCGCTGGGGATGCGACCGATCACGCGAGCGTGGACGAAGCGATGGCCGGGCAGGACGCCGTGATCGACACGATCGGCGGGAAGGCGCCGTACTGCAAGACGACGCTCGAGCGCAGCGTCGCCGGCGCGGTCGTCGCGGCGATGAAGGCGAACGGCGCGAGGCGCGTCATCGTTATCAGCTCGTTCGGCGTCGGCGACTCGGCTGACCAGGTGGGCTGGTTCGTAGAGCATGTGATTGTGCCGACGTGGCTGCGCGGCTCGACCGAAGACAAGGCTGCGACGGAAGCTGTCGTCCGCGCGAGCGGCATTGCCTTCGTCATTGTCCGTCCCGCGATGCTCACCGATGACGCCGCCACCGGAAACGTAAAGGTGTTTCGGGGACGCGACACCGCCCACAAGACCAGCCGGGCCGACGTGGCGCAATTCTGCGTCGATCAGTTGACGAGCGACGAACACGTCGGCAGCGCGGTGACAATCGCCAACTCATGAAGGCGCGTCACCAATGAGAACTCTGGGAATTTGAAAGGGAAGGTCGCGGGCAATGCGGCCCAATCGCAAACTTCAGCCAAAACCGTTTCAAAAACCGTTTCAGATCCGGAAACTGAAACGGTGAACTTCGGCTAAGTCATTGATTTAATGGCGCGCCGGGGAAGATTCGAACTCCCGACCCCCAGATTCGTAGTCTGGTGCTCTATCCAGCTGAGCTACCGGCGCCTGTGCCCGAAACCGGTGGGAACCGGTCTGGAAGGGAAGCCCTTCCCGGGCGTCGCGACGTTGGAGCGCCGCGAGGACCCGTGAGCTACACCCTTCCAGCGGACCACGCAAGACTGGATGCTTGAGAAAAACCGCGCGACCCCACTCCCATGTGGAAAACTGCGCAGCACACCAATACCTCAGGCGCGGATGCGCTCGCGCCGGTGGTGGCGGCTTTCCGGCTGGTCGGGGATGGTGATGCGGAAGGTGGTGCCCACCTGGGTGTCCAGAAGGCGGATCTCGCCGCCATGGGCCCGCACCAGCTCATCGGCGATGGGCAGGCCGAGCCCGGTGCCGCCGCGCCGCGCCGAGGACACGAAAGCCTCGAACAGGTGCTCGCGGCGCGCCGCCGGAATGCCCGGCCCGGTGTCGCCCATCTCGATCTCCACCACCGCACCCTTGCGCCGCGCCTTGATGCGGATCTGGTCCCGCTCGGGGTCCACCGGCGCGCGCACCTCCAGCGCCTGCACGGCGTTGCGGGCGATGTTCAGGATCACGCGGAACAGCTGGTCGGGGTCGGCATCGGCCACGAGCCCCCGCTCGATATCCACCACCCAGCCGATCCCCGAGCCGCTCTGCAGGCCCAGCGTCTCGCGCACCTCGTCGAAGAGCTGGGCGAGGGCCACGTCGCGCCGCTCGGGCAGCGGCTCCTTGGCGCGGCCGTAGGAGAGGGTCTGCTCGCAATAGGTGATGGCACGGTCGAGGGCCGCCAGCAGCTTCGGCGCGAAGCGCTGCACGGTTGGGTCCGGCACGGTGGCCAGACGGTCGGAGAGCAGCTGCGCGGACGACAAGAGGTTGCGCAGATCGTGGTTGATCTTGGACACCGCCAGGCCGAGGGCCGCCAGATGGCTCTTCTGGTGCAGGGTCTGGGACAGTTCGCGCTGCATCTCCTCCAGCGCCTCCTCGGCGGTGCCGATCTCGTCGGAGCGGCCGGAGGGCACGATGATGCGGGAGGCATCCTCCGGGTTCTCGCGGAACGCCGAGATGCGCTCGGTGAGCCGCCGCATGGGCCGCACGAACAGCCAGTTGAGGCTCACATAGACCAGCACGCCCGCCGCCACCGCCACCGCCAGCGACACAAGCAGCACGGTGGCGGCGAAGCGCAGCAGCGCCGCGCGCAGGGGCGTGCCGCTGAGGACGATCTCGATGAAGTCGGCGCCGCGCGGCGGATCGCCCACCACGCGCAGGATGCGGCCGTCGGGGGCCGTGAGCGTATCGAAGGCGTCGTGGACCGCGGTCCACAAGGTGGTCTCGCGCATGTCGATATGCACGTTGGCCATGGGCGGCATGTCGGAGGCGGCGAGCAGGCGGCGCGTGTCCTCGCGCTTCACCACGATCACCTTGGCGCCGACGCTCTCCAGCAACTGGCGGGTGAGGTCGGGCGAAATGCCCTCCTGCGGGGCGGCATCGAGCACGAGGGCGGCGGTGCGGGCCGCCGCCAGCCGGTCGGAGAGCCAGGCAATGCGGTAGTTGGCGATGGTGGGCACCAGCACCGCGATTTCGGCCATGGCCACCACGGCGACGGTCAAGGCGAGAAGCTTGGTGGACAGCCCGAGGCTCCACCGGGCGCCCCTGGGCGCCGGCCGGGTCTCCGGCTGATGGCTCGTCGGCTCCAACATGGCACTGATACGGGGGGCAGACCCGTCCCGGATCGCCGCGCCCAGCGCGCGAGCGATCGACATTAAGAAATAGGCAACCAATCGGTCACCGGCCAGAGCGACTTGAGATTGAGGTAAATGCCGGGCCCAAGCGGTGCCGGAATGCCAGGCCCTTGGCCCGGCAGGCGGCAGGCGGCCAGCGGCGCGATTATCCTGGCTGCGGCGCTATTCGTCCTCGCCGAAGCGGTCGGCCACCAGGGTATCGAGGGCCTCGAGCACCGCGGCGGCCTCGTTGCCGGTGGCGGTCACGGTCACTCTGGTGCCGGGGCCGGCGGCCAGCATCATCAGGCCCATGATGGAATTGCCCCCTACCGCCTCACCATTGCGACATACGGTCACGTAGGCGTCGAACCGCTCCACCGTCTGCACGAACTTGGCGGAGGCACGGGCATGCAGGCCACGCTTGTTCACGATCGGCAGGGCACGCACCAGGGCCTCGGGGGCGATGGGTCCGCCACACGCCGCCTCGGGACACTCCATCTCGTGCGGCATCTCTTGGTGCGGCATCTCTTGGTGTTGCGCCTCGTCCGCGTCCGCCCGCGGGACGAAGGCGTCATTTACCGGAGAGGACACGGCTTGCGACATTGATGTATTTCCTCCCGGCTTCCTGCGCCACATCGACGGCCTGCTCCAGCGGCAGCTCGCCACGCACCTTGGCGAGCTTCACGAGCATGGGCAGATTGATGCCCGCCACCACCTCCACGTCCGGCGTGTTCATCACCGAGATGGCGAGATTGGACGGCGTGCCGCCGAACATGTCGGTGAGGATCACCACACCGTCGCCGGTCCGCACCCGGTCCACGGCTTCGATGATGTCCTGCCGCCGCCGTTCCATATCGTCCTCGGGACCAATGGTAACGGTGGCCATCTGGGTCTGCGGACCCATGACGTGCTCCAGGGCGGAGCAGAATTCGTCGGCAAGGCGGCCATGTGTGACGAGGACGAGACCGATCATGCTTCCTCCGCCTCCACCACCCCTGGATGAAGGCCTCCCGCGTTGCGGGACGGCCATATTCAGATCGGCTCAAAAATTACGCAAGGGGTGCAACGCACAAAAGCACATTTAATCATCGTGGTCACGCGTTCCGATAATGCAAGCGAGAACCAGTGGCGCCTTGCCCCATTCCTCCAATGGAATACGTTCAACTTCAATGCCTTGAAGGAGGATTCGCCGGGCTTGCGGGGCCGGCATCCGGCTGGCGTCGGGTGCTGCAAGATCGACCACATGCCGCACCGCCACCATGGGACGATACGGTAACCGGCGGATGCCGAGGCCGCGCATCTCGATCAAACCGGCCAGCGCGGGGGCTGGACGCGCCACCAGGACGCCGTCCTCCGGCGCCAGCAGCACCCGGTCGTCGGCCACCAGCTCGGCGGGGGACAGGCTGCGCGGCGCGTCGAGGATGAGCCGCAGCGCAAGGCTCGACTTGCCCGAGCCGGACGGCCCGCGGATGAGCACCCCGAGATCGCCGATGGCGATGCAGCTGGCATGGATGCTGGCGGGCGCGCCCACGGCTCAGGCCGTCGGCAGGCGCACGACGAAGCGGGCGCCGGTCACCTGAGGCGTGCCGTCGGCTCCGGCTTCCGTGCGGTTCTCGGCCCAGATGGTGCCGCCATGGGCCTCCGCGATCTGCCGCGAGATGGAGAGGCCGAGCCCGGAATTCTGCCCGAAGCCCTGGTGCGGCCGGTCCGTGTAGAAGCGCTCGAAGATGCGCGAGAGCGCATCCGGGCGAATGCCGGGGCCGTCGTCGTCCACCACGATCTCGGCGCCATCCTTCAGGCGGCGGCAGGTAACGCGCACCGAGCCGCCCTCCGGCGAGAAGGACCGGGCGTTGGAGACGAGGTTATCCACAACCTGCCCCAGGCGCGAGGCGTGGCCCGCCACCAGAAAGTCGGCCGGCGCGCCGTGGGCCCGCTCGAAGGTGAGGGAGACGCAGACCCCGTCGTCCTTGCGCACATCCTGGGCGAGGCCCACCACCATCTCCAGCAATTGCTTGAGGTCGACATTCGCCGCCTCCTGCCGCTGCAGCTCGGCATCGAGCCGGCTGGCGTCGGAAATGTCGGAGATGAGGCGGTCGAGCCGCTTCACGTCGTGCTGGATCACCTCCATCAGGCGGTTGCGCGAGGTGTCGCTCTTGGCCAGCGGCAGCGTCTCCACCGCGCTGCGCAGGGAGGTCAGCGGGTTCTTCAGCTCGTGGGCCACGTCGGCGGCGAAGCTCTCGATGGCCTCGATGCGGTTGTAGAGGGCACCGGTCATGTCGCGCAGGGCGCCGGACAGATGGCCGATCTCGTCCGAGCGGGCGGTGAAATCGGGGATCTCCACCCGCGACTTGATGCGCCGGCGCACCCTTTCGGCCGCCGCCGCGAGCTTGCGCACCGGGTCGGCGATGGTGCCGGCGAGCAGCACCGAGAGCAGCACCATGACCACCGCCGCCACCAGGAACACGCGCACGATGACGAAGCGTTCGGCCTTCACCGCGGCGTCGATCTCGCCGCTCTGGGTGGACAACAGCAGCACCCCGAGGATGGCGCGGAAGCGCTGGACCGGCACGGCGACGGAAACCACCACCTGCCCGCGCTCATCCACCCGCACCTCGCTCCCCTTGGCGCCCAGCGCGGCGGAGGCGACTTCGGGATAATTCTTGCCGGCCTGCGGGCCGAATTCCTTGTAGAGCGGCAGGTCGCCGCGGCCGAACCACAATTGCACCGCCTGCCAGGCCCGCTCCATCACGCCGGGCTTGGGCTCGTTGGGCGAGGGCAGGTCGTAGCGCAGGATTTCGCCGCGCGAATAGAGCGAGCGGGAATCCAGCAGCAGCTGGCCCTCGCGGTCATAGATGCGGGCGCGGGTGCGCGTCGGCCCCACCAGGCGCCGCAGCACCGGGGCGACGCGCTCGGGATTGATGGGGAATTCCAGCGGCGCGAAGCCGTCGTCGGGGCCGTAGCTCTCGCCGGCCTGCAATTCCAGCAGCCGCTCGGGATCGAGCGTGATGGCATTGGTCTCCACCTGCGCCGAGGAGGCGATGGCGGCGGCGATGATCTCGCCCTGCACCAGCAGGCTCTGGATGCGCGCGTCGATGAGGCCGGAGCGGAACTCCGACAGATAGAGGATGCCCGACACCAGGGCGCACAGCCCGGCGAGGTTGAGCAGCACGATGCGCCGGGTGAGCGAGGAGAAGCCCTTGAAGGCCACGAAGCGACGCACGCGCTTCAGCCACGCGATGATACCGCCACGCGGCTCGCGCCCCCGTTCCGCCCGGCCGCCGGAGGCACCGGGCCCGCCCGAGGCCATCTCGTCGGCTCGTACCTCGTCGGTGTGCGCCGTCATGGGGTCCTGAGCCTCCGGCGCGGTGCCGTGGTGCTCACTCCTTGAACCGGTAGCCGACGCCGTACAGGGTCTCGATCATCTCGAAGCTGTCGTCCACCGACTTGAACTTCTTGCGCAGCCGCTTGATGTGGCTGTCGATGGTGCGGTCGTCCACATAGACCTGGTCGTCATAGGCCGCATCCATGAGCGCATTGCGGCTCTTGACCACGCCGGGACGCTGGGCGAGCGCCTGCAGGATCAGGAATTCGGTGACGGTGAGGGTCACCGGCTCGCCCTTCCAGGTGCAGGTGTGGCGCTCGGGGTCCATGCGCAGGTTGCCGCGCTCCAGCACCTTGGCGCTGTCGGTCTCGCGGGGCGCGGTGCCGTCCTTGGCTCCGACCCGGCGCAGCACGGCCTTCACCCGCTCCACCAGCAGGCGCTGGGAGAACGGCTTCTTGATGAAGTCGTCGGCGCCCATCTTCAGGCCGAACAGCTCGTCGATCTCCTCATCCTTGGAGGTGAGGAAGATCACCGGCATGTCGGTCTTCTGGCGCAGGCGGCGCAGCAGTTCCATGCCGTCCATGCGCGGCATCTTGATGTCGAGGATGGCGAGGTCCGGCGGGTTGGTCTTGAATCCGTCCAGGGCCGAGGCGCCATCGGTGTAGGTGTCGATGCGATAGCCTTCCGCCTCCAGTGCGATGGAAACCGAGGTCAGAATGTTGCGGTCGTCGTCGACGAGGGCGATGGTGGGCATGACACCTCTTTTCAGCCGTCTGGAAACAGCGGCCTCAACTGCGGCCTTGCGCGAGGGGTGAACCCCGTTCGCGTGGCCGAAATGTGACACACAAGAGTCAACTGCCGCAAAATAGCGGGATTCTCCACCGACGCCAAACATCCCCCGTCAAACATCCCCCCGCAACCTTCACCCTGCGCGCGCCTGCGGCCGCGCTGCCGCTTGCGCAGGGCCGGCGGGACGCCGCATCCTGACGCGGTTCGAAGGGAGCATGGTTCATGGCCGATTCTGCCGCCACCGTCGTCCGCCGGCTCATCCGCGAAGCGCGCTTCGGCGCGCTGGCGACGCTGGAGGGGACGGGCGGACCCTATGCCTCGCTGGTGGCGGTGGCCACCGATCCCGAAGGCCGCCCGACCCTGCTCATCTCCCGCCTCGCCCGGCACACCCGCAACATCGCGGGGGATGCACGGGTTTCGCTGCTGGTCTCGGCCGCGGGAACGGTGGACCCGCTGGATGCGCCGCGGGCCAGCCTCATCGGCCGCATCGTGCCGGCGCCGCAGGCCGAGGTCCGCACCCGGTATCTCGCCCGCCACCCGGCGGCGGCCGGCTATGCGGACTTCACCGACTTCGCCTTCCACGCCATCCATGTGGAGGAGGCGCACCTGGTGGAAGGCTTCGGCCGCATCGTCGACGTGCCGGGCGCCGCCCTCCTCACCGACTGGAGCGGCGCCGAGGCGCTGGCGGCCGGCGCCGACGGCGTCATCGCGCACATGAACGCCGACCACTCCGATGCCGTCGGCCTCTATGCGACAGCGCTGCTCGGCGCGCCGGACGGCGCGTGGCGCATGGTGGCGGTGGACCCGGAGGGCTGCGAGATTTCCAGCGGCGAGCTGGTCAGGCGGCTAGACTTTTCGCAGCGCGTCACCGAACTTACTGCAGTGCGTCAAGAACTCGTCGCCCTCGTCCAGAAGGCCCGGCAGGCAAGCGCGGCCTGAACGGCGGCGTTTCCGTCCGATCGCCGGGCGATCCGACCTGAAACGCTTAACATATTGTATTCAAATGGTTATAGACGTCTCCATCGGGACGGCCTGTGCTCTCGCTGTACACGTTTGGCTGTGTTTCTTTTGGCGACGTCTCCTTATAACCTGAGGAGGCGCGGCATCACCAGAGACGCAGGATGGCGTCCGTTACCGTGCGCAGGGCCGGCTTCAAGCCGGCGGGAACATCAGGAGGACGAGTCCTTGCTCGAAACCGGTCACCGGAACAGCGCCTGCGGCGCCGCCAGCTTCGGTTTGAAACACCTCACCGCGGTTCATTGGAACCTGCTGGAGCCCGCGCTCTACGAGCACGCCCTGGCGAACCGGGAAGCCCGCCTCTCCTCCGGCGGCGCCCTGGTGGCCGAGACCGGCGCCCATACCGGCCGCAGCCCCAAGGACAAGTTCGTGGTCCGCGACGCCGACACCGAGACCCAGGTGTGGTGGGACAACAACGGCGCCCTCTCGCCCGAGCAGTTCGAGACCCTGTACCAGGACTTCCTCACGGCGGCCGAGGACAGGACCCTCTATGCCCAGGACCTCTACGGCGGCGCCGACCCCTCCTGCCGCATCAAGGTGCGCGTCTATACCGAGTTCGCCTGGCACTCGTTGTTCATCCGCACCATGCTGCGCCGGCCGGACCAGGCCGAGCTGGACAGCTTCGTGCCGGAACTCACCATCATCGACCTGCCGTCCTTCAAGGCCGATCCGGACCGCCACGGGGTGCGCTCGGAGACGGTGATCGCGGTGAACTTCACCCGCGGCATCGTGCTGATCGGCAACTCCTCCTATGCGGGCGAGATGAAGAAGTCGGTGTTCACCGCGCTGAACTACATCCTGCCGAAACAGGGCATCATGCCCATGCACTGCTCGGCGAACGTGGGCGCGGAGGGCGATGTCTGCCTGTTCTTCGGCCTGTCCGGCACCGGCAAGACCACCCTCTCCGCCGACCCCAACCGCACCCTGCTCGGCGATGACGAGCACGGCTGGAGCCAGGGCGGCGTCTTCAATTTCGAGGGCGGCTGCTATGCCAAGACCATCCGCCTGTCGGCCGAGGCCGAGCCGGAGATCTTCGCCGCCTCCAACCGCTTCGGCACGGTGCTGGAGAACGTGGTGCTGGACAAGGTCACCCACGTTCCCGACTTCGACGACGGCAGCCTGACCGAGAACACCCGCTCCTGCTATCCCCTGTCGTTCATCCCCAATGCCAGCGCCACCAGCGTCGCCGGCATGCCGAAGAACGTGGTGATGCTCACCTGCGACGCCTTCGGCGTGCTGCCGCCCATCGTCCGGCTGACCCCGGCCCAGGCCATGTATCACTTCCTGTCCGGCTACACCGCCAAGGTGGCCGGCACCGAGAAGGGGGTGAAGGACCCCGAGGCCACCTTCTCCACCTGCTTCGGCGCCCCCTTCATGCCGCGCCACCCCTCGGTCTACGGCAATTTGCTGCGCGACCTCATCGCCGAGCATCAGGTGGACTGCTGGCTGGTGAACACCGGCTGGACCGGAGGCAAGTTCGGCACCGGGCGGCGCATGCCCATCAAGGTCACGCGCACCCTGCTCACGGCGGTGCTGGACGGCTCGCTGAAGGACGCATCCTTCCGCACCGATCCCTATTTCGGGTTCGAGGTGCCCACTTCCGTCCCGGGCATCGAGCCGCACGTGCTCTATCCGTCCAAGACCTGGGCCGACCAAGCCGAGTTCGACGCCACCGCGCGCCGGCTGGTGGAGATGTTCCGGGAGAATTTTACCCGCTTCGAGAACCACGTGGACGCCGCCGTGCGCGATGCCCAGCCCCAGGTGCGCATCGCCGCCGAATAGGCCTGGAAGCCGGGGCGCCGTCGCCCCGGCTTCGCCCGGGTTTTCTCAAAAGCAAAGGCCCGGCACCTGGGCGCCGGACCTCGTGGTTCCAGGGCGTGCTTGTGGGCGTGCCTGTGGATGCAATCGCGGGATGCAATCGCGCGTCAGGCCTCGCGGCGGCGCTGCTGGCCCAGGCCCATCTGCCTTGCAAGTTCGGAGCGGGCGGCCGCATAGTTCGGCGCCACCATGGGATAGTCGGCGGGCAGGCCCCACTTCTCGCGGTACTGCTCGGGCGTCATGTCGTAGCGCGTGCGCAGGTGGCGCTTCAGGGACTTGAACTTCTTGCCGTCCTCCAGGCAGATGATGAAGTCCGGATGGACCGACTTCTTCACCGCCACGGCGGGCTTAGCCGGCTCGGAGACGGGCTCCTCCTCGCCGCTGGAGAGGCGCTGAAGGACGCCATAGACCTCGCTGATGAGGGAGGGCAGATCCGCGAGGGCCACCGTGTTGTTGCTGACATAGGCCGAAACGATATCCGTCGCGAGCTCGATATAGGCGGTCGTATCCGTGGTTTCGCTCATGGGACCTTCTTCGCGGTTGGCTTTTTTGGCATCCGTATGGCTGAAATTCAAAATGCGCGCGCGCAGGTGGCGCCTTTGGGCCAACTGCGCGAACCGCAGGACCTTGCGCGCAAAGGTGATCCCGAACGGCGCCGTCTTCGGACGAAGGTGGAACCTCGATCGGCGGCCATTGAAATCTCCACCGACCCTGCCCCACCTGCGGCGAACCTTGCGTCCCCTCTCCGTTCAGCCGCCCCACAGCAATCCGACGAAGAAGGTGCTCTATATTTGTTAATTTCGCGACTTCACCTTTGCAACCAGTATTTCGCGAAAACGTTTGCTATTCTTGCATACATAAGCCGCAACTCAATTGCCGGCCGCGTCATCGGCCACGCGGCACTTTCGACCTCCACGGATCCCCGCCTCCAAAAAGGCCCCGCCACGCGCGCCGCCGCCTTGCCGTCGCCACCCTGAATGCCTACCTCTCCATAAACTGAACCAGGGGTCTTCCATGCCCAATCCTGCCCCGTCTCCCGCCGCCCATGGTGACGACGATGCCAAGGTGGTCAAAAGCGAGAGCGAATGGCGCTCCTGCCTGACGCCCGAGCAGTTTCGAATCACCCGCCAGCATGGCACCGAGCGCGCCTTCACCGGCCCCTATTGGGATGAGAAGCGCGCGGGCCTTTATTCCTGCGTCGCCTGCGGGACCGCCCTGTTCCGCTCCGAGGCCAAGTATGATTCGGGCACCGGCTGGCCCAGCTTCTTCTCCCCGGTCTCCGCTGAAGCGGTGGTGACGCACGAAGATACCTCCCACGGCATGCGCCGCATCGAGGTGCGCTGCGCCAGTTGCGAGAGCCACCTGGGCCACGTCTTCCCGGACGGCCCGGCCCCCACGGGCCTGCGCTTCTGCCTGAACGGCACGGCACTTTCGCTCGCGCCCGACGACGGGGACACCCGTGGCGTCTGAGCCGCCCCGCGCACCACGCCGGCCGAGCGAGCGCATCGTCCACGGCGTGCCCCTGACCGACGACTATGCCTGGCTGCGCGCCGACAACTGGCGCGCGGTCATGCGTGATCCGTCGGTGCTGGACACCGACATCCGCGCCTATCTGGAGGCGGAAAACACCTTCGCCGAGGCCTATTTCGCCCCGATGGGCGAGGCCAGGGCCGCTTTGGTCGCCGAGATGCGCGGACGCATCAAGGAAGACGATTCTTCCGTTCCCGCCCCGGACGGGTCCTTCGCCTATTTCTCCCGGCACCGGGAAGGCGGCCAGCATCCGCTGTATTGCCGCAAGCCTCTTCCCGATGGTCCCGAAGCCATCCTGCTCGACGGCGACAAGGAGGCGGAAGGCAAGGCCTATTTCCATTTCGGCCACTGGCGCCATACCAGGGACCATACCCTTCTCGCCTTTGCGGCCGACACGTCCGGCTCCGAACTCTACGCCATCCGCATCCGCGACCTGTCGGGCGGCGCCGACCGGCCCGACGTGATCGAGGAAACCACCGGCGACCTGCTGTGGAGCGCCGATGGAACGGTGCTCTATTACATCCGCCGCGATGCCGAGCACCGGCCGTCCAAGGTGTTCCGCCACGTCCTGGGCACCGATCCCGCCGCCGATGCCCTCATCTATGAGGAGCCGGACAAGGGCTTCTTCGTCTCGCTGGGCGAAACCCAGTCCCACCGCTACGGCCTCATCGCCTGCGGCGACCACGACACCTCGGAGGTCCACCTTCTGGACCTTACCCAAGCCGCGCCCCTGCCCCGCTGCATCGCCCCGCGCGAGGCCGGCGTGCGCTACGAGGTGGAGCACCACCCAGACCTCGCCGGCATCGACAGCCTGATCCTCCTCACCAATGCGGACGGGGCGGAGGACTTCAAGATCGTCACCGCCCCTACCGCCACGCCGGACCGCGCCAGCTGGCGTGATCTGGTGCCCCACCAGGCCGGGCGGATGATCCTGAGCCACACCGTCTTCGCCGGCCACATGGCCCGGCTGGAGCGGGAAGCGGGGCTGCCGCGCATCATCGTCCGGGACCTCGCGTCGGGAGACGAGCACGCCATCGCCTTCGACGAGGAGGCCTATGCGCTGGGACTTCACCCCGGCTTCAGCTTCGACACCCGCGCGGTGCGCTTCACCTACGCCTCCATGACCACCCCGTCGGAGGTGTGGGACTACGACATGGCGACCCGCCGCCGGGAGATGCTGAAGCGCCAGGAGGTCCCCTCGGGCCACGACCCGGCGGACTATGTGACGCGGCGCCTCTATGCCCCGGCACAGGACGGGGAGAGCGTGCCGGTGTCCCTGCTCTATCGCAAGGGAACGCCGCTGGACGGCTCCGCCCCGCTCCTGCTTTACGGCTATGGGGCCTACGGCATCACCATTCCGGCCGGCTTCTCCACCAGCCGCCTGTCGCTGGTGGATCGCGGCTTCATCTATGCCATCGCCCATGTGCGCGGCGGCACGGACAAGGGCTGGCACTGGTACGCCGACGGCAAGCTCGCGGGGAAGACCAACACCTTCACCGACTTCATCGCCTGCGCCGAGCATCTGGTGGCCGAGGGCTTCACCACGGCCGACCGCATCGTCGCCCAGGGCGGCTCGGCGGGCGGCATGCTGATGGGGGCGGTGGCGAACCTGCGGCCGGACCTGTTCGCCGGCATCGTGGCCGAGGTCCCGTTCGTGGACGTGCTGACCACCATGCTGGACGACACCCTGCCCCTCACCCCACCCGAATGGCCCGAATGGGGCAATCCCATCACCGACGAGGCGGCGTTCCGGCGCATCCTGGCCTATTCGCCCGTGGATAACGTAGGCCCGCAGGCCTATCCCTCCATCTTCGCCCTCGCCGGCCTCACCGATCCCCGCGTCACCTATTGGGAGCCGGCGAAATGGGTGGCGCGGCTGCGCGCGGCGGACACCGGCGGGCGGCCCATCCTGCTGCGCACCAACATGGATGCGGGGCACGGCGGCGCCGCAGGGCGATTCGACAAGCTGGACGAGGTTGCGCTCGTCTATCTGTTCGCATTGAAGACGGTGGGCCGCACAGCCTGAGGACGGCGGGGCATGGCGCGCGCCCGGATCACACGGTGATCCGGGCGGTAAACCGGCCTCTTTCCTTCATGTTGGCAGCAGGTCCGTCGTCCCGGCCAGGGGCATGGTGATCGCGTCGGAGCCCGGAAGCCTGCCCCGGCGGCATTTGCGCCGGGCGCAGCTTCCGGTTATCCAGAGCGCGCTCGATTGGGGGAATGCGAGAGAGGGG
The DNA here is from genome assembly GCF_029991245.1 of Xanthobacter autotrophicus. Classification (GTDB taxonomy): domain Bacteria; phylum Pseudomonadota; class Alphaproteobacteria; order Rhizobiales; family Xanthobacteraceae; genus Xanthobacter; species Xanthobacter autotrophicus_C. The sequence goes on from NZ_JAIVFO010000001.1 coordinate 13,994, forward strand.
CGGCTCCGCGCATTGAGGCACGCTTTGATGGGCCGTCTGGATCGTTACATTTTCTCGACCGCCGCGGTGGCGTTCCTGGGCGTCGTGGTGGTGCTCGCCGGGATGATCTGGGCGACGCAGGCCCTGCGCCAGCTGGACCTCGTCACCAGCCAGGGCCAGACCATCATCGCCTTCGTCGCCATCACCAGCCTCACCATGCCCACGCTGGTGCTGGTGATCGCCCCGGCGGCGCTGTTCATCGCCACCGCCTACACCCTGCTCAAGCTCAACGGCGACAGCGAGATCGTGGTGATGGCTTCCGCCGGGATGGGTCCGTGGCGGCTGCTGCGGCCGCTCATCGTCCTCTCCCTCATCGTCTCGGCGTTCTGCGCCCTCCTCGCCATCAAGGTTGTGCCGGCGAGCCTTGCCACCTTCCGCCAGCAGGTCACCAAGGTGCGCGCGGACGTGGTGTCCTTCGTCGCCCAGCCGGGACGGTTCGTGAACCTGTCCCAGGGCCTCGTCTTCCATGTGCGCGAGCGCGCGCCCAATGGGGTGATGCGCGGCATCTTCATCAATGACGCGCGGGATGACGCGGTTTCCACCTACCTCGCCGACCGCGGCCAGATCATCGAGAGCGACTCCGGCATCTTCCTGGTGCTGGAGAATGGCTCCATCCAGCGGCGCGGCGGCGTGAACAAGGAGGCGGGCACGGAACAGGGCCAGGAGAAGGGCCAAGAGAAGGGCAAGTCGTCCAACTCCTCGGTGGTGGAATTCCAGCGCTATGCCTTCGACCTGTCGTCCCTTGCCCCCAATTCCCAGGGCCAGGACGTGAAGCCCATGGAGCGGCCCATCTCCTTTGTGCTGAACCCGCCGGAGGACGACTTCTACCTGCGCTTCTTCCCCGGACGCTACCGGGAGGAAGTGCACAAGCGCCTGTCCGCCGGCCTCTATCCCATGGCCTTCTTCGCCATCGCCGCCGCGGCGCTGGCCCGCCCGCGCACCACCCGCCAGAGCCAGGTCGCGGCGCTCGCCGCCATCATCCCGGCCATGGGCGCGGTGCAGATCGGCAATTTCGCCATCGCCGGCCAGTTGAAGACCCAGGCCGGGGCGGTGCCGCTCATCTATCTTCTGCCCATCCTTACCGTGGTCCTCTGCGCCATGGTGATCCAGGGCTGGATCCGCCTCTCCCCGCCGGCGGCTCTGGTCGCCCTGGGGGACTGGCTGAAGCAGCGCTTCACGCGGCGCGCGGCGGCCTGAGCCCCATGATCGGACGCATTCTCGGCCTTTATTTCGCGCGGCGCTTCGCGAGCGCGGTGGTGCTCATCTTCCTGTCCTGCGTCACGCTCATCGTGCTCGTGGACTTCCTGGAGATGGCGCGCCGCACCGCCGATCGCGAACAGGTGACGGTGGGCCTGCTGGCCCTCGTCACCCTCTACCGCACCCCCTCCTTCACCGAGCAGCTCATGCCGTTCGCGGTGCTGTTCGGCTCCATCTCCACCTTCGTCCTGCTGTCGCGGCGGCTGGAACTGGTGGTGGCGCGGGCGGTGGGGCTCTCGGTCTGGCAGTTCATCACGCCGCCGGTGCTGGTGGCGTTCCTCCTCGGCGTGTTCGCCACCACGGTGTTCAACCCCGTCTCCGCCGACTTCAAGGAGCGCGCGAACCAGATCGAGGGCGAGATCTTCGGCTCCTCCTCGTCAGGGCTCCTGCCCCAGGGCAAGAAGGAGTTCTGGGTGCGCCAGCAGAGCGTGGACGGCCAGTCCATCATCCAGGCCCAGGCCACCCGCCAGGGCGGCCGGACGCTGTCCGGGGTGGTGGTGTTCGAGTTCGACAAGGCCGACCGTCTCGTGGAGCGTGTGGAAGCCCGTTCTGCAACCTTGGGAGATGGTGCATGGATTCTTACCGACGCCAGCGTGCTGGTTCCGGGCCTCGATCATCAGCACTATGATACCTATCTGATTGCCACGAATCTCGACCCCAAGCAGATTCAGGAGTCGCTGATCGCCCCGGAAACCGTGTCGTTTTGGCAACTTCCCGCCGCCATCCGCAGTGCAGAACAATCCGGCTTCGGCGCCGAAAGGTACCGTCTTCAGCTCCAGAGCCTTCTGGCACGGCCGTTTCTCCTGGTGGCAATGGTACTCATTGCCGCGGTGGTGGGGCTACGTGTGTTCCGCTTCGGCGGGGTGGGGCAGACGATTCTCGGTGGCGTGCTGGCGGGCTTTCTGCTTTATGTTGGAACCAAGCTCGCTGAGGATCTCGGCGAGGCGGGTTTCGTTCATCCCGTTGCTGCAGCATGGTTTCCTGCGGTGACCGGGATTCTTCTGGGGGTACTCATTCTGTTGCATCGGGAGGACGGATGACGGTCGGGCTTCCCCCCGCCGTAGGCAACATCTCCGGGGGCCGGCGCCGCAGCGCGCGCCGGACGGGGGTGCTTGCGTCCGCGGCTGGCCTCTTTCTGATGGCAGCAAGCCTCGTCGCCGCCGCTCCCGCGGTTGCGCAGACGCAGAGCGACCAGCAGCCCAACATCACCCCCAGCGCGCTCGGCTCCGGCTTCGCCGGCGCGGGCAAGCTCGACCCGAACCAGAAGATGCTGGTGACGGCCGACCAGCTCGAATACGACTACCAGAGGGAAACGGTCTCCGCCGTCGGCACGGTCCAGATCTATTACGACGGCTCGACCCTGGAGGCGAACCGGGTGGTGCTCGACCGCAAGTCGAACACCCTGTTCGCCCAGGGCAATGTCCGGCTGAAGGACAAGGACGGCAAGATCGTCACCGCGGACAACCTGGAGCTGACGCAGGACTTCAAGCAGGGCTTCATCGATTCCCTGCGCCTCGACACCCCGGACAGGACCCACTTCGCCGCCACCCGCGCCGACCGCACGGACGGCAACGTGACCGTGTTCCAGAACGGCGTCTACACCGCCTGCGAACCGTGCAAGGACGACCCGAGCAAGCCTCCGCTGTGGCAGATCAAGGCCAAGAAGATCGTCCACAACGAAGACGAGAAGATGATCTACTATCAGGATGCCTGGGTAGAGTTCTTCGGCATGCCTGTGGCCTATTTCCCGTACCTGTCCTCGCCGGATCCGACGGTGAAGCGCAAGACCGGCTTCCTCATTCCGGAATTCTTCTCGTCGAGCCAGATCGGCTATGGCGTCGGCACGCCGTTCTTCTGGAACATCGCCCCCGATCGCGACCTGACCCTGACGCCCGCCGTCACCACCGAGCAGGGTGTGCTGATGCAGGCCGAGTGGCGGCAGCGCCTGATCAACGGCGCCTATACCATCCGCGCCGCCGGCATCATGCAGCAGGACAAGGACGCCTTCACCACCACGTCCTACGGGCTGACCGAATATCTGCCCGGCTATCGCGACAACCGCGGCGCCCTGCAGAGCACCGGCGCGTTCGCGCTCAACAAGTTCTGGACCTTCGGCTGGGATGGAACCCTGGTCTCCGACCGCACCTTCCTCCAGGACTACAATCTGATCGGCGACGGGGTCTCCACAAAGACCTCCACCGTCTATCTCACCGGCCAGGGCGACCGCTCCTTTTTCGACGTGCGCGGGCTTTATTTCCTCGGCCTGTCGGTGACCGACAACCAGGACCTGCAGCCCATCGTCGGTACGCTCAATTACAACAAGGTGTTCGACAAGGCCCTGTGGGGCGGTGAATCCGGCATCAAGGCGAACCTCACCAGCCTGACCCGCCAGGAGGCCGACTTCATCGGCACCTCGGCGCTCACCTCCTCCACCGGCGCCGTGGGCATCCCGACCGGCTCCTGCGCGCTCATGAACCCCAATCCCGAGCAGTGCCTGCTGCGCGGTGCGCCGGGCGACTACACGCGCCTGTCCGCGGAGCTTTACTGGAAGAAGGCCATCACCGATTCCGCGGGCCAGATCTGGACACCCTTCGTGACCGCGCGGGTGGACGTCGCCTCCGTGAACACCGGCTACCTGCCCTACAGCTACATGTACGGCGCCACCTTGCCCGGCCAGAACACGCTCCAGTCCGGCGCCGACGACCTGATCCGGGGCATGCCGGCGGTGGGCCTCGACTACAAGTATCCCTTCATCTCCGCCGAGAGCTGGGGCACCCAGATCATCGAGCCGCGGGCCCAGGTCATCATCCGGCCGAACGAGACGGACATCGGCAACTTCCCGAACGAGGATGCCCAGAGCCTGGTGTTCGACGACACCAACCTGTTCGAGGTGAACAAATATTCGGGCTACGACCGGGTCGAGGGCGGCAGCCGCGTCAATCTCGGCGTGACCTATACCGCCGCCATCCACGGGGCGGGCCTTGTCACAGCGGTGATTGGCCAGTCCTACAACCTGTTCGGCCGGAACTCGTTTGCCTATGGCGACATGGCCAATACGGGCCTCGAGTCCGGCCTCGAGACCACAGCGTCCGACTACATCGCCAAGTTCGGCTATTCGCCCACCAAGCATCTCGAGTTCGTGACCCGCTTCCGGTTCGACAACGACAACCTCTCCATGCAGCGCTTCGAGTTGCAGGGGCGGGCGGAGATCGACCGGTTCAACGTGGCCGTCACCTACGGCCGCTATGAAGCGCAGCCGCTCCTGGGCTATTATGACCAGCGCGAGGGCATCTACACCAACGCCTCGTACAAGCTGAACGACAATTGGGCCGTCCGTGGCGCGGTGCGCTACGACTTCGCCGCCGGCGAGTTCGACTACACGCTGGTGGGCCTCAGCTATATCGACGACTGCTTCACCCTCGCCCTCAACTACGTCACCGACTACACCCTGAACGGCCCCAATGCGGCGCCGGTCAACAGGGTGATGTTCCGCATCGGGCTGAGGACACTTGGCGAGGGCGGGTTCTCCACCTCCTTCGGCTCCAGCAGCGAAACCAGCCAGTGAGGCCCCGCGCCGGCTGAGCCGGCCGCAGCTTCGGCTGCGGTCTGCAAAGCGGGCCGCAATGCCGCCACAGGAAGGGGACACAAGTCGCCGTCTGACCTTCGGACAGGATCATGCTGCTTCGTCATTTTCTCCTCACGGCCCTTGCGCTGGCCTTCCTCGCCCTCGGGACCGGCGCGCCCGCGCAGGCCCAGCAGATCATCGTGATGGTGAACGGGGACCCCATCACCACCTATGACGTGGCGCAGCGCCAGCTCATGCACCAGATGATCGAGCGCAAGGGCGTGACATCGCAGCAGGCCCTCGAAGACCTCATCGACGAGCGCATCAAGATCCAGCAGGCCATCCGCCTCAAGATGGAGGTGGAGCAGAAGGACGTGGATCGCCTGTACGCGGGGGTCGCCGAGCGATCGGGCCGGACGCCTGAACAGCTCAGTGAAGGCTTCAAGCAGCAGGGCCTCAGCGATCGCACCTTCAAGCAGAAGCTGCTCGCCGACTATGTCTGGGGCCAGTATGTGCGCGCCCGCTCCGGCACCGTGAACGTGCGCGACGCGGACGTCATCGCCGCGCTGCAGAAGCGCGGGGAGACCCAGCTGGTCGCCACCGAATACACGCTCATGCCCATTGTCTTCGTGGTGCCGCGCACCACCGCCAATTACGGCGCGCGCCTCGCCGAGGCCAATGCCCTGCGCGGCCGCTTCACCGACTGCGACGCCGGCGCGGAAATGGCGAAATCATTGAAAGAGGTCGTGGTGCGACCCAAGGTGACGCGCCTGTCCTCCGAAATGCCGCCCCAGCTGCGGCAGCTCCTCGACAAGACCGAGGTGGGCCGGCTCACCCCGCCAGAAGTGGCCCAGTCCGGGGTCGAGACCTTCGCCATCTGCGGCAAGCGCGAAGTGCGCGGCGAGAGTTCGCAGAAGAAGGAAATCAAGGACGAGCTGTCCAACGTCCAGTTCGCCGCGGAATCCAAGAAGTTCATGGCGGAGCTGAGGAAGCAGTCGCTCATCGAATATCGCCGCCGCTGAAGCGCCCACGGGTTGCAAACCCGGGCCTTCGATCCGACCTTATACCCATGGCCCCTGAGCTTGAGCCATGGGTCAAGCCCGCGCGGCGATTGAGCGTAATCCACCTGGCATCGGTCGAAGACCGAGGCCGACGATACTGATAGCCAAAGGGGCGGTTCCGGCGAGCCGGCCCTTCCGCCGTTTCAACGCGTTTTCATGACGCAAAACCGGTTTCAACTTTTGCGGAAAACGCTGTGATGGTCGCGCCCGCCCCCCTCGTCCTCTCCCTCGGCGATCCCGCCGGCATCGGCCCCGACATCACGCTCATGGCCTGGGCGCAGCGCCGGGACCTGGGCCTTCCCGCCTTCCTCGTCGCCGGCGATCCCGTGGCGCTCAAAGCCCGCGCGCGCCATCTCGGCCTCACCGTGCCGCTCGCCGAGGCCGGGCCGGAAGACGCCGCCGTCCGCTTCGCCGAGATGCTGCCCGTGCTCCCCTGCGGCCCCGCCTCCACCGCGGCGCCCGGCAAGCCGGATGCCTCCAGCGCGCCCTGCGTGGTGGCGAGCCTGGAAGCGGCGCTCGGCCTCGTCCAGGCGGGCCGGGCGGCGGCGCTGGTCACCAATCCGCTGGCGAAATCGGTCATGTATGCGGGTGGCTTCCCGTTTCCGGGCCACACCGAGTTCCTCGCCGCCCGCGCCGCGCGCCCCGGCCGTCCCGCGCCCCATCCGGTGATGATGATCTGGTCGGACCAGCTCGCCGTGGTGCCGGCCACCATCCACCTGCCCTATGCGGACGTGCCCGCCCATCTCACCGTCGACCTGCTGGTGGAGACCGGCCGCATCGTCGCCGGCGACATGGCCCGGCGCTTCGGCCTCGCCCGGCCCCGGCTGGTGTTCTGCGGCCTCAACCCCCATGCGGGCGAGGAGGGCACCCTCGGCACCGAGGACGAGGCCATCGCGCGCCCCGCGGTGGACGCCCTCAGGCGCGAGGGCATTGACGCCCGCGGCCCCCTGCCTGCCGACACCCTGTTCCACCCGCAGGCGCGGGCCGGCTACGACGTGGCGGTAGGCATGTATCACGACCAGGTGCTGATCCCGGCCAAGACGCTGGCCTTCCACGACGGGGTGAACGTGACGCTGGGCCTGCCCTTCATCCGCACCTCGCCCGATCACGGCACCGCCTTCGACATCGCCGGCACCGGCCGCGCCAACCCCTCCAGCCTGGTGGCGGCGCTCCGGCTCGCCCGCCGCCTCGCGGATGCGGAATCAGCGCTTGCGGAGCGCGAGGGCCGGCGCGCGGCGAGCGTGGCGTGAGCGCCCTCGACGAATTGCCGCCGCTGCGCGATGTCATCCGGCGGCACGGCCTCTCGGCGCAGAAGTCGCTGGGCCAGAACTTCCTTCTGGATCTCAACCTCACCGGCCGCATCGCCCGCGCCTCCGGCCCCCTCGACGGGGCGACCGTGGTGGAGGTGGGCCCCGGGCCGGGCGGGCTGACCCGGGCTCTGCTCGCCTTGGGCGCGAAGCGCGTCATTGCCATCGAGCGCGATCAGCGCTGCCTCGATGCGCTGGCGGAAGTCAGTGACCATTATCCGGGCCGGCTGGAGGTGATCTCCGGCGACGCCCTGAAGGTGGACGTGCGCCCCCTCGTGGGTGACGGTGAAGTGCGGGTGGTGGCGAACCTGCCCTATAATATCGCGACGATGCTGCTCATCGGCTGGCTCTCCACGGATCCCTGGCCGCCCTGGTTCTCCTCCCTCACCCTCATGTTCCAGAAGGAGGTGGCGGAGCGCATCGTCGCCGCGCCGGGCTCGAAGGCCTATGGCCGGCTCGCGGTGCTGGCGGGCTGGCGGACCACGGCGCGCATCGCCTTCGATGTGGCCCCCTCCGCCTTCGTGCCGCCGCCGAAGGTCACCTCCTCCGTGGTGCATCTGGTGCCGCGGGCCGAGCCCCTGCCCTGCGCCCTTTCCGCCTTGGAGAAGGTGACGGAAGCCGCCTTCGGCCAGCGCCGCAAGATGCTGCGCCAGAGCCTGAAATCCCTGGGCGTGGACACCGCCGCCCTGCTCGCGGCCACCGGCGTGGAGGAGACGGCGCGGGCCGAGGAGATCGACGTGGACGGCTTCGTCCGGCTGGCGAATGTGTTCGCACAGCTGAAGGCGGGAGCCGGCGTGACGGCGTGACGGTGTGAGGTCGCGATCGCCCCTCGGCACTTTGGGCGATGGGTCCGACCGCCTCGATAGAGACTGGCCGGGTCTGCCTGGCGCCCCCTACTCCGCCGCCTCCACCCGTGCCGGATCGTAGTTGAGGATGGGGGCGAGCCACTTCTCGGCCTCTTCCACGCTCCAGCCCTTGCGGGCGGCATAATCCTCCACCTGGTCGCGCTCGATGCGGCCGACGCCGAAATAGGCGCTCTCGGGGTGGGCGAAATACAGCCCCGACACCGCCGCCCCCGGCCACATGGCGAAGCTCTCCGTCAGCTGGATGCCCGCCTTGTGGGTGGCGTCGAGCAGGCGGAAGATCGTCGCCTTTTCCGTGTGGTCGGGCTGGGCCGGATAGCCGGGCGCGGGGCGGATGCCGCGATAGCGCTCGGCGATGAGGTCGTCGTTGGCGAGGGCCTCGTCCGCCGCATAGCCCCACAGCCCTGTGCGAACCAGATGGTGCAGGCGCTCGGCGAAGGCCTCGGCGAGGCGGTCGCACAGGGCCTTGAGCAGGATGGCGGAATAATCGTCGTTGGCGGCCTTGAAGGCCGCCACCCGCTCCTCCTCGCCGATGCCGGTGGTCACCGCGAAGCCACCCACATAATCGGCGACCCCGGTCTCCAGCGGCGCGACGAAATCCGACAGCGCGAGGTTGAAGCGCCCGTCGCGCTTCGCCAGCTGCTGGCGCAGGGTGTGGAGGGTGGCCAGCGGCGTCTTGCGGGTGTCGTCGCGGAACAGGACGATGTCGTCGCCCATGGCATTGGCGGGCCAGAAGCCCACCACGGCGCGGGCGGTCACCCACTTCTGCGCCACCATCTTTTCCAGCATGGCCTGCGCGTCGGCAAACAGCGCGCGGGCCGGCTCGCCCACCACAGGGTCCTCGAGAATGGCCGGGTAGCGCCCGGTCAATTCCCAGGACTGGAAGAAGGGCGTCCAGTCGATGAAGGGGACGAGATCCGCAAGGTCGTGGTCCTCGAACACCTGGGTGCCGAGGAAGCCGGGCTTGGGTGCCTCATAGGCGGAAAAGTCCAGCTTCAGGGCGTTGTCGCGCGCCTTGGCGAGGGGCACGCGCTGCTTGTTGGCGTCGGCCCGCGCGTGGGCTTCCGCGAGCTTGCGATACTCGGCGCGGATGTCGGCCACATAGGCGCCACGCGTCTCCTTGTTGAGCAGGTTGGAAACCACGCCCACCGCCCGGCTGGCGTCGGTGACATAGACCGCCTGTCCCCGCTCGTAGCGGGGCGAGATCTTCACCGCCGTGTGGACGCGCGAGGTGGTGGCCCCGCCGATGAGCAGCGGCAGGGAAAAGCCCTCCCGCTCCATCTCCGCGGCCACATTCACCATCTCGTCCAGCGACGGGGTGATGAGGCCGGAGAGGCCGATCACGTCCACGCTCTCGGCCTTGGCGGTTTCGAGGATCTTGGCCATGGGCACCATGACGCCGAGGTCGATGACCTCGTAATTGTTGCACTGGAGCACCACGCCCACGATGTTCTTGCCGATGTCGTGCACGTCGCCCTTCACGGTGGCCATCAGCACCTTGCCGGCGGCCGAGGCGGAGGTGACGCCCATCTCCGCCTTTTCCTTCTCCATGAAGGGCATGAGATAGGCCACCGCCTGCTTCATCACGCGGGCGGACTTCACCACCTGGGGCAGGAACATCTTGCCGGCGCCGAACAGGTCGCCCACCACGTTCATGCCCGCCATCAGCGGGCCCTCGATGACGTGGAGCGGCCGGGCGACGGATTGGCGCGCCTCCTCGGTGTCCACCTCCACGAAGTCGGTGATGCCGTTGACGAGGGCATGGGCGAGGCGCTTGTCCACCGGCCAGGAGCGCCAGGCCAGATCCGCCTCGCGCTTCTCCTTGCCGGCGGTGCCCTTGAAGCCTTCGGCGATCTCCAAAAGGCGCTCGGTGGCGTCGGCGCGGCGGTTCAGCACCACGTCCTCGCAGGCCTCGCGCAGGCCTGCCTCGATCTCGTCATAGACGGCGAGCTGGCCGGCATTGACGATGCCCATGTCCATGCCCGCCTGGATGGCGTGATAGAGGAACACTGCGTGCATGGCCTCGCGCACCGGCTCGTTGCCGCGGAACGAGAACGACAGGTTGGAGACGCCCCCCGACACATGGGCGTGGGGCAGGTTCTGCCGGATCCAGCGGGTCGCCTCGATGAAGGCGACGCCATAGCCGGAATGCTCCTCGATGCCGGTGGCCACCGCGAACACGTTGGGATCGAAGATGATGTCTTCCGGCGGGAAGCCCAGTTCCTGGGTAAGGATGCGATAGGCCCGGGCGCAGATCTGGGTCTTGCGCTCGAAGGTGTCGGCCTGGCCCTCCTCGTCGAAGGCCATCACCACCACGGCGGCGCCGTAGGAGCGCACCAGCCGGGCCTTCTCGCGGAAGGCGTCCTCGCCCTCCTTCATGGAGATGGAATTGACGATGCCCTTGCCCTGAAGACGCTTCAACCCCTGCTCGATGATCTCCCACTTGGAGCTGTCCACCATCACCGGCACCTTGGCGATGTCCGGCTCGGCGGCGACGAGGTTGAGGAAGGTGATCATGGCCGCCTCGCTGTCGAGGAGGCCTTCGTCCATGTTGATGTCGATGACCTGGGCGCCGCTTTCCACCTGGTCCCGCGCCACCGCCAGCGCGGCGGCAAAGTCGCCGGTGGTGATGAGCTTGCGGAAGCGCGCGGAGCCGGTGACGTTGGTGCGCTCGCCCACGTTGACGAAGGGGATTTCCGGCGTCAGCTCGAACGGCTCGAGGCCGGCGAGGCGCAGGCGCGGCTCGATCTGCGGCACCACGCGGGGCGCCTTGCCCTTCACAGCGTCCGCGATGGCGCGGATATGGGCGGGCGTGGTGCCGCAGCAGCCGCCGACGATGTTCACGAGGCCGGACGAGGCGAACTCGCCCACCAGCTCCGCCATGGCTTCCGGGCTCTCGTCATACATGCCGAATTCGTTGGGCAGGCCGGCGTTGGGATAGGCGCACACCAGCGTGTCCGCCACCCGGCCGATCTCGGCCACATGGGCGCGCATCTCCCGCGCCCCCAGCGCGCAGTTGAGGCCGATGGAGAACGGCTGCGCGTGCTGGAGCGAATACCAGAAAGCGGCGGGCGTCTGGCCGGAGAGGGTGCGGCCGGAAAGGTCGGTGATGGTGCCGGAAATCATCACCGGCAGGCGGATGCCGCGCTCGGCGAACAGCTGCTCGATGGCGAAGATGGCCGCCTTGGCGTTCAGCGTGTCGAAGATGGTCTCCACCAGCAGGATGTCCGCCCCGCCGTCGATGAGGCCGCGCGCCTGCTCGTGATAGGCGCGGGCGAGGTCGTCGAAGGTCACGGCACGGAAGCCGGGGTCGTTCACGTCCGGGGAGATGGAGGCGGTGCGGTTGGTGGGGCCGAAGGCGCCGGCGACGAAGCGCGGACGGCCGTCCTCGGCCTGGGCGATGTCGCCGGCCTCCCGGGCGAGGCGGGCGCTCTCGAAATTCAGCTCGTAGACCAGCTCCTCCATGCCGTAGTCGGCCTGGGCGATGGAGGTGCCGGAGAAGGTGTTGGTCTCCACCATGTCTGCGCCGGCGCGGAAATATTCCAAGTGGATGGCCCGCACCGCATCGGGCTGGGTGAGGCTGAGAAGGTCGTTGTTGCCCTTCACGTCGCGCGGCCAGTCGGCAAAGCGCTGCCCGCGATAGCCGGCCTCGTCCAGCTTCAGCCCCTGGATCATGGTGCCCATGGCGCCGTCGAGCACGAGGATGCGCTCGGATGCGGCCTTGGCGAGGGCTGAGAAGGTGTCGGCTGCGCGGGTATCTTGAGCGCTCATGGGTCAGTCTCGGGGCCTCGGGACGCGGCCTTGTGGCCCGCCACGGTGAAAATGGGGCCGGCGACGGGCGCCGGCCGGAAGGGTTGCTTCGGTTCAGACCGCCAGCGCCTGCGGCGCCGCCTCTGCCTTGGGCCGCAGGCCCAGAAGGTGGCAGATGGCGTAGACGAGATCGGCGCGGTTCAGCGTATAGAAATGGATATCGGTGACACCGCGATCAACAAGGTCGGTCACCTGCTCGGCGGCCACGGCGGCGGCGATGAGCTTGCGCGTCTCCGCATCGTCGTCGAGGCCCTCGAACCGCCGCAGCAGCCAGGCCGGCACGCTGGCGCCGGTGCGGGTGGCAAAGTTCGAGGCCTGCTTGAAATTGGTCACGGGCAGGATGCCGGGCACGATGGGAATGTCGATGCCCCGCGCCCGCACCTTGTCCAGATAGCGGAAATACACGTCGTTCTCGAAGAAGAACTGGGTGATGGCGCGCGTCGCGCCCGCATCCACCTTGGCTTTCAGCACGTCGATGTCGGCATCGAGGCTGGCGCTCTCGGGATGCTTCTCCGGATAGGCGGAGACCGACACCTCGAAATCGCCGATGCGCTTGATGCCGGCCACGAGGTCATTGGCATAGGCATAGCCGCCCGGGTGCGGCTCGTAGCGTGTGCCGACCCCGGTCACCGGATCGCCGCGCAGGGCGACGATATGCTTCACGCCTGCCGCCTTGTAGGCGGTGACCACGGCGTCGATCTCCTCCCGGCTCGCCGACACGCAGGTGAGGTGGGCGGCGGGGGCAAGGTCGGTCTCCTTCACGATGCGCTCCACCGTCGCATGGGTCCGCTCGCGGGTGGAGCCGCCCGCGCCGTAGGTGACCGAGACGAAATCGGGCGACAGCGGCGCGAGGCGGGCGATGGACGACCACAGGGTCTTTTCCATCTCCGGCGACTTCGGCGGGAAGAACTCGAAGGAGACCTTCACCGGCGGCCGGTCCATCTCCCGGCTCGCCCGGACCGGGGCGGGAGCAGGAGCAAGGGCGGGCGTGGTCATCAGGCAATCTCCCTGTCGGCAAGGTCGGCCCCGGCCATGAGGACGCGCGGATCGCGCGCCAGCCAGAGCGAAACGGTGAGCCCGTCCCCCGCCTTGCCGTCGGGCGCGAGGGTGCGGAAGGTGACGAGATCGAGCCCGGCGTCGGCCAGCCATCCCTCCACCGTCTCGCGCGGGAAGCCGAGATGGCGGTGGGCGTGGGCGTCGCGCAGGAATTCGAGGCCGTGGGGCGCGAAATCCACCACCAGCAGGCGCCCGCCCGGGCGCAGTACCCGCGCCGCCTCCTTCAACGCGCGACCGCCGTCGTCGAGATAATGCAGCACCTGATGCACGATCACCGCATCGAACGAATCGCGCGGCGCCGGCACGGCGTAGATGTCGCTCTGGCGCAGCAGGCAGTGGCGGATGCCGGCCCGCTCCAGATTGGTGCGGGCGACGCCGAGCATATCCGGCGACAGGTCGATGCCCATGCCCCGCTCGATATCGGGGGCGAACACTTCCAGCATGCGGCCGGTGCCGGTGCCAAGGTCCAGCAGCGACTGGATCGGCGCGGCGCCCAGCACCTGCCGCACCGCCGCTTCCACCGCCGCCTCGGGCACGTGGAGCCGGCGGATCTCGTCCCACTCGCGGGCGTGGGCGGCAAAATAGGCCTGCGCTGCCGCGGCGCGCGCCGCCCGCACCGCCACGAGCCGCGCCCGGTCGCCCACCAGCACCGGATCGTCGCGGTCCAGCAGATCAAGGAGCGCGGTGCCGATTCGCCCGCCCGCCCCATCCGCCGCGCGCCGATAGAAGATCCAGCTCGCCTCGCGGTGCCGCTCCACCAGCCCGGCCTCGGCCAGGAGCTTGAGATGGCGCGAGATGCGCGGCTGGGACTGGCCCAGGATCTCGGTGAGGTCCGAAACGGTCAGCTCCGCCTCGCCCAGCACCGCGATCAAGCGCAGGCGCGTGTCCTCGCCCGCCGCCTTCAGGCTTTCGAGCACGGCGGGGAACGACAGGGGCTGGCGCGGCTTCTGATTTGACATAAAGATATCTTTATATCCTAACGTCGCCACATTCAAGCGCCTCCGCTGCACCATGACGCGGGGGCGCGCCGGCCGCTCCCAGCCATGCCGATCACGATCAGCGGCGCTGCGCGAAGCGTCGTTGCGCCCGCACAACGGCAGGCATACACGCTTTTGTCACAGATCGGCGGAGGCGCGGGCGTGCCCGGCGTTGCTCTACGATATTACCGATGTGGCGTGCGAAATTTTCCGCGCCCCGTTTCCAATTTCGTCACGTTTCACGGTTAACCCTCTCATATGACCCTGCGCCACAAACTTCTCCTCGCCGCCTTCGGGGCATCGGTTCTCACCGCGCCGGCCTTCGGCCAGGCCGCCAATGGCACGAGCTACAGCCTGCCCGCCAACGCGGCAGACGAAGAGGAAACGGGCACGCTGCCGCCCGGCTCCGTGAGCGGCTATGGGGCTCCCCCTCCCGGCTATTCAGATCCTTACGCCCGTCAGGCCCCCGTGCGCCGCGACCAGCTGGAGCGCACCGAGTTGCCGCCCCCCGGCCAGCAGGGCACGCCGGCCTATGGCGCGCCCGCGGCGCAGCCTTATCCGCAGCAGGGCTACCCCCAGCAGGCCTATCCCCAGCAAGGTTACCCGCAGCAGGGCTATCCGCAGCCGGTGCAGCCGACCTATTCGGCCGCGCCGAGCGCCGTCGTCCCCCAGGGCGGCCCGCAGCCGGCCGCGGTCGTGCCCCAGGGTCAAACCTACGGCAACCAGACCTATGGCAATCAGGGCTACGGCAACCAGGGCTACAGCCAGCAGACCTATGCCGCGCCCCAGGCTGAAGCGCCGCCGGCCAGTGTCTACGGCCAGCCCGCCCCTGCCGCCCATGAGCCGTCGGCGCAGGCCACCTACGGCGGTTCCGGCCGCGGCGCGGTGGACCAGGACGCCATCTATGCCAGCATCAATGCGGGTCCGCCGCCCGCCGGCGCGTATTCGCCCAACGCGGCCGTGGTCCCCGGCACCACCGAGGCGCCGTCCGGACCCCGCATCGAGAACGTGGACCCGACCGAGCCGGTGCCGGATCGCTTCCGCCGCCAGACGGTGGACTATGTGACCACCCAGCCGGCCGGCACCATCATCATCGATACGCCCAACACCTACCTCTATTACGTGGTGGGCGGCGGCAAGGCGATCCGCTACGGCATCGGCGTGGGCCGCGAGGGCTTCACCTGGGCCGGCACCCAGAAGATCTCCCGCAAGGCGGAATGGCCCGACTGGCGTCCGCCGTCCGAGATGATCCAGCGCCAGCCTTACCTGCCGCGCTTCATGGCCGGCGGCCCGGGCAATCCCATGGGCGCGCGCGCTCTCTATCTGGGCAGCACCGAATACCGCATCCACGGCACCAACGAGCCGCAGACCATCGGCAAGTTCGTATCGTCCGGCTGCTTCCGCCTGCTGAACGCCGATATCGAAGACCTGTTCGACCGCGCCGGCGTGGGCACCAAGGTGGTGATCCTGCCGAAGACCGGCGGCCCGCAGGCCAATGCCGGCGCCCCCGCCCCGGTCTCCACCGCGTCCACCGGCAAGCCCGTGGTCCCGGCCCAGCGCTGAGCCTTCAAATCCGGTCGGCGCCCTGCGCGCCGGCCGGGTTTCCCTGTGTTCTTCGCCTGCCTCCGCTGCGTCGCCACGCGCCCGAACATCCCCCTCGCGCGGGATGCCTCCCCGGTCTCAATCCGGGCCGACGCGATGACTGCGATGCCTGAGCCTGCCCCATAGGCTCTGTTCCAGCCCGCCTCCTCTCCGGACAGCTCTGGCGTGCGAATCGCTCCGGCGTTCGCCCATGGCGCGGCCGGCCAATTCCAGTTCGTCACCGCGCCACCCCACACACCGCTTCGTTCCCCAGCGATGAGCCGGGCGGCGACGGACAGGCGCCCTTCGCACCATCCATCACGCCCCTCAGGTCTTGCCCCCGACGCCGGGGCTGTTCCTGCGCGCGCCGGCCAAGGCTCCGGATTGCACCCCAACTCCGGTACACCCCGCGCTGTGAGCTGCCGGTTCCTCCTGTATGATTGCAGAGGGTGGAACGACTCACCCCAACCGGCGAGGGCTTCATGACCTCGCATCGGGAGACGGCAAAATGACAATGCCTGCACAAACGCCCGCATCCACGGTCACCGACCAGCTCCACGCCGTCCGCGCCAGCTGGGGCTGGTTCGCGGTGCTGGGCATCGCCTTCATCGTGCTCGGGTTCGTGGCCCTCGCCCATGTGCTCGCCTCCACCTTCGTCACGGTGCTGTGGGTGGGCGCGCTGGTTCTCGTGGGCGGCGTGGTCCAGGTCATCCACGCCTTCCGGGTCCAGGGCTGGGGGCGCTTCTTCTACTGGCTGCTGGCCGGCGTGCTCTACGTGGTGGCCGGCGGCCTCATGATCAGCAACCCGCTGCTCGGCGCCGGCGTGCTGACCCTGATGATCGGCGTGGCGCTGGCGGTGGAAGGCATCTTCCGCATCTTCGCCGGCGTCGGCTCCCGTCCCGGCAAGGGCTGGGGCTTCATCGTGGTGTCGGGCATCGTCACCCTGCTTTTGGGCGCCATCATCATCGCCCGCTGGCCGGTGAACTCGGTCTACATCCTCGGCCTGTTCCTGGGCGTGGATCTCATCGTCAACGGCGTCGGCACGCTCATGTTCGGCCTCGCCCTGCGCGAGAAGAAGAACTGAGGCGGGGCGCGCTCCGCCCGGACCATCGGGCGAAGCGCTGCCGATCAAACTATCCTCCCGCCCGGCCACGGCCGGGGGCGCTAGCCGCGACCGGGCAAGGAGGACCGTCCCGGGGGGCGCCGGGACAGCTGGTGTCCACCCAGGTGCGACGCCCGGAGGGCGCGCCGCTCGGGTGGCACATTCACTCGGCCGGCTGCGGCAGGGCTGCCGGCGCGGGCTCGTCGTCCGTCACCTTCACGCGGAACCAGGTGGCGTAGAGCGCCGGCACCACCAGCAGGGTGAGCACGGTGGCCACCAGCAGGCCGCCCATGATGGTCACCGCCATGGGGCCCCAGAACACGCTCTCCGCCAGCGGGATCATGCCCAGCACCGCCGCCAGCGCCGTGAGCACCACCGGCCGCGCCCGGCGGACCGTGGCATCCACGATGGCGCGGTGGGGGGTGTGGCCGTCGCGGATGTCGTGGTCGATCTGGTCCACCAGGATCACCGTGTTGCGCATGATCATGCCGGCCAGCGCGATGAGGCCCAGCAGCGCCACGAAGCCGAACGGCTTGTGGGCGATGAGCAGCCCCGCCGCCGCGCCGATGAGCCCGAGCGGCGCCGTGGCCAGCACCAGCGCCAGGCGCGAGAAGCTCTGCAGCTGGATCATCAGCAGCGTCAGCATGACGATGATCATCACCGGGAACACCGCCGCCAGCGAGGCATTGGCCTTGGCGCTCTCCTCGATGGAGCCGCCGGTCTCGATGCGATAGCCGGGCGAAAGCTCCGCCTTGATGGCGTCGAGCCGGGGCAGGATGCGGGTGGTCACGTCCGGCGGCTGCACCCCGTCCTTCACGTCGCCGCGCACGGTGAGCACCAGGTCGCGGTCGCGCCGCCAGAGGATGGGCTCCTCATGGGCATAGGCGATGCGCGCCACCTGTCCCAGCGGCACGGCGAGCCCGTTGCGGGTGGTCACCGTGAGGGCGGCGAGGTGCTCGAGATCCACCCGCTCCTCGGGCACGGCGCGGGCCACCACGTCGATGAGCAGGTTGCCCTCGCGATGCTGGGTCACGGTATAGCCGGACAGCAGGGTCTGGAGCGTCTCCGCGAGATCCCGCGGGGTGGTGCCGATGGCGCGGGCGCGGTCCTGGTCCACGGCGAGGGTGATGGACTTGACCTGCTCGCCCCAATTGAGGTGCGGGTCGATCATGTCCTTGTCGGCGGCCATGACCACGCGCACCTTCTCGGCGATGTCGCGCACCGCGATGGGGTCCGGCCCCACCACGCGGAACTGCACCGGGAAGCCCACCGGCGGGCCGAACACGAAGCGGTCGACGCGCACCCGCGCTTCCGAGAGCGCGCCCTCGGCGATGGCGCCGTCGAGCCGCGCCTTGAGCCGCTCGCGGCCCTCGATGTCCTTCGCCACGATGACGATCTGCGCGAAATTCGGGTTCGGCAGCACCGGGTTGAGGCCGAGCCAGAAGCGCGGCGCGCCGCGGCCCACGTAAGTGGTGGCCGTCGCCACGTCGGCATCGTCGCCGATCAGGGCCTCGGCCTTCTTCGCCGTGGCCTCGGTGACGGTGATGGACGTGCCCTCGGGCAGGCGCATCTCCAGGAACAGCTCGGGCCGGGTGGAGGTGGGGAAGAACTGCTGCTGCACAAGGCCGAACGCCACGACGGAGCCGACGAACATCGCCACCGTGGCGCCGATCACCAGGAAACGGTGCCGCAGGCTCGCCTCCAGCACCCGGCGGAAGGCACGGTAGAGGCGGCCGTCGTGCATCTCGTGGGCATGGCCCTTCTTCATGTCGGGCAAAAGCACGGTGCCGAGATAGGGCGTGAAGATCACCGCCACAAACCAGGAGGCGATGAGGGCAAAGCCCACCACCCAGAATATGCCGCCGGCATATTCGCCGGAGGACGACTTGGCGAAGCCCACCGGCAGGAAGCCGGCGGCGGTCACCAGCGTGCCGGTGAGCATGGGGAAGGCGGTGGAGGTCCAGGCGAAGGTGGCCGCGCGCATGCGGTCCCAGCCCTCCTCCATCTTCACCACCATCATCTCGATGGCGATGATGGCATCGTCCACCAAAAGGCCCAGGGCGATGATGAGCGCGCCCAGGGTGATGCGATGCAGGTCCATGCCGGTGGCGAACATCACCAGGAACACGATGGCCAGCACCAGCGGCACGGACAGCGCCACCACGATGCCGGTGCGGAAGCCCAGCGACAGGAAGCTCACCACCAGCACGATGACGAGGGCTTCCACGAAGGTCTTCAGGAACTCGCCCACCGAATCGTCGACGATGTGCGGCTGGTCGGCCACCTGGGTCACGTCGATGCCCATGGGCAGCTCGGCGGTGGCCTCCGCCATGGCCGCCTTCAGCTCGTTGCCGAGGGTGAGGATGTTGGTGCCCGCCGCCATGGAGACGCCGATGCCGATGGCGGGGCGGCCATGCTGGCGCACCAGGAAGGCGGGCGGGTCCTCATAGCCGCGCTTCACGGTGGCGATGTCGCCGAGCCGCACCAGCGACCCGTTCACCGCCACCGGAACCTCGGCAATGGCCTCCACGCCGCTGAACGCGCCGGTGAGGCGCAAATTGATGCGGTCGGAGCGGGTATCCACCGCGCCGCCCGCCACCACGGCATTCTGCCGGGCGACGCTGTCGAACACCTGCGCCGGGGTGACGCCCAGGTTGGCAAGGCGGGCGTGGGAGAACTCGATATAGATGCGTTCCGGCCGCTCGCCGATGAGGTCGACCTTCTCCACATCCTTCACCCGCAGCAGGCGCTGGCGGATGATCTCGGCCTGCCGCTTCAGCTCGGCCGGGGCGGCGCCCTCCCCGCTCAGCATGTAGAGGGCGGAATAGACGTCACCATATTCGTCGTCGAAGCCGGGGCCGATGACCCCCGCCGGCAGGTCGCCGCGCACGTCGGAGACCTTCTTGCGCACCTGGTACCAGAGGTCCTTCACCTCTCGCGCCGGGGTAGAATCGGCCAGGAAGATCTGCACGAAGGAGACGCCGGGGCGGGAATAGCTCTCCACCCGGTCGAGATACGGCAGGGATTGCAGCTTCTTCTCGATGGGATCGGCCACCTGGGCCTGCATCTCGGAGGCGGTGGCCCCCGGCCACGCCGCCTGCACCACCATGACCTTGATGGTGAAGGAGGGGTCCTCGGCACGGCCGAGGTTGAGGTAGGAATAGGCCCCCGCCGCCGCCAGCAGCAGGATGGCGAACAGGGTCAAGGCGCGGTGGGTGATGGCCCAGCGCGACAGGTTGAAGCCGGAGCCCGCGCCGTCCTGTCCTTCGGGCGGCGCGCTTTGCGGCGTGTGGCCGGCGGGGCTCACGGCCGGATCTCCTTGAGGCCGGCGGAGGCCATGTCGGTGCTGCCGGGCAGCTTGGCGATGCGCACCTTCTGGCCCGGAAGCAGCGTCTGCACCCCCAGCGTCACCACCTCGTCGCCGGGCGCGACGCCGGCAGCCACCAGCACCTGGTCTTCCGTATAGGCGGCGATGGTGACGGGCCTTGCGGCGAGGGTGCGGCTGGCCGCATCCACCACGAACACCTGCGGTCCATGGCCCCGATCGATGACGGCGGACAACGGCAGCCGCGCCACCTCCTGCTGCTCCTTCGGGCGCAGGGTCACGGTGGCGGTCATGCCCAGGGCGACGCTGGCATCCGCCCCGGTCAGGGTGAAGCGGGCGGGATAGGTGCGCGAGGTGGCATCGGCCTGGGGCGAAAGCTCGCGCAGGCGGGCGGGAATGCGCCGGCCCGGCTCGGCCCACAGGGTCACGAAGGCGTCGGCGGCGCGGGCATCGGCCAGCGCCGTCTCGGGCAGGGAGACCACGGCCTCCTTCTCGTCCAGCCGCGCCACGCGGACGATGGTCTGGCCGGACGACACCACCTGCCCCGGCTCGGCGGAGGTGGCCACCACCACGCCCGCGGCGTCGGCCACAAGCTCGGCGTAGGACAACCGGTTCTCGGCCAGCTCCAGCGATCGTTTCGCCCGCTCCAGCCGGCCAACCGCCTCCTCCTTGGCGAGGGACTTGCGGTCGAGGTCGGCGTTGGAGGAGTAGCCCTTTGCCGTGAGCGAGCGGTAGCGTCCGTCCTCGGCGGAGGTCTGGTTGAGGTTGGCGGTGGCGGCGGCGAGTTCCGCCCGCGCGCTCTCCAGTTCCAGCCTCAGGTCTTCGGGGTCCATGCGCGCCACCACGTCGCCCGGCGCCACGAGGTCGCCCACCTCCACCTTCCGCTGCACCATCTTGCCGCCCACGCGGAAGGCCAGGTCGATCTCCCGCCGCGCCCGGACCACGCCGACGAAGGTCTTCTCCGCATCGCGCGGCTTGAAGGCGACGGTGGTGACCTGCACCGGCCGGGCCACCAACTGCTGGGCCACCTGGGGCGCATCCGTCTTCGTCTGGGCAGGCGCAGGCTCCCCCCAGGCGGTCAGAAACGCGGCGACGGCTGCAAGGGACACTGCGGAAAGGGACACTGCGGCCACGGATTTGGCGAAGGGCCTGGCCAGAAAACCTGTCCGTGACAGGCCGGCACGCGAGGCGCGCGGCGCACCGGAAGGCGGAGGGGGTTCGGGGGCAGCGACGGGCATGGCACGATCCTGTGAAATGTCGAATTACAGCTCAACGCTGACGAAACTCGTCTTTCATCACTTTTAAGGCGCACAAAGGCGCGCGGATCACTCCCGCTCAGGGGAGCGGGGTCCGCTCCACCTCGATGCTCCGCAGAATGAAGATGAGGCTGGCCCTCAGGCCGGCCTCCAGATCCTCGTCGATATGCTGGGCCACCAGCACCGGGTGGCAGTAGCGCACGCAGGCGCCGAGGATGATCTGGCTTGCCATCCTCGCATCGTGGGGCACGAAGATGCCGCTCTCCATGCCCTCGTCCAGCACCTTGGCGATCATGCCGCTGATGCGCGCCTTGTGGGCCTCTATGGCATCCCAATTGTTCTCCATGGCCACCAGCACCATGTCGTGCACGCGCCGCTCCTCAAGGAAATTCTCCTTGTGGTAGCGCAGGATGGCCACATAGCCCCCGATGATCCGCTCCTGCGGAGAGCCCGCGCCGCCAAGCACCTTGGCGATTTCCGCCTCGCTTTCCAGCAGGGAGCGTTCGCAGATCGTCGAAACGATGGCGGTCTTGGACGGGAAGAAGCGATAGACGTTGGCCGCCGACATGCCCAACTCGGCGGCGATGTCCGCCACCGCGGTCTTGGCGAAACCCATGCGGCGAAACAGCTCTTCCGCCGTCCGCGCGATGCGCTCGCGGGTCTCGTCCGCCGTCTCCTTCACCCGGATGTTCAAAGGGACCTCCATCAGAACTGATGAATATCATAAATCATCAGTTATCGAATTCCAAGGGGCTGAGGGAAAATTCCGCCGCGCCTGTCGGAGCGCGACCGGGCCCTGCGTCCTGTGCAGGATGCCCGGCGCAGCCCTAGCGACGCGGGTCGAGGGACGAGGGAGGAGCAAATGGCGCAGAAGGTGCTGGTGTTGGTGGGAACCCGGAAGGGGGCCTTCATCCTCGAAAGCGACGGGAACCGCCGCGCATGGGCCCTGCGCGGCCCCTATTGCGACACCTGGCCCATGAACCATGTGGTGGGCGACCCGGCCACGGGACGCATTTTTGCGGGCGGCGGCAACGAATGGTTCGGCCCCGCCGTTTGGCAATCGGACGATCTCGGCGCCTCCTGGCGCCATTCCAGCCGCGGCCTCGCCTATGCCGCTGGCGAGACGCCGGTGAAGACCGTGTGGAGCCTCGCCGCCGGGTCCGGCGGAACGCTCTATGCCGGCGTGGAGCCCGCCGGTCTGTTCCGCTCCGACGATGGCGGGGAAAGCTTCATCCATCTGGACGGCCTGCAGCAGCATCCCTCCCGCGCCGAATGGAATCCGGGCGGTGCCGGGCTGATCCTGCATTCCCTCGTGCTCGACCCCGACGACCCGGACGCCGTGTGGGTGGGAATCTCCGCCGCCGGCGTGTTCCACAGCGCCGACGGCGGGCGGACCTTCAGCGCCCGCAATCGCGGCACCCGCGCCGATTACCTGCCCGAAGGCCAGAATTATCCCGAGCATGGCCAGTGCGTGCATTGCGTGGTGAAGGCGCCGGGCATGCGCCATCGGCTCTACCAGCAGAACCATTGCGGCATGTACCGTTCCGACGACGGCGGCGCGAGCTGGCAGAGCATCGAGCAGGGCCTGCCCTCCAGCTTCGGCTTTCCCGCCGCCGCCCATCCGCGTGATCCGGACACGCTGTTCCTGGTGCCGCTGAACGGCGACACCGCGGGCCGCTTCATGCCGGACGCCAAGGCCGCCGTCTGGCGCACCCGCGATGGCGGCACCACCTGGACCGCCCTGCGCACGGGCCTGCCGCAGCAGAACGCCTTCTTCAACGTGCTGCGGCAGGCCATGGCCACCGATACGCTGGAGCCGGCGGGCGCCTATTTCGGCACCGGCTCCGGCGAACTTTATGTCAGCGCCGACGAGGGCGAGCGCTGGAGCCGCGTCGCCGAGCACCTGCCGGCCATATCGTCGGTGGAGACCCTCGTGGTGGAAGCGTGACCGTGGAGGCGTGAGCATGCCCAAGCTGCCTGAGTCGCCCGGCGCCGCCGTGCGGGTGCGGCTGCCCGCCCATCTGGTGCGGCTGTTCCCGGATGGCGAGACGCTGGTGGAGGTGGAGGCCTCGACCGTCCGTCAGCTCATGGAGGCGCTGGAGGCGCGCTGGCCGGGCATGCGCGACCGGCTGTGCGACGAGCGCCCGGCCATCCGCCGGCACATCAACGTGTTCGTGGACGGCCGCCGGGCACGGCTCGACACCCCGCTTGCGCCCGGGGCGGACGTGTTCGTCCTCACCGCCATCAGCGGCGGCTGAGCCTTCTTGCATTTATGCAAAAGACTCTATTAACCATAAACTTATCGATATCTCTTGAGATGCCGGCGCAACACCGCCCGCGTTCCGGCCGAACATCGCGCTTCGGCCCGGCGGGCTCGCCCGCCCCGGCCGAAGTGCTTTAATTTCAATATGGTAAATGAATTACTTCACACGCCCGTCGGCGATCAGGCAGCCGGGCGGGACAGGCGTGCCGGCGAGGGCCGCCACCACGCAGTGCGCGGAAATGAGGTTGCCGCGGGCCAGCGCCTCGTGGCTCGATCCCGCCGCGTGGGCGGTGGCCACCACGTCCGCGCGCGCCGCCAGGGCCTCGGCGACCGCCTGCTTTTCGGGGTCGCCTTCCGCCTCGAACACGTCGAGGCCGGCACCGGCGATCTCGCCCTTTTCCAGCGCGGCGAGCAGCGCCGCCTCGTCGATGAGGCCGCCGCGGGAGGTGTTCACCACCACCGCACCGGGCTTCATGGCCTTGAGCGTCGCGGCATTGATGACGTGGCGGGTTTCCGGCACCAGCGGCGCGTGGAGGCTCACCACGTCGCTCTGCGCGATCAGTTCGTCCAGCGGCACGAAGGCGACGCCGGCGGCATCGGGATCCGGCGTGCGTGAGGTGACCAGAACCGTCACGTCGAAGCCGGACAGGCGGCGCGCCACCTGCCGGCCGATGCGTCCGAAGCCGATGAGGCCCACCGTCCTGCCGGTGAGGTCGGCGCCGCTGACCACCCGCCAGTCGCCGCGCGCGATGGCGGCCGCGCTCGCCTTCAGGCGGCGCAGCACCGCGAGCATGAGGGCGATGGTGTGGTCCGCCACCGCCGGATCGTTGGCCCCGGCCGCAATGGTCACCACCCGGCCGAGATCGCGCGCCGCCGCCACATCCACCCGGTCGTAGCCGACGCCACGCCGGGCGATCACCTTCAGCTGGGGATGGGCGGCCAGGATCTCGCGCGTCACCGCGCGCTGGCCGACGATCCAGGCCACCGCGCCATCC
Organism: Xanthobacter autotrophicus; assembly: GCF_029991245.1. GTDB lineage: Bacteria > Pseudomonadota > Alphaproteobacteria > Rhizobiales > Xanthobacteraceae > Xanthobacter > Xanthobacter autotrophicus_C. Next base: position 38,451 of record NZ_JAIVFO010000001.1, read on the forward strand.
AGCAGGGCGTTCAGATCGCCGTCGGGAATGTGGGTGTCGAGCGCATCGCCGGGCAGGCCGGAGGGCACCACCTCGAAGCCCTGAGCCTCCAGGAAGCGGGTGGAGACCTCATCGAACAGGCGGGTGGTAACAAGAACCTTGGGGCGGGAGGCTGGCAACGGGGCGGACCTTTCAGACGGCTGGGGCCCCTCTCGTCCCCCTCCACGCCGCCAAGATCAACCCCGGAAAATCAACCCTGCATATGCGAAAAAGGCGGCGCTGCCCGCGCCGCCCTGAAGGACGGGGGCGAAACCGGTTCGCCCCCCAAGCCCGCCGGCCCGGCGGGCTTTATTCAGGCTGCCCTGTTCAGGCGGCCTGAGCCGATCCCGCCACGCCCTCGATGCTTTTCGGCGCCTGCGCGCCCGCACCGTTGGCGATGGGGATGATACGGGGCTTCTTGGCCTCGGGAATGCTGCGCACGAGGTCCACGTGCAACAGGCCATTCTCAAGCGCGGCGCCCTTGACCTCCACATGGTCGGCGAGCTGGAAGCGGCGCTCGAAGGCACGGGCGGCAATGCCGCGATAGAGCATCTGGCCGGCCTCGGTGGTTTCAGCCGCCTTCTTCTCGCCCTTGAGGGTGAGAGTGTTCTCCTTCACCTCGATGCCGAGTTCGGCCTCGGTGAAGCCCGCCACGGCCACCGTAATGCGATAGGCATTCTCGCCGGTCCGCTCGATGTTGTAGGGCGGGTAAGTGGGTGCCGCATCCACGCCGCCGACGGAATCGAGCAGCGAGAACAGCCGGTCGAAACCAACGGTGTTGCGGTACAGCGGAGACAGATCAAACGTACGCATGGCATATCCTCCTTTGAAGCGACATGCAGGACCCTCCGAAGCCGGGTCCGGTTCCGGCGCCGCCACGAGTGCCCGGCGCCTGTGAAGGATGTGGGGAGGCCGTTTTCGGCCGTCAAGGGGCCGCCGGAGCGGGTCGCTTTCCTGAACCGCGGATGAACGCCCGCGTCGGATTTCGTTCAAGCGCCGCCGGTAAACTTATGACCAAACGTGAGGCTCCATCCGCCAGGCGGCGGAAAGGGAGGAGCAGGCGATGCGCGCCGGCCCGGCTGCCATTTCAGCCTTCCTGTTCGCCCTCCTGGCGATGCCGGCGCCACCGGTCGCCGCCCAGTGCACGCTCGACGTGCGGGAGGAACACGATCTCGCACACGATCCCGCCTCCGGCCTCGACGCAGCGCGGGCGAAAGCCGGCGGGGCGGAGCGCGGCACGGCTGGCGTGGTGGCTGATGCGGGCGCCGACGCGAGCATCGACTTGACCGGTTCAGACTTGACCGGTTCAGACTTGGCCGGTTCAGACTTGGCCGGTTCAGACTTGGCCGGTTCAGACTTGGCCCGCACCAACTTGACCGGCACCGAACCGGGGCAAGGGAACGCCACCGGCGCAGGCGCGGCCGGCCTCCGCCTCAGCCCTGTGGCGGAGGCGTTCGCCGCCCCGCTCGTCCGGAGCCGTCCGGACCCCTACCGGCCCTATCTGGCCCGCCCGCCCGGCGCGCCACCGTTGAAATCCGAGGAAGTCGCCACCAACCTGAAGGCCCGCGGCTTCGTGGACGTCAGCGCCGTGCGTCAGCGCGGGCGCAGCTTCCTCGCCGAGGCCACCGGGCCGCGCGGCGAACGGGTGCGCCTGGTGCTGGATGCCGACAGCGGCGAGATCAACGGCATGCAGGTGATCGGCTTCAGCCCCGCCACCCGGTGACGGCTGAAGGCCGCGATTGTGAAGGCCCGCCCGAGCGTGTAACCCTCGCGCATCGATCCGGGCCGGGCCTTCCGGCTTGCGACCACGCAGAGCCTACCGAAGCCGCGCATGACCCTGTTCGCCCTTCCCAACCATCCGGTGCCCGATGGCTGCATCACCGGCGAACTCGTCGCCGCCGACGGCGTGAAGCTGCGGTTTGCCCGCTGGGCGCCCGAGGCCGGCAGCGTGAAAGGCACCGTCGCCCTGTTCGGTGGACGCTGCGAATTCATCGAGAAATATTTCGAGGTGGTGCGCGAACTGCGCTCCCGCGGCTTCGCCGTGGCCATGGTGGACTGGCGCGGCCAGGGCGGCTCCCAGCGCCTGCTGCGCAACCCGCTGAAAGGGCACGTGTCCCGCTTCTCGGACTATCTCCTGGACCTGGAGGTGTTCGCCCGCGAGGTGATGCTGCCCGATTGCCCACCGCCGCATTTCGCGCTGGGCCACTCCATGGGCGGCACCATCCTTCTGTCCTCGGTGCTGGAGGGCCAGCGCTGGTTCGACCGCATGGTCCTCACCGCGCCGATGCTGGGGCTGGATGCGGTGCCGTTCGAAGGGATCGTGCGCCCCCTGTCCCTCGCGCTGGCCCATCTGGGCTTCGCCCGCGCCTATGTGCCGGGCGGGCATGGGCGCGCGCTGTCGCGCATGCGGTTCGAAGGCAATCTCCTGACCTCCGACCGCGCCCGGTTCGAGCGGACACAGGCCCTCGCCAGCGCCTTTCCGGTCCTGGACCTCGGCGCGCCGACCCTGGGCTGGCTCGCCGGAGCCGAGGCGATCATGGCGGAACTGACGCATCCGGACACCATCAGCCGCATCCGCCAGCCCCTGCTCATCATCGCCGCCGGGGGCGAGCGGCTGGTTTCGAACAAGGCCATCGAGCATTTCTCGGCCCGGCTCATCGCCGGCGCCCACGTGGTGGTACCGGCCAGCCGCCATGAGCTGATGATGGAGAGGGACATTTTCCGCGCCCAGTTCTGGGCCGCGTTCGACGCCTTCATCCCCGGCACGCCGATCCTGTAAGGCGGCATTCTCGCCGCGAGGCGGCGTAACGGAGGCGGTGCAACGCCTCCGAAGTCTTACGCGTTAAGGAGGCGCAAGGCCTCCTCATGAACCCTGCGGCTGCCGGCCGCCACCACGCGCCCGCCATGCACCGGAGAGCCGCCTTCCCAGCTGGTGACGATGCCGCCCGCCCCCTCGATGATGGGGATGAGGGCGATGATGTCGTGGTCCTGCAGCCCGGTCTCGATGACGAGATCCACCAGCCCCGCCGCCACCATGCAATAGGCATAGCAGTCGCCGCCGTAGCGGGAGAGGCGCACGCGCTCCTCCACGGTCTCGAAGGCGGCACGATCGGCCGTGTTCATCAGGCGCGGGCTGGTGGTGAAGAGGATGGCGTCCTCAAGGCGGCGGCAGTCGCGCGCCGACAGGATGCGCTCGCCCGCCGGCCCCCGATAGCGCGCGACGCCGCCATCGCCGAAGAAGCGCTCGCCGATGAACGGCTGGTGCATCATGCCGTAGACCGGATCGCCGCCCTTCAGCAGGCCGATGAGCGTGCCCCAGGCCGGCAGGCCGGCGATGAACGACTTGGTGCCGTCGATGGGGTCGAGCGCCCAGACATAAGGCGCATCGCCAACCACATTGTCGAACTCCTCGCCGATGATGCCATGGGCCGGGAAGGTCTCGCGGATGAGCCTGCGCATGGCCTGCTCGGCGGCGCGGTCGGCCTCGGTGACGGGATCGAAGCCACGGCCGGCGCCCTTGTCCTCGACACCGAGGGCGGTGCGGAAGAAGGGCAGGATAGCCTCGCCGGAGACGGTCGCGAGCTTGTGGACAAAAGCGTCGAAATCGACGGCGGTCATGGCGGCTCCGAAAAGTGAAAGCGACGGGGAGGCCGCGAGGCCCGCGCCGACGTGCGGCGCCCGGGTCGCGGCGGTCGGCGCCAAACGGCGCGCGGCCAAGAAAGCGCGCGGCCCCGCCCCTGCCAAGGAAAAAGATCACCGGACAAGATCACCGGGCCAGATGACTTTCAAAATCACCTGCCAAAATCACCTGCGCGGAGCAGCGCTGCCATTGGGCGAACCGCGGGCATCGCAGCGGTGCAATCGCGCATCAAATAGGCAGTCGACGAACAAACGGCTGCAAACGAATGGTTTCAAGTGCGATGGATGTGCCCAAACAATCCGCCGGCCATGGCCTTGATGCAAAGGGGGCGCGGGGGCATATTGGTGCAGCGCGGCATTGTTTGTTGCAGTGCCGCTGCCCTCCTTGGGCGTTTCCTCCCTAGACTTGGACCGCTCCGGCAACGTGAGCGGTCCCTTTCTTTTGGGCCTGCCTTACTTGGCCCTGCCTTGCGCGCCATACGCGCGTCGGCCCTCTTCCGGGATCCCCTGAACGCGCGTTCCTGGCTTTCTTGCAGTGCGCCTTCTTGCCGTGTGCTTTCTTAGAGAGCGCATCCCTGTCGAGCGCCTCTCAGGCCGAAGCGTCTCGACCGCAGGCCGTCGGGGCAAAGGATCGGGCCAGGACCGCTGGCGTCCTTGCCGCTCGCTTTCCCTCGCCCATCACAATCATATCGCGCCGGGACATCGACCGGGGGAGACGGGCCAAGCGACGTCCCAAGCCCACGGGGGTTTGGCGACCCGCCACAGGCCCTGCCGTCGCGCCTTGCAGAAGGGATTGCGACTCGAATCGAAAATTTTCTGCCCGCACATGACCCGCAACGCGGGCGAGGCCGCACAGCGGCCTCGCTATAATACCTCTAAAATCAATGACTTATCGCGGAATCTCAGACTGCGACAAAAGGGGACTTGATTTATGGCACCGCACTGGGCTATTTGTGCACTGCGACATGGCGATTGGCGTCGCTGTGTCGCTGCCCTCCTTGGGCGTTTCCTCCCTAGACTTGGGCCGTTCGCTCACGCGGACGGCCCCTTTCTTTTTTGGCCTGCCACATACGCCCATTCGGTGCGGTGGAGACCAAAACCACCGTCTAGCAGGCTTGCGGGAGGCGATCTGTCGTCACCTTCTCCCCACCAATACCAATCCGACACCAAGGCATCTGCCATTGATGTCCGCAACCGGTATAATGATGCTCAAACCATCAGCCGTGGTGGAATTGGTAGCCGTGCCATTCGAAAAACGCAAGGCACCAGTTTAAAAAATGCAATGCTCAATCACTCGGCGGCCGCACGGGGCGGCGCCAGCCGGTCGGCGACGGCGGCAAAAAGCTCCGGCAGGAGCCCGGCAATGTCGGAGCGGACACGCTCGAATCCCGCGTGCCGCTCATAGGCGGCCTCGTCCATATAGAGGCTGCGGTTGAGTTCGATCTGCACCGCATGCAGGCCGGCGGAGGGATTGCCGTAATGCTCGGTGATGTAGCCCCCGGCATAGGGCTTGTTGCGCACCACCTTGTAGCCGCGCGCGGTCAGCCCCGCCTCGATGGCCTCGATCACGATCTCGCTGCAGCTGGTGCCATAGCGGTCGCCGATGACGAAATCGGCGCGGGCCACATCCTCGCGGTTCGACGCCGAGGGCATGGAATGGCAATCCACCAGCACCGCCAGGCCCCACTGGCGCTGCACCCGGCCGATGAGCCGGCGCAGGGCCTGATGATACGGCTTGTAATAGGTCTCGATCCGCTCCAGCGCCTCGCTCACGGCCAGGCGGCGCGGATAGATCTCCTGCGCATCCCCCACCACCCGCGCGATGGTGCCGAGCCCGCCGGACACGCGGATCGACCGCGTGTTGGCAAAGGGCGGCAACCGGCCGTCGAACATGCGCGGGTCCAGCTCATAGGGCTCGCGGTTGAGGTCGAGGAAGGAGCGCGGGAACAGCGCCCGCATCATCGGTGCCCCCTCCGACACCGCATGGACGAACAATTCGTCCACGAAGGTATCCTCCGAGCGCCGCAGCGTTGCAAAGTCGAGCCGGGTCTGGGCGACAAAGCTGCGCGGATAGATTCGTCCCGAATGCGGGGAATTGAAAACGAACGGCGCACACATGCCGGCCGGCGCGAGCACCTCGAAGGCAGGTTCTATGGCATCGGCGAGGCAGGCGGTCATCAACAACCCAATGAATTGTAATCGTTCCAGAAAAGTCCCCCGGACCGGGCCTCATGATGGCCCGGCGGGCGGCCGCTTGTGAAGAGGCGGTGCGACCTTCACTTCGAATTTACCCGATTGGGTCAGACAAGTCATATGGCCCCCGGCCCCGCACCGGGGAAGGACCGATCACGACATCAGGGGAAGTGGCGTGCCCAAGATCCTGCTCGCCGAAGATGACAACGACATGCGGCGCTTTCTTGTGAAGGCGCTTCAGAACGCGGGCTATTCCGTCGCCTCGTGCGACAATGGCCGGTCCGCCTATGAGCGCATGCGCGAGGAACCCTTCGAGCTTCTGCTCACCGACATCGTCATGCCCGAGATGGACGGCATCGAACTCGCCCGCCGGGCGACCGAACTCGATCCCGACCTCAAGGTCATGTTCATCACCGGCTTCGCCGCCGTGGCGCTCAACGCCGACAACGAGGCGCCCAGCGAGGCGAAGGTGCTGTCCAAGCCCTTCCATCTGCGCGATCTCGTCTCGGAGGTGGGAAAGATGTTGGCAGCCGCCTGATCCACACTCAGGGGCCTTGCCTCCGGCGAAACCGGCCGATATAGAGGCGGCTCCTGCGAGGGGGCGCGTAGCTCAGCGGGAGAGCACTACGTTGACATCGTAGGGGTCACAGGTTCGATCCCTGTCGCGCCCACCATCCCTCCTTTGAAAACATTAGCAAATTTGCGCGGCTAGGCGGCCTAACCCCCGCCTAGCCCACGGTTTGGCGCCGAACGATTGCCCCAACACGGCATCACTTGACGAGCAGCAGCAGCAGCTTCTGGCCCGCGGGAGCATCCAGTTCCTTCGCCGTCAGCTTGCCGTCCTTGTTGGTATCAGCCGCGTTGAAGCGGGCGCGGACCACCGCCAGAAACTCGTCCAGCTCCAATGTCTTGTCGGCATCCTTGTTGACCGCCTTCCAGTCGGCATCGGTCAGCCGGCCCTTGGTCTCGTCCGCTTCAAGGGTCGTGTCACCATCGGGATTGATGGCCACGAACAGCTTGGTGCCGAGGTCGATCACCTCGACGATTTCGAGCGTGTCGTCGCCATCCTTGTTGAGCAAGGCCAGGGCGTCCTTGCCTGAGGTCGCCGCGGAGGCACCGACGATTCCACCCAACGAGAGCAGGCCGGTCAGCGCGACGGCGGTACCCAGGCGAAACAGCGAACGCAACATGGGAGCGTCTCCTTCTCTCTGCGCCCCACCTGACGGCAGGGCCGGCATCAGGGATGCCTAACCTTCCGCTCCGGCGGCCGCAATACAAGGCCGCAAGACGAGGTCGTCGCCATTCTGCCGTGCAGGACGCGCGCCTGTCAGCCGAGTGCGAGGCGTTTCAGATCGGCGCAGAACCGCTGCGAGGAGTGCGCCGCGACAAATGCACGGCGCGCGTCGCTCCGCGCCACAGCGGTATCCCGTTCGTCTAACACGGCCTGCGCAAGGGCGGCACTCCCCTCGGATGCATCAAAATAACGGACTGTAGCCCCGTAGCTGAGAAAAGCCCCAACAGGCGAAGTGATGACAGGGACATCCCGAGACAAGAGTTGCGGAATTGCACCCGAACTCTCACCCTCGTTCGAGAGCCGCAACTGCACGGCCACATCGACGCTCCGCATCAATTCCAGGAAGCGCGCGGGCGTAGGAGAATCCTCGATCAGCAGGCCCGGCTCGTTCAAAATGCCAGCCTGACGCGCATAATCGCCCGCCAGATACCCCGCGAGCACCAAAGTGCTTTGCGGGCGCGCCGACCTTATTTCCCGGAATGCATTGATAACGAGGTGCGAGCCCTTGGTGGCCGACGGCATGCCGAAGGAGCCCATGCGGATCTCGCCATCCGCTACGGGCGGGGCCTTCTGCTCGAACGAATCGAAGACTGGATGGAACAGCACATCGACGGAGCGCATGCCGTCCGCCTCAAGCCATTGGCGGGCAGCCTCGGAATGGACAATGCACCGCTCCAGATCCAAGCCTTCCGCGATACGGCCCACGCCCACGCGCCCAGGACCGCACTCGCCGGCCGTTCGGTCAAGCGCGAGATGTGACACCAGGGCCGGCATCATGGGGTCGTGAATATGCAACCATTGCCGTGCCTTGATCGGAAAGCGGACGCCTTGTCGCATCAAGCGGGCAACGGGGACATGATGAAGGGAATTTCCCAGAACCCAGATCACTCTCTGGTACTTCCGGAGGTTCAGGCCAGCATCAAAAATAGACAATGAAAACGCTTCGATATGCCCCTTGCCCCCAAAAAATCGACGGGTGACAAGAAAGTATTCCTCTAAATCCGCGTGTGGGAAATAAACATCGACGTCAAACTCGGCCCCCTGGAGCACACGGAAGCTGAAATCCGCAATTCCAGACACCTGCGGCGGCAGCACGGAAACAACAGCAAACAACGGGTTGCGCAGGTGCGGATTATTTTGCAACCGCCCCAACGAATCGAGCGCGGCAAATCCGTTTGCATCCGTGGCTCGAGGAGGCGCATCGGCGGACCGGGAGAGACGCGCGAGATCACGATGGTCGAAGCCGACGATGCTCCGCCTCAACTTGCGGACCTTAGCTTCCAACGATTGCCGCAATCGATCGAAAAAGCCGCCGTCCTTGCGGATCAAGGACCAACCGGTCTTGGGTCGAGGCCCTGTCCGCATCGTCTTCAGTTCCCTTCGCCCGATGGTCGCCTAATAGCAAGCATCCCGCGATGGCGACAACGGCCGCCGTTTGCAAAACCCATTTGATCGCAAGCCGCCGCCCATCCGGTACCGCCGCCGCTGCGTATAGGTCCAGCTGGACCTGAGCGCCGAATCGACACCCCACCGATTGACGCGCCGGCGCGCAGGCGCCATCTCGCCGGAACACGCCCGAGGACCCCAATGATTGCAAACGTGCCCGCGTTCTCCCCCGACACGACGCACCTGCCGCCGGACCACCCGAAGGTGGCCTTCGGCCGCATCGGCGTGCTCATCGTCAATCTCGGCACGCCGGAGGCCACCGACTACTGGTCCATGCGGGCCTATTTGAAGGAATTCCTCTCCGACCGGCGGGTGATCGAGGTGAACCGTGCCCTGTGGTGGTTCGTGCTCAACGCCATCATCCTCACCAGGCGCCCCGGCCCCAAGGGCCGCGACTATGCCAGCATCTGGAACCATGAGCGCAACGAAGGCCCGCTGAAGACCATCACCCGCGACCAGGCGGAGAAGCTGGCGGGGCATCTTGCGGGCCTTGATTCGCGCATCGTGGTGGATTTCGCCATGCGCTACGGCAAGCCGCCCATCGCCGAGCGCCTCGCAGCGCTCCAGGCGCAGGGCTGCGAGCGCATCCTCCTGGTGCCGCTCTATCCGCAATATTCCGCCGCCACCTCCGCCACCGTCTGCGACAAGGCCTTTGATGCGCTCAAACAGATGCGCTGGCAGCCGACCCTGCGCGTCGCCCCGCCCTGGCACGACGACGCGGTCTATATCGACGCGCTGGCCACATCGCTGGAGCGGCACCTGGCGGCCCTCGATTTCGAACCGGAGGTGATCCTCGCCTCCTTCCACGGGGTGCCGAAATCCTATCTGCTGAAGGGCGATCCCTATCATTGCCAGTGCGCCAAGACCGCCCGCCTGCTGCGCGCGCGGCTGGGACTGGACGAGAAGCACTTCCGCCTCACCTTCCAGTCCCGCTTCGGCCGCGAGGAATGGCTGCGCCCCTACACCGACGAGACGGTGAAGGCGCTGGCGGAAAGCGGGGTGAAGCGGCTCGCCGTGGTCAATCCCGGCTTCGTGGCCGACTGCCTGGAGACGCTGGAGGAGATCGGGGTGGAGAACCGCGAGATCTTCGAGCACCACGGCGGGGAGAAATTCGCCGCCATCCCCTGCCTGAATGCCGACGCCGAGGGCATGCGCGTGCTCGCCCACGTGGTGGAGCGGGAGTTGAAGGGATGGGTAGGGTAGGCGCCCACCGCGCAACGAGAAACCTCCACGGGATGTGAATTTTTTCAGCGGAGCAGGAGCCAAACGGCTTCCGCTCCGCTAAAAGGCCGCAACCCCTTTGGAAGGACGCAAATGAGCGAGATCACCCTGCGGCGCGCCTGCCTGGCGCAGGTCCGCGAAATGGCGCAGCGCAGCGAAATCGTCTACGCCCCCGCGGGGTCGCGCTGCACCAGTGCCCGCCGGGCCGGCCCCATGCAGAAGATCGACCCCCGCGCGCTCATTTCCCGCAAGACCACCCGCAAGGGCTGAGCCTTAAACCATCGGCCTTTTGTCGTTGACCGAGGCCAAGTGGGTCCGCTCAAGCGCCGCGCGGGCTTGACCAATGGCCCATGAGCCAAGCTCACGCGCCGTAGGCATTACTCCCCCTCCGGCTCCACCTTGCCGGCTTCCCAGCCGAGTATGGCGCGCTTGCGGGTCAGGCCCCAGTGGTAGCCGGTGAGGTCGCCGCTCTTGCCGATGACCCGGTGGCACGGCACCACGAAGGAAATGGGGTTCTTGCCCACCGCCGCGCCCACCGCCCGCGCCGCCTTCGGCCGGCCCACGTGCTCGGCGATGGTGGAATAGGTGGTGGCAAGGCCCATGGGGATGCGCAGCAGCGTCTCCCACACCCTGATCTCGAAATCCGTGCCGATGAACACGATGCGCAGGGGCTGGTCGCCCCGCCAGGACGCGGGATCGAAGATGCGCGCCACCAAAGGCGCGGTGGCGGTGGGGTCTTCCACATAGGTGGCGTTGGGCCAGCGGGCGCGCATGTCGGCCAGCGCGGCCGCCTCCTCGCCCACGTCGGCGAAGGCGAGGCCGCACAGGCCGCGCGGCGTGGACATGGCCAGCGCCAGCCCGAACGGTGAGGGATGGAAGCCGAAGCGCACCACCAGCCCCGCCCCGCCGGTCTTCCACTCCCCCGGCGACATGGCCTCGTGCACCACGAACAGGTCGTGCAGGCGGCCGGGGCCGGACAGGCCCAGCTCGAAGGCCGCGTCCAGCACGTTCGGGCATTGCGAGACGATGCGGCGGGCCCGGTCGAGCGTCACCGCCTGGAGGAAGGCCTTGGGGGTCAGCCCGCACCAGCGGCGGAACAGGTCGGTGAGGGCGCGGGCGGAGACGCCGGCGGCGGTGGCGATCTCCTCCACCTCCGGCTGCTGGCGCACATGGCGGGAAATATACTCCACCGCCCGGCGCACCACGTCATAGTCGCGGGCGGCGATGGCCAGCGGGGTGGCCGGCGTCGCGGTCATCCGGCCTCCAAGAACGGACAAATCGGGAGCGGACAAATCGAGGGCGGGGCAATCGAGCGCCAGCACGGGGCATCTCCTTCAGGTCGAGCGTGGCCCATCTCACCAGAGCCGGCAAGCTGCGCCCACCCGATTTCGCCGCCCCGCGCCGGACGCCGGCCACGACCGTTGCTCAGGCCGGGTCGCGCTTGATGGCCAGTGGGCCGAAGGTCTGCTGGGACGACATGGACTGGATGCGGTTGATGTTCACATGCCGCGGCAGGGTGCAGGCGAAGAACACCTGCTCGGCGATGTCCTCGCCGGTCATGGGCGTGGCGCCGGCATAGACCTTGTCGGCCCGCTCCTTGTCGCCGCCGAAGCGGACCACGGAGAACTCGGTCTCGGTGAGGCCCGGCTCGATGTTGGTGACGCGCACCCCGGTGCCGGCCACGTCCGCCCACACGTTCAGCGAGAACTGCTTCACGAAGGCCTTGGTGGCGCCGTAGACGTTGGCGCCGGGATAGGAATAGTCGCCGGCGATGGAGCCGGTGAACACCAGGTGCCCCTCCTTGCGCGCCACCATGGCCGGCAGGCTCGCCCGCACGGTCACGAGAAGGCCGGTGATGTTGGTGTCCACCATGGTCTTCCACTCATCGAGGTCGGCCGCGTAGGCGGGCTCGAGGCCGAGGGCGAGGCCGGCATTGGCGAACACCACGTTATAGGCGTCGAACGGCGCCGGCAGGCTGGAGAAGGCCGCGAAGGTCGCCTTCTCGTCGCGCACGTCCAGCACCAGCGGATGGATGAGGGCGCCGAACTCGGCCTTCAGCGCCTCGAGCCGCTCCGCCCGGCGGCCCACTGCCACCACCCGCGCGCCCACGCTCGCGAAGCGGCGCACCGTCGCCGCGCCGATGCCGGAGGTGGCGCCGGTGACAAGAAGGGTCAGGGTGCTGGGATCGAGCATGGACATGGGGCAGCTCCGGCAAGCGAAGAAGGAAATGGACTCTGGCGAGACGGTAAGGGCCTGCTGATTAACCCGCCTTAACCATCGCGTCCATCCGCCACCCTATAACGGTATCAAGGTGAGGTCATGGCCTTGGTGCTGCCATGTTCTGCCGAAAGGGTGCCCGCTGTTACAGCCGGCAACGGAGTTCGCCTTCGGGCCGGCTGTGACCCGAACGTTGATGGCGCCCTTCCGGGCTTTTCCGCAGGTGGCGGAGGCTTGGATGACGCGCTAGGTTTGCGGGCACGTCCGGAGTGCGTTGAATGAAGGTGGTTCTGGTATCGGCGGCCCTGTCGCTGACCATCGGTGCATTGGCACTCGGCGGTTGCAGCACAGAGCTTGACGGCTTCGGGGCGAAGCCGTCCGCCGTGGCGAGCAATCGGGTTCTCACGGCGCCCACCGGTTCGGTGGAGAGCGCGCCGGCGCCCCAGAACGTCTCGGCCTCCACGGCGGAGACCGCCACCAGCGCCATCACGCCGCGCTCCACCGCCGCCAACGTGCCGCTCACCCCGCCTGCGGCCAATCCCGGCGGCACCGCCTATGCGCCCAGCGTCGCGCAAGGCCAGCTGTCCGGCGCCTGGACCTTCTCCTGGGACGACGGGCGCAATTCCTGCCCGCTGCGCCTGAGCACCGACCGCGGCCTTTCCGGCCTCTCGGCCCAGGCCGACGTCTCCTGCCCCAGCGAGATCTTCATGACCAAGGGCTGGGATACCATGGGCCCGGATATCGTGCTCCAGAACCATCAGGGCAAGGTCACGGCCCGGCTCCAGCCGTCCGGCCCCAACCGCTATGTGGGCCTCATTTCCGAGAGCAACCAGAAAGTCACGCTCAGCCGGTGACCCCCACCCGCTGGCCCTCACCCGCTGACGATGGTCTTCTCCCGTTCGCCGAAGCGCTCCTCGAACACCAGGTCGTCCAGCGCCAGCCTTTTGCGCCAGCCGGCGCGCTCAAGGTCGGGCGTGTGCGCGAAATGGTCCACATAGCCCATGCACAGCAGGGCGATGGGCACGATGGGATCGGGGATGGCGAGGATGCGGTGCAGGTCCGCAAGGGCGAGGATCGAGACCCAGCCCACCCCCAGGTTTTCCGCCCGCGCCGCCAGCCAGATGTTCTCGACCGCGCAGACGGTGGAATAGATATCCATCTCGCTCTGGTGGGTGCGTCCCAGCACCACCGGCCCGGCCCGCTCCCGCTCGCAGGTCACGCACAGCAAGAGTGGCGCCTCGCGCAGGCCTTCAAGCTTGAGCGAGCGGTAGAGGTCGGCCCGCTCGCCCTCGAACAGGGCGGCCGCCTCGGCGTTGGCGCGGGTGAAGGCGGCGTGCAGAGCCTCCTTGGTGGCGCTCTCGCGGATGACGATGAAGTTCCACGGCTGCAGGAACCCCACCGAGGGTGCCGCATGGCCCGCCGCCAGCACGCGGGCGAGCACGTCGGGCGGCACCGGATCGGGCAGGAAGTTGCGCCGCACGTCCCGCCGCTCGCGGATGCAGCGGTAGATGGCGGCGCGCTCTTCCGGCGAGAAGTTGTCGTCCTCCATCATCCGGGCGCCCCCCTTTTGGCTTCGCGGCATTCGACGGCGCGCGTTCTATCGTTACGTTTAGAGGGCGATTCACCGAGCAAATTGATTGAATTTGCTCGGATCGCGCTCCAGCCATTGACGGCCAGTGGGCGGCAAGCGGGCTCCGAGGTCAATCCCTGCCGATGAGGCATGCCACGGCGGAGCGCCAGGCCGCGAGCCGCGCGGCGCGCACCTCGGCCGGCATGGCCGGCACGAACCGCCGCTCCAGCCGCCAGCCCTGCGCGAAGATGTCCGGCGGCGGGAAGAAGCCGCATTGCAGGCCGGCGAGATAGGCGGCGCCCAGAACGGTCGCTTCCGCTTCCGCCGGCCGGTCCACCGCCGCGCCGAGGAGGTCGGCGAGGCGCTGCATGGTGAAATCGGAACGGGTCATGCCGCCGTCCACCCGCAGCACGGTGGCGTCGCCCTGCCCCGGCCAGTCCGCATGCATGGCATCGATGAGGTCACAGGTCTGGAAGCACACCGCCTCCAGCGCCGCCCGCGCCAGTTCCGCCGGCCCGGTGGCGCGGGTGAGGCCGAACAGGGCCCCGCGCACCTCCGGTCGCCAATAGGGCGCGCCGAGCCCCACGAAGGCCGGCACCAGGATCACGTCCTGCCCCTCGTCCGCCTCGGCGGCGAGGCGGTCGCTCTCGGCGGCATGGGAGATGATCTTCAGCCCGTCGCGCAGCCATTGCACCGCCGCGCCGGCAACGAAGATGGAGCCTTCCAGGGCATAGGTGCGCCGGCCGTCGATCTGGTAGGCGATGGTGGTGATGAGGCGGTGTCGCGAGGCCACCGGCGTTGCGCCCGTATTGAGCAGGGCGAAGCAGCCGGTGCCGTAGGTGGACTTCACCATGCCCGGCTTAAAGCACGCCTGCCCCACCATGGCCGCCTGCTGATCCCCCGCCATGCCGCGGATGGGGATGGACGCGCCAAACAGGTCCGGATCGGTGTCGCCGAACTCGGCCGCGCAGTCGCGCACCTCCGGCAGCAGCGCGCGGGGCACCCCGAACAGGGCGAGCAGGTCGTCGTCCCAGGCGCCGGTGTGGATGTCGAACAGCATGGTGCGCGAGGCATTGGTGGCGTCGGTGGCATGCACCCGCCCGCCGGTGAGGCGGAACAGGAGGAAGCTGTCCACCGTGCCGAAGGCCAGTTCGCCCTTCTCCGCTCGCGCCCGGGCGCCCGGCACCGTGTCGAGGATGTGGGCGATCTTGGTGGCGGAAAAGTAGGGGTCGATGAGCAGGCCGGTGCGGGCGCGGACCAGCGCGCCATGGCCTTCGCCCTCCAGGCGCGCGCAGGTGTCCGCCGTACGCCGGTCCTGCCAGACGATGGCGCGGTGGATGGCGCGGCCGGTGGCGCGCTCCCACACCAGCGTCGTCTCGCGCTGGTTGGTGATGCCGATGGCGGCGATGTCGGATGGCCCCGCCCCCGCCTGTTTCAGCACCGCGCGGCAGCAGGACAGCACCGTATTCCAGATGTCCTCCGCCTCCTGCTCCACCGCGCCGGAGGCGGGGAAGTGCTGGGGCAGTTCCTCCTGCGCCAGGGCGGCGATGGTGCCGTCGCGGCGCACCAGCAAAGCGCGCGAGGAGGTGGTGCCCTGGTCGATGGCGAGGATGTAGGCGGCCAAAGGATCCTCCCGGATGGTTGTCTTCAGCCGCCGCGCCGGGCGGCCATGTAGGCGTCGAGCGCCCGCGCCTCGGCGTGAGAGGTGCGCAGGCCGAGCTTGGAGCGGCGCCAGAGCACGTCCTCGGCGGTCATGGCCCATTCCTGGTCCATCAGCCAGTCCACCTCGCGACTGCACAGATGCGCACCGAACCAGTCGCCGAGGTCGTCCTCGTGCATCACGCCTTCCAGCAGGCGGAAGCTTGAGGTGCCATAGGCCCGCGCGAGGCGCTTGAGCAGGGCCGGATCGAGGGCGGGAAAGGTGCGGCGCAGGCTTTTCAGCAGATGCTCGAACCCCTGCCGCGGGAAATCCCCGCCCGGCAGAGGCACCTTGCCCGTAAAGGCCGGCCCCAGCACCGGCAGATGGGGGGCAAGGTGCGCCAGCGCAGCCTCGGCGAGGCGGCGATAGGTGGTGATCTTGCCGCCGAACACGGACAGCAGCGGCGCCCCGCCCTCCGGCGCGTCGAGGGACAGCACATAGTCGCGGGTGGCTTCCTGCGCCTTGCCCGCACCGTCGTCGTACAGGGCGCGCACGCCGCTATAGGCCCACACCACCTGCGCCGGCGCGACCGAGGCGGCGAAATAGCCGCTCGCCGCCGCGCACAGATAGGCCACCTCATCGGGGCTCGCCACCGCGTCCTCCGGCCGGCCGTCATAGTCGAGGTCGGTGGTGCCGATGAGGGTGAAGTCGCCCTCATAGGGAATGGCGAACACGATGCGCCCGTCCCCGTTCTGGAACAGGTAGCAGCGATCGTGCGCGAACAGGCGGTGCACCACGATATGGCTGCCCTTGACGAGGCGCAGGCGGGCGCTCGCCTTGAGTTGCAACACCTCCAGCACCTGCCCGGCCCAGGGGCCGGCGGCATCCACCAGCGCGCGGGCGCGCACGCACTGCCGCCCCGCCGCGCTGTCCACCGCGATCTCCCACACACCATCGGCGCGATGGGCGCCCACCACCCTGGTGCGCGGACGGATCCAGGCGCCCCGGTCCGCCGCATCGCGGGCGTTGAGCACCACGAGGCGGGCGTCCTCCACCCAGCAGTCGGAATATTCGAACGCCGTGCCGAGACCGGGGCGCAGCGGCAGCCCGGCAGGGTCGTGCCTCAGGTCCAGCGTGCGCGTGGGCGGCAGCAGGCGGCGGCCGCCCATATGGTCGTAGAGGAACAGGCCGAGGCGCAGCATCCACGCCGGGCGCAGGCCGGGATGGTGGGGCAGCACGAAGCGCAGCGGCCAGATGATGTGGGGGGCGATGCCCCACAGCACCTCGCGCTCGGCCAGCGCCTCCCGCACCAGGCGGAAGGCATAATGTTCCAGATAGCGCAGCCCGCCATGGATAAGCTTGGTGGAGGCGGACGAGGTGCCGGAGGCCAGGTCCGCCTGCTCGAACAGCACCACCGACAGGCCGCGCCCCGCCGCATCGCGGGCGATGCCGGCGCCATTGATGCCGCCGCCGATGATGGCGAGGTCGAAGACGCGCGTGGTTTCCTCCATCCCCGCCTCCCCCCGGTCTCCCGGCTGCGCCCATCGTCGCGACACCGGACTCACCGCCCCATCCCGCCAGACGATGCCGCGCCGGGCGGCGGCGTCAACTGGGCCATCGCCCGTTTCCCGGACCAGCGACGGCGCAGCCGGAGCGCCGAGCCGGGATCCAGCGCAAGACTCCTGCGCAGCAGGCAATGAGATGTCCCGACGGCGAAGCAAAAAGCGCCTTCGGCAGAGTCTTGCGCTGGGCCCCGGCTCTCCTTCCGCTGCCGCTCCAGTCGGCCGGGGCGCGGGGTTGCCCGACACCGAGGTGACGCCAAGCTTACGAAAGCTAAAGCCCGATCAGCCCGCCGGCGGTGAAGCCGCCGTCCACATTCAGGGTCTGCCCGGTGATGAAGGAGGACTTGGTCTCGTCCAGCAGGAAGGCGATGCCGCCGGCCACCTCGGAGGGAACGGCATAGCGGCGCATGGGCACGGTCTTCATCCAGCCGGCGCGGGCCTCCGCCGTGTGCATGGCCTTCACCATGGGCGTCTCGATGGGGCCGGGGGCGATGCCGTTCACCCGGATATTGAAGGGCGCGAACTCCACGGCGAGGATCTGCGTCAGCACCAGCACGCCGCCCTTGGAGGCGCCATAGGCCGAGCGGCCGAGATTGCCCCTGATGCCCGAGACCGAGGCGATGTTGACGATGGCGCCGCCGCCATTCTCCTTCATCACCCGCGCCGCCTCGCGTGCCACCAGGAAGGTGCCGACGAGGTTCACGTCGAGGATCTCGCGGAACAGCGCCACCGAGGTGTCCAGCGCCGGCACGTCGCGGGCGATGCCGGCGGAATTCACCACGCCCCACAGCGGGCCGAAGTCCCGTTGCGTGCGGGTGACGAGGTCCACCACCTGCGCCTCGTCGGAGATGTCGACCACCTCGACGCGGACGCGGTCGCCATGGACGGCAAGCTGCGCCCGCGCCTTCTCCACGGCCGCTTCGTCGATATCGGCCGCGACCACGCGCCAGCCTTCCGCCAGAAGCGCCTCCACCGCGGCGAGGCCGATGCCCGAGGCGCCTCCCGTCACGATCACGCTTCGCGTCCTGCTCATCATGTCTCTCCCTTGGAGCTTCTGTTCTGTGTTCGGCTGGATTCAGGCCGGGCGGGTGACGGGCGGCGGCTCCAGCTGGCCGCGTTCGGCCAGGGCCTCGCGCACCATCTTTTTGGTGATCTTGCCGTAGGCGGATTTCGGCAGCGCATCCCAGAAATGGATGCGGCGGGGCATCTTGTAGCGGGCGACCTTGCCGTCGAGGAAGGCGATCAGCTCGTCTTCGGCAAGGCTTGCCCCCTCGCGCAGCACGCACACCGCCACCCCCACCTCGCCCCACATGGGGTCCGGCACGCCGAGGATGGCCACCTCCGCCACCGCCGGATGGGTGAGCACCTTCTCTTCCACCTCGCGCGGATAGACGTTGGAGCCGCCCGAGATATACATGTCGGAGGCGCGGCCGGTGATGTAGACGAAGCCCTCGGCGTCCATGTGGCCGAGGTCGCCGGTGCGGAACCAGCCGTCGCGGAACGCCTTCGCATTGGCTTCCGGGTTGTCGTAATAGCCGGCGAACACGGCCGGGCCGCAGACGCAGATTTCCCCGGTCTCGAAGGGCTGCACCTCCTCCCCCGCATCGTTCTGGATCTGCACCTGGATGCCGGTGCGCTCGAAGCCGCAGGTGCCGAGCTTCACGTCGGGACCATCTTCGGGATCATGCAGCGCCGGCGGCAGCACGGTGATGTTGCCGGTGACCTCGCCCAGCCCGAAATACTGCACCAGAACCTTGCCCAGCGCCTTCAGCGCCCGCTTCTGGTCCTCCCGATACATGGGCGCGCCGGCATAGATGACGTAGCGCAGGGAGGAATGGTCGTATTTGGCCACGGACGGATGCTCGGCCAGCAGCTTGGTGATGGTGGGCACGGTGAACATGTTGGTCACGCGCCACTCTTCCACCAGCCGCCACGCCTCGGCGGGGTCGAACTTCTCGGACGGCAGGAGGATGGTCTTCACTGCCCGCGCCACCTGCACCAATTGGTGCACGCCCGCCCCGTGGGACAGCGGCGCCACCACCAGGGAGGCGTCGGCATTTGTGGTGCCGGGCATCAGGTCGCACAGATGGTTGGTGATGACGAAGGCCATCTGGCCGTGGGTGAGCACCGCCGCCTTGGGCCGCCCGGTGGTGCCGGAGGTGAAGAAGAACCAGCACGGGTCATCGTGCTCCACGTCCGCCACCTTCACCTTTTCCCCGAGGCGGGCGGCGACGAGATCGGCATAGTCCGGCCCGAAACCGGCGCCGCCGATGGCGATCACCGCCGCAACGGACGGCGCCTCGGCCAGCACGGCGGGCACATGGTCGGGGAAATCGGCGTGGCAGATCATCAGCCGCGCCCCCGAGGCGGAGGCGAGATAGGCCACCTCCCCCGGGGTCTGGCGGAAATTGGTGGGCACCCACACCGCGCCGATCCGGAAGGCGGCGAACATGCTCTCGAACATTTCGAGGCAGTTCTTGGACTGCACCAGGATGCGGTCGCCCTTGCCCACCCCGCGCTGGGCAAGTTCCGCGGCCATGGCATCCACCCGCGCCTCCATCTCGCCCCAGGTCACGGTGCGCGCGCCGTCCACGAAACCGATCTCGTCCGGGAAGCGCCGCGCCGCCTGCCGCAGCACATGGGACAGGTTCATCACCCGCCGGCTGGAGCGGGCGACCCCGCCCTTGGGGGCGTCGGCGGGCGGGGGCTCGACCGGCTCAGAAGACTCAGAAGGTTCAGAAGACTCAGAAGGCTCAGAAGACATGGGCATCACTCAGTGTGAGAGAGCCGGGGTGGGGGCACCCCTGCGGGACGAACAGGGAGGACAGGACGGCGGCGCTGGCGGTTCAGGATGCGCGGCATCACGGCGCCGCCTTGGCAGCGGCACGCCCGTGGGGGCGCACCGTGGGGAGATGCTCGCCGGCCGAGCGGCGGCCGAGGGCGGATTCCAGCGCTTGCGCCTCGCGCTTCAGCAGGGGCACCAATTCCAGCTGCCGCTCCGGCGAGAGCCGGCTTTCGATGGCGGCGATGGACAGCGCGCCGAGGGGCCGCCCGTCCGGCCCCAGCACCGGCACGCCGATGCCCCAGGAACCTGCCACATAGAGCCCGGGATTGAGCGCATAGCCGCGGGCGCGGGCATCGGCCACCTGCGCGCGCAGCACCTCCACGCCGTAGCCGGGATAATGGCCTTCCAGCGCCTCGGCATTGGCGGCGAGCATGCGTTCCACCTCCGCGTCCGGCAATGCGGCGAGCAGCGCGAGCCCGCCCGCGCCGATGCCCAGCGGATGCCGGTCACCCGCCTGCAGCACATGGGTGCGAATGGGCCAGGTGCCCTCCTCCCGGTGCAGGCACACGCAGAAGGCGCCGCGGGGCACGGAGAGGAAGGCGCAGTCACCGCTGGTGCGGGCGAGGCGGGCGAGGCCGTCGAGCGCGAGGGCATGGATGCCGAAGCGGGTGCCGGCCAGGGTGCCGAGCACATAGGCTTCCGGCCCCACATGATAGCGCCGCGTCACCTCGTCCTGGTCGAGCAGGCCGGTGCGCACCAGCGCCAGCAGCACCCGCCGCACGGTGGGCTTGGGCAGGCCGCACAGCCGCACCAGATCGCTGAGCCGCGCGCCTTCGGGGGCCGCGCGGCCCACCGTCAGAAGCAGCGCCACCGCCCGCTCGATGCTCTGCGTTCCCCCACCCGCGGCTTCGCCTGCGGATAAGCCACCGGCGCGATCCGGCTCGGGGCCGGACCGGACGGCGGGGGACTTGTGTGCCCGTCCCACGCGCTCTCCCGTGATCCAGTATATGGACCTAGATCTTGATATGGTTGAGACCACCGCAGCGCAGCGTCTTCAACGACCATAATGGGCTTGCGAAAATCCCACAAGCGGGCCAGCATGGGCCGCAGGGATATGAGGTCCATATACTGGACCCAAAGGAAACCGGTCCGAACGGACCGCCAGGAGGAGCTGCCAGCATGATGTTGACCCGTCGCACCCTTTTCAAGGCCGGCGCGGCCGGAGCGCTCTTCAAGGCCGGCGCGGCCGGAGCCCTTGCGGGCGGCGTCTTCGCCCCCTTCGTCGCGCGCGCGCAGGACGCGGAATTCTCCTACAAATACGCCAACAACCTGCCGGTCACGCACCCCATGAACGTGCGCGCGGGCGAGATGGTGGAGAAGATCAAGGCTGAGACGCGGGGCCGCGTCGAGATCAAGGTGTTCCCCTCCAGCCAGCTCGGCGGCGACACCGACATGCTGAGCCAGCTGCGCTCGGGCGGCATCGAGTTCTTCACCCTCTCCCCGCTTATCCTCTCCACCCTGATCCCGAACGCCTCGGTGAGCGGCATCGGCTTCGCCTTCCCTGACTACGCCACCGTGTGGAAGGCCATGGACGGTGATCTCGGCGCCTATGTGCGCGGCCAGATCTCCAAGGCTGGCATCGTCGCCATGGATAATATCTGGGACAACGGCTTCCGCCAGATCACCACCTCCACCCGGCCCATCGAGACCGCCGCCGACCTCAAGGGCCTGAAGATCCGCGTGCCGGTGTCGCCGTTGTGGACCTCCATGTTCCGGGCCTTCGACAGCGCCCCCGCGAGCCTCAACTTCGCCGAGGTCTACACCGCGCTCCAGACCCGCACCGTGGACGCACAGGAGAACCCGCTCGCCATCATCGCCACGGCGAAGCTCTACGAGGTGCAGAAATACTGCTCCATCACCAACCACATGTGGGACGGCTTCTGGTTCCTGGCCAACCGCCGCGCCTTCGAGCGCCTGCCGGACGACCTGCGCGCCATCGTGGCGAAGAACATCAACGCCGCCGGCCTGAAGGAGCGCGAGGACGTGCTCGCGCTCAACAATACCCTGCGCAAGGAACTGAGCGAGAAGGGCCTCACCTTCAACGAGCCCAAGGTGGACTCGTTCCGCGAGCAACTGCGCAAGGCCGGCTTCTATTCCGAGTGGAAGGGCAAGTTCGGCGACGAGGCCTGGTCCATCCTCGAAAGCTATACCGGCAAGCTGTCCTGAGGGCGGCGGTTCGCCGTCCGAAGGGCGCCCGCTCCCCTCCAGCGCGCCATCCCCCGGCGGGTCCGGGGGATCCGCGCTGGCCGGCCGCGACCGCGGGTGAGTGGACGCCCGGGGGCCGATCGGGGCAAGACATCCCCGCATGACACACTGAAAGGCACTCCGCCGGGGCGAACCAGGGCGGCCGTGCGCCTTTTGAATACCGTAACGGAACCCTCGCCATGGCCTCCGCCGACGACCTCCTGCCCCTCGCCGCCGGGACCGACGCGCGCCGCGGCTCGGCCTTCATGCGGCCGGTGGAGGCCCTCGCCGCGCTGCTGCTCGTGGTGGTGGTCGGCCTGCTTTTGGCCGGCGCGCTCTCGCGCTATCTGCTGGCGCTGCCCATCATCTGGGGCGACGAGGTCGCCTCCATCTGCTTCATCTGGCTCGCCATGCTGGGCTCGGTCATCGCCATCGACCGCAACGAGCACCTGCGCCTGACCCTGTTCCTCGGCCTGCTGCCGCGCCATGCCCGACGCTACGTGGATACGCTCGCCCTGCTGCTGGTCGCGGCCCTGCTGCTGGCGCTGGCCTATCCGGCCTACGACTATGCGTCGGAAGAAAGCTTCATCACCCTGCCCGCCCTCGGCATTCCCGGCAGCGTGCGCGCCGCGGCCCTGCCGGTGGGCATCTGCGCCATGGCGGCACTGGCCGTGGCCGCCGCCGTGCGACGCTCCACGGTGCGCGACCTTGCCCTCGCCCTCGGCGTCATCGCCCTGGTGATCGGGGCGCTCTGGCTCGCAAGCCCGGCCCTGATGAAGGCCGGCAACACCGCCATCGTCATCTGCCTCGTGGGCTTCGTGGTGGTGGCGCTGGCGGCCGGCGTGCCCATCGCCTTCTGCTTCGGCATCGGCACCGCCTCCTATCTCGCCTTCGCCACCCGCGTGCCGCTCATCGTGATGATCGGGCGCATGGACGAGGGCATGTCCAGCCTCATCCTGCTGTCGGTGCCGGTGTTCGTGCTGCTCGGCTGCATCCTCGACCATACCGGCATGGGCAAGGCGATCGTGGATTTCCTCGCCTCCCTGCTCGGCCATGTGAAGGCCGGCATGTCCTATGTGCTGCTGGGCTCGCTGTTCGTGGTCTCGGGTATTTCCGGCTCCAAGGTCTCCGACATGGCAACCGTGGCCCCGGCCCTGTTCCCGGAGATGAAGCGGCGCGGCCACAAGCCGAGGGAGATGATCGCGCTCCTCGCCACCGGCGCCGCCATGGCCGATACGGTGCCGCCCTCCATCGTGCTGATCGTGCTCGGCTCGGTGGCGGGGGTGTCCATCGCGGCCCTGTTCACCTCCGGCTTCGTGGTGGCCATGGTGCTACTCGCCGTGCTTGCCGCGCTGGCGCGCCTGAAGGCGCGGGACGAGGACATGACCGGCGTCACCCGCCCCTCCGCCAGCCTGGTCTGGCGCACCCTGCTGGTGGCCGCGCCGGCGCTGGTGCTGCCCTTCCTCATCCGCAGCGCGGTGAGTGGCGGCGTCGCCACCGCCACCGAGGTATCCACCATCGCCGTGGTCTATGCGCTGTTCGTGGGCATGGTGCTTTATGGCGGCATCTCGGCGCGCACCTTCTACCGCATGCTGGTGGAGACGGCGGCCCTCACCGGGGCCATCCTCGTCATCCTCGCCTGCGCGGTGGCCATGGCCTGGGCCATCACCCAGGCCGGCATCGCCAACGAGCTGGCCAGCCTGATGGCGAGCCTGCCCGGCGGCTGGATCGGCTTCATGGCGGTGAGCATCGTGGTGTTCCTGGTGCTGGGCTGCATCCTGGAAGGCCTGCCGGCCATCGTGCTCATGGCGCCGCTGATGTATCCCATCGCCCGCAAGCTGGGTATCAACGACGTGCACTATTCCATGGTCATCGTCACGGCCATGAACATCGGCCTGATGACGCCGCCCATCGGCATCGGCTTCTTCCTCGCCTGCAAGATCGGCAACGTCTCGCCCGACGAGGCCATCGGCGCCATCTGGCCCTATCTGGTGGCGCTGTTCGCCGGGCTGGTGCTGGTGGCGGCGGTGCCGTGGATCTCCATCGGCATGTTGTGAGAGATGGAGCACCGGGCGCGGCAGGGCCCGCACCCGGCGCAAACCTTACGCCGCCGCGTGGCAGCGCTCCAGCGCCCAGCGCACCAGCTTGCGCACATCCGGGTCGGGATCGTCGAAGGCGGCTTCCAGCGCGCCGACGGCGGCGGGATCGGCGATCTCGCCCAGCGCCGCGGCGGCTTCCTTGCGCACATTGCTCAAGGGATGCGACAGCGCCTCCGCCACCACCGGCACGGCGGTGCGGGCCTTCAGCTTGCCGAGCGCGTTCACCGCCTTGGCCTGCACCTGCCAGCTGTCGTCGTTGGCGGCGAGCATCAGCGGGTCCACCGCCTCAGGCAGCCTGGCCTTGCCGATGGAGAAGGCGGCTTCCTCGCGCACCTGCCAATGGGCATCCTTCAGCCCGGCAACGAGGGCGGGCACGCCCGGCGTGCCGCTGCGCACGAACACGAGGGCCGCCATCACCGCCCGGCGCACCGCGGCTTCCGGATCGGTGGCCGCCAGCAGCAGCGCCGGCAGCGCCGCATCCGCCTTCAGGTAGCCGAGCACGCCCAGCGCCTCGCGCCGCACGGCGATCTCCGGATCGCAGAGGGCTTCCAGCGCCACCGGCATGGCGGCGGGGTCCTGCATGTCGCGCAGGGCCCGAAGCGCGGCGGCACGCACGAAGGCCGCCTGCGGACCGCTGCGCTCCTGCGCCCGTTCGATGAGGCGCGGCGCGGAGCCCGGCTCCTTCTTATCGGCGAGGCTCTCGATGGCGGCAAGGCGCACCGCCTCCGCCGCATCGTCCAGCGCCGCGATCAGGCCGAGGGCGGCGGGCAGGCCGGAATGCTCGTCGAGGGCCTTGGCGGCCGCCTCGCGCACGCCGGCATCCTCGTCCTTCAGGCCGGCGAGCAGCAGTTCCACCGCCTGCGGGTCCACGCTCTCGGCGAGGGTGAGCATGGCGACGCGGCGGATGCCGGGGTCGGCGTCGCGGGCGCGCTCCGCCACGGCATCGAAATCGTCGTCGAAATCATCGAACAGGGCCATGGCTCGCCTCAGCGCAGGAGATAGGGGATTTCGACCTTCACCGCCCCGGTGGGGCAGTCCACCTCGCACGGCATGCAGTACCAGCACTCGTCGTACTTCATGTGCGCCTTGCCGGAGGCGGGATTGATGGCGAGCACGTCGAGGGGGCACACGTCGATGCAGACGCGGCAGCCCTTCTCGGCGATGCATTTCTCGTCATCGACCGTGACCGGCACGGAGGTGGGGTGGTTGGCGAACGGCATGGGGCAGGCTCCGAAATCTCGAATTCTGGAAGGTCACTCGGCGGCGAGCGCCGGGGTGCGCAGCTGGTGGTAGGCGCCCATCTCCTCCTCGGGGATGTCGACCACATAGGGATCCACCGCGCGCTTCCTGTTGGCCATGCGGCCGAACTCGTCCTTGTAGAGCAGCGTGTGGCAGAACCAGTTCTCGTTGTCGGTGGCCGGGTGGTCCACGCGCCAGTGGTAGAGGCCCCAGCGGCTCTCGGTGCGGTAGAGCGAGGCGGCGGCGGCCATGTCGGCGCAATCGAGGATGGATTGCAGCTCCAGCGCCCGCATCAATTCATGGGGATCCTTCACGCACACCGCATTGAGATCCTCGCGGATCTCGGCGAAGCGCGCCTGGGCGATGCGATACTTGGCGGTGACCTTCGGCGGCTGGAGATAATCATTCACCAGGCGGCGAGTCTTGAACTCCATCTCGTGGGGGGTCAGGCCATCGTCGCGGCGGGTGGGGGCGAGTACGCGCTCCTGCTCGCGGGCCACATCGGCCTCGTCATAGGCCGGAAGATCAGTGGAGGCGCAGTAATCGGCCGCGTCCTGGCCGGCAATGCCGCCGTTCACGAAGGCGCCGAGCATGTAATTGTGCGGCACGCTCGCCATGTCGCCGGCGGCATAGAGGCCAGCGACCGTGGTGCGGGCATTCTCGTCCACCCACACGCCCGAGGCCGAATGGCCGGAGCAGAAGCCGATTTCGGAGATGTGCATCTCCACCATCTTGTCGCGGTAATTGGTGCCGCGCTTCTCGTGGAAGCGGCCGCGGGAGGGCCGCTCGTTGGAGTGCAGGATGGTCTCGATCTCGGAGATGGTCTCCTCGGCGAGATGGGTCATGTTGAGGAAGACCGGTCCGTTGCCGCTCTGAAGCTCCGAATAGAACTCCTTCATCATCTGGCCGGACCAGTAATCGCACTCGATGAAGCGCTCGCCCTTGTTGTTGGCGGTGTATCCGCCGAACGGGCCGGTGACATAGGCGCAGGCCGGGCCGTTGTAATCCTTGATCAAGGGGTTGATCTGGTAGCATTCGAGGTTCGCGAGGCCCGCGCCCGCATGGTAGGCCATGGCATAGCCGTCGCCGCAATTGGCGGGGTTCTCGTAGGTGCCGAACAGATAGCCGGACGCCGGCAGGCCGAGCCGGCCGGCGGCGCCACAGGCGAGGATGACCGACTTGGCCCGCACCACCAGGAATTCGCCGGTGCGGGTGTTCACCCCCATGGCGCCGGCGATGCGGCCGTCCGGGGCATTCAGCAGGCGGGTGGCCATGTAGCGGTTGGTGACCAGAACCTGGTGCTTGCGCAGCTGGCGGTAGAGCGCTTTCTTGACGTGGTGGCCCTCCGGCATGGGCAACACATAGGTGCCCATGTGGTGCACCTTGCGCACATTGTATTCGCCGGAGCCGTCCTTCTCGAACTTCACGCCGATGGAATCCAGATACTGGATCATCGGGTAGGAGCCGGTGGCATAGGCCATCACCGCCTTCTGGTGGACGATGCCGTCGTTGGCGACGGTGATCTCCTTCACATATTGCTCGGGCGTCGCGTAGCCGGGGATGACGGCGTTGTTCAGCCCGTCCATGCCCATGGAGACGGCGCCGGAGCGCTTCACATTGGCCTTTTCCATGAGGACCACCTTGAGGGAAGGATTCTTCTCCTTGGCCTTGATGGCGGCCATGGGGCCGCCGGTGCCGCCGCCGATGACGAGGATGTCGGCTTCGACGATCTCAGTCTTGATCTCGCTCATGGTTTCACCTCTGGAAGGTCGGGGCCGGCCGCATCCGCCGCGAGGGCGGCGAGATAGGCGAAGGGATAGACCCCGCGCGCATGGCCATCGGAGAAGGACAGGTTGAGCCCGTGCGCCCCGAACGGGGCCACATGGGTGAGGGTGACGCCGGCAAAGTCGGCGGAAAACGTTCCCCGCACCCGGTCGGCCACGCAGGCCGCGCAGCGGCAAGCGGCGCGGAGCGCCGGAGCGCTCAGTGTGGCCCGCAGGGCCGGGGCGCTAAGGGTGGCGCGGAGCGCCGGAGCACTGAGACTGGCCCGAAGGGCCGGAGCACTGAGGGTGGCGCGGAGGGCGGGGGCGCAGAGACTGGCGCGGGGCGCCGGGTCCGCCGCCCGCCCGCCGGAAAAGGCGAGGTGCAGGTGGCGCCGATCGCGATCGAGGCGGATCTCCTCGATCTCGGAACAAGGCTCCGACGGCGCCGGGATGGGCTGGGGGGCAGACGTCATCATGGGAGCGATTGGACATCGCGGCCGCCCCGGCCGATAGCAACTAGTTGCTGGCTGGAGCACTTCCAGGGAGGGCGGCACACGCGGTTGCCAGAGCCTTGGCGGCGCTACCCACCGCCGCCTGCGCTATGGTGCCCGCCGCAGCAACGGGCGAATCCCTCATGGATCAGGTGGAAGCCATCGTCATCGGCGCCGGCGTGGTGGGCCTCGCCATCGCCCGCGCACTGGCCCGGGCCGGCCGCGAGGTAGTGCTGATCGAGGCGGCGGGCGCCATCGGCACCGGCATTTCCGCGCGCAATTCCGAGGTCATCCATGCCGGCATCTATTACGAGCCGGGAAGCCTGAAGGCCGACCTCTGCGTGAAGGGGCGCGATGCCCTCTATGCCTTCTGCGCCAGCCATGGGGTCGGCCATTGCCGCATCGGCAAGCTCATCGTCGCCGCCACTGCGGACGAGGTGGCCTATCTGGAAAAGCTCGCCGCCCATGGCGCCGCCAACGGGGTGGATGACCTTGAGATGCTGGACGGCGCCGCCGCGCGGGCGCTGGAGCCGGCGCTGGATGTGCATGCCGCCCTGTTCTCTCCCTCCACCGGCATCGTGGATTCCCACGGCCTCATGCTGGCGCTGCAAGGCGACACGGAGGCCGCTGGCGGCATGCTGGCCCTCGGCGCCCCCTTCGCCGGGGCGGAGCCGGTGCCGGACGGGCTGATTGTGCGCACGGGGGGCGCAGCGCCCCTGGTGCTGGGCTGCCGCCTGCTGGTGAATGCCGCCGGCCTCGACGCGCCGGGCCTCGCCCGCCGGATCGCCGGCATGCCGGCACACCTCGTGCCCGAGCAGACGCTGGCCAAGGGCAATTACTTCACCTGCGGCCGGAAAGTGCCGTTCAGCCGCCTCATCTATCCGGTGCCGGAGCCGGGCGGGCTGGGCACCCACCTCACCCTCGACCTCGGCGGCCAGGGCCGGTTCGGGCCGGACGTGGAGTGGGTAACGCAGCGGGACTATGGGGTGGACCCGGCCCGCAAGGCCACCATGATGGCCTCCATCCGCCGCTACTGGCCGGATGTGCGGGAGGAGGACCTCGCCCCCGGCTATGCCGGCATCCGTCCCAAGATCCCCGGCCCAGACGGCGGGCCGCAGGATTTCGTCATCCAGGGGCCGGCGATCCACGGCATTGCCGGGCTGGTGAACCTGTTCGGCATCGAATCGCCCGGCCTCACCAGTTGCCTTGCCATCGCGGACAAGGTGCTGGAGGAGACCAAAAAATAAGGGCCGCCCCGAAGGACGGCCCTGAACTTCAGCAGAGCTGAACCGATCCGGCCTCAGGCCAGCTCGGTCTCCTTCTTGCGCTCCTCGCGCTTGCGCTCGTTGGGATCGAGATAGCGCTTGCGCAGGCGAATGGACTTGGGGGTCACCTCCACCAGCTCGTCGTCCTGGATCCAGGCCAGCGCGCGCTCCAGCGTCATGCGGATCGGCGGGGTCAGGCGCACCGCCTCGTCCTTGGAGGTGGTGCGGATGTTGGTGAGCTTCTTGCCCTTGAGCACGTTCACTTCCAGGTCGTTGTCCCGGTTGTGGATGCCCACCAACATGCCCTGGTACACCTTCCAGCCCGGCTCGATGATCATCGGGCCGCGGTCTTCGAGGTTCCACAGGGCATACGCCACCGCCTCGCCCTGCTCGTTGGCGATGAGCACGCCGTTCACGCGGCCGGCGATCTCGCCCTTGTAGGGGGCGTATTCGTGGAACAGCCGGTTCATGATGGCGGTGCCGCGGGTGTCGGTGAGCAGTTCCGACTGGTAGCCGATGAGGCCGCGGGTGGGGGCGTAGAACACCAGGCGCTGGCGGTTGCCGCCGGAGGGGCGCATCTCCACCATCTCGGCGCGGCGCTCGCTCATCTTCTGCACCACGGTGCCGGAATATTCCTCGTCCACGTCGATGAGGACTTCCTCGATGGGCTCCAGCGCCTGGCCGGTGGCCTCATCCTTCTGGAACACCACGCGGGGACGCGACACGGCCAGCTCGAAGCCCTCGCGACGCATGGTCTCGATCAGCACCGCGAGCTGCAGTTCGCCGCGGCCGGAGACGTAGAAGGAATCCTTCTCGGTGGATTCCTCGATCTTGAGCGCCACATTGCCTTCCGCCTCGCGCAGCAGGCGGTCGCGGATGACGCGGCTCGTCACCTTGTCACCCTCGGTGCCCGCCAGCGGCGAGTCGTTCACGATGAAGGTCATGGTGACGGTGGGCGGATCGATGGGCTGGGCCGCCATGGGCTCGGTCACTTCGAGCGCGCAGAAGGTGTCGGCCACCGTGCCCTTGGAGAGGCCGGCGATGGCGATAATGTCGCCCTGCACGCCTTCCTCGATGGGCTGGCGCTCGATGCCGCGGAAGGCGAGGATCTTGGAGACCCGGCCCTGCTCCACCAGCGAGCCGTCCTGCGCCAGCACCTTGATGGCCTGGTTCGGCTTGATGGAGCCGGACGTGATGCGCCCGGTGATCATGCGGCCGAGGAAGGGGTTGGCTTCCAGCAGCGTGCCGATCATGCGGAACGGGCCGTCGTCCACGGTGGGCTCGGGCACGTGCTTCAGCACCAGGTCGAACAAAGGCGCCATGCCCTGGTCGGACGGGCCTTCCGGGCTCTCGGCCATCCAGCCGTTGCGGCCGGAGCCGTAGAGGATGGGGAAGTCGAGCTGCTCGTCGGTGGCGTCCAGCGCCGCGAACAGGTCGAACACCTCGTTGATAACCTCGCCGGCGCGGGCGTCCTGGCGGTCCACCTTGTTGATGGCCACGATGGGCTTGAGGCCGATCTTCAGCGCCTTGCCCACCACGAACTTGGTCTGCGGCATGGGGCCTTCGGCGGCATCCACCAGCACGATGGCACCATCCACCATGTTCAGGATGCGCTCCACCTCGCCGCCGAAGTCGGCGTGGCCGGGGGTGTCCACGATGTTGATGCGCGTGTCCTTCCAGACCACCGAGGTGGCCTTGGCGAGGATGGTGATGCCGCGTTCCTTTTCCAGATCGTTGGAATCCATCACGCGCTCGGCCACGCGCTGGTTCTCGCGGTAGGAGCCCGACTGCTTGAGCAACTCGTCCACCAGCGTGGTCTTGCCGTGGTCGACGTGGGCGATGATGGCGATGTTGCGAAGCTTCATGGTCGTCCAGCACGAAAACGCGGGTCCGAATAACTCGGGCCCGCCGGGAAAGGGATTATTGCGGCGCAAAATACACACAAACCGATCAAGATCAATGCGCGCTGCCGAAACCGGCCGGAATTGGCGCGCGTCTCTTGCCCGCGCGCCGGCTCTGGGCTTGAGAAAAAGCGGTGCGATGGACAAGCGAGCCTGAACGGGAGAATGGCGCCGTGTATTGGTTCCTGGACGGAGAATTCCTGGTCGGTGGGCTGGTCAGCGTCGCCACCATCACCATCCAGGCGCTGGTGACCGTGCTTGTCATCAAGATCGGGCGCATCTCCGCGCGCCATCTGTCCCCGCGCCGCAGGATCGTGACCCTGATCATCATCATGGGTGCGTCGGGGACGCTGCTCATGCTCGCGCATTTCCTGGAAGTGGCGGTCTGGGCCGCCTTGTATGAGCTGGTGGGCGTGATCCAGTCCAAGGATGCCTATTATTTCGCCTTCGTGAACTTCACGACGCTCGGCTACGGCGACATCCTGCCCGAGCACCGCTGGCGCGTTCTGGGTCCCATCACGGCGGCGAACGGGATGCTGCTGTTCGGCTGGTCCACGGCGGTGTTGTTCGCGGTGCTGTCGCGGGCGCTGCGCATCCTGCGTTTGGGCTAAGGCCGCCGGCCCGATCTCGGCTATAGTGGCCGGGTCCAGGGAAAACCCATGCCGCCACTGACGTTACGACAGGATGACGAAGGCCGCCTCGATGCGGGCGAGGTTGCGGCCGCGACAGCCGTGATGGCGCGGCATCCTTATTTTGCCGACTTCCCGCACCCGGTTCTGGCCACCCTCATCGCCAGCGGCGAGAAGATGCTGGTGGCGCCCGGCACGCGCCTCATCCAGCGCGGGGACACCGACACGTTCGCCCTCCTGGTGGTGGAGGGCACCGCCGTCGTCACCATCGACACACCCTATTCCCATATGGAGCTGGCCCGTGTGGAACTGGCCCATCTGTCCGCACCGGCGGTGATCGGCGAGATCGCCGCCTTCACCGGCGTCGCCCGCACCGCCCATGTGGATGCCGCGACCCAACTGACGGCCGTGCGCCTCTCGGCCGAGGCGCTGGACGCGGCGGGCCGCGCCCATCCCGCGCTGCTGTCGGCGGTGATGCGCCAGTTCGGCAGCCGGTTCGAGACCTTCAACCGCGTCTTCGGCTTCTACGCCAATGCGCTCAACGCGCTGGAGCGCCGCGACTTCGACCTGAAGCTGCTGGACGATCTGCGCAATCCCCTGCCCGAGCTGGTGGATTTCTCCCACTCCTTCCGCCGCCTCGCCGAGGCCATCATGACGCGGGTGGCGGAGCGCCGCGAGATGGCCAATGCCGCGGCCATCCAGCGCTCCATGCTGCCGGCTCCCCTCGCCCCGGATCTGCTCGGCGGGCGCGCCGACATCGGCGCCGCCATGCGGCCCGCCAAGGATGTGGGCGGCGACTTCTACGATTATTTCCTCATCGATGCCCGCCACCTGGTGGTCAGCCTCGGCGACGTGGCGGGCAAGGGCACCCCCGCCGCCTTGTTCATGAGCGCCACCCAGACCGCCCTTCGCATGGTGCTGCGGCGGGAGGCCGACCTCTCCACCGCGGTGGCGACCGTGAACGACCTTTTGTGCGCCACCAACGGGGAGGACATGTTCGTCACCCTGTTCTGCGCCGTGATCGATCTTGAGACCGGCGATCTCACCTACTGCAATTGCGGCCACACCGACGCGATGATCCTGCGCGCGGACGGCACCATCGAGCGACCGGCGGCCACCGGCATGGCCCTCGCCATCCTGGAAGGCATGAAGCCCCGCGCCGTCTCAAGCCGCCTTGCCCCGGGCGACCGGCTGTTCCTGTTCTCCGACGGCCTGACGGATGCCATCAACCCGGGCGAAATCTCCTTCGGCGACGCGCGGCTGGAAGCGGCGGCGCTGCGCGCCCTGCACCTGCCGGCCGAGGCTTTCCTCGCCACATTGCTGGATGCCGCCGCCGAGCATTCAGGCACGGCGCCGCAATTCGACGACATGACGGCTCTGGCCGTCACCTTCACGCCCGTGGGCTGAAAGACCCTCCGCGCCGTCAAGCGGTGGCGTAGAGGCTTTCGATCTCCGCCGCATACTTCTTCTGGATGTTGGAGCGCCGCACCTTCATGGTGGCGGTCACCTCGTCGTCGTCATGGTCCAGCTCCTTGGTGAGGAGGTGGAAGCGCCGGATGTGGGACACCTGAGCCAGCTGCCCGTTGGCCCTGGCGACCTCGCCCTCGATGAGAGCCCGCACCTTCGGGTTCTCCGCGAGGTTGCGGAAATTGGTGTAGGCGACGGCATTCTCCTCGGCCCATTTGCCCACGGTCTCGAAATCGATCTGGATCAGCGCCGAGACATATTTGCGCGCCTCGCCGATGACGATGCATTCCTTGATGAAGGCGCTGCCCTTAGCCACGTTCTCGATCTCGGACGGGCTCAGGTTCTTGCCCCCCGCCGTGATCATGATGTCCTTCAGGCGGTCGACGATCTTCACCTGACCGTCAATGAACTCCACCACGTCGCCGGTATGGAGCCAGCCGTCGCGCAGGGCGCTCGCGGTGGCCTCCGCGCTCTTGTAATAGCCGGCGAACACGATGCCGCCCTTCACCAGAAGCTCGCCGTGCTCGCCGCGGGCAAGGCTCACCCCCTCCGCCGCCGGTCCCACGCAGCCGGGCACGAGGTTGGACAGGCGCTGACCGGTGGCCATGCCGCTGGTCTCGGTGGCGCCATAGACCTCGATGAGCGGCACCCCGATGGTGCGGAAGAAGCGCACGATGTGGGGCGAGATGGGCGCCGCCCCGGTCATGGCCACCTTCGCCTTGCGCAGGCCGATGAAATTCTGCAGCGCCCGGAAGAACAGCAGCCAGCCGACGAAGAACACCGCCCGCTGGTACAGCGTCCTTTTCTCCGGCGCGATCTCGGCGAAGGGCTGGCACGCCGCCATGAGGCGCTCGAAAGCGAAGCGGCGCACCCCGCCGGCCTCCAGCATCTTGATGTAGATGGAGGCGTGCAGCTTCTCCCAGATGCGCGGCACGCCGAGGAACATGCTCGGCGCCACCTCCCGCAGGTCCTCCTGGATGGTGCGGATGGACTCGCCGAAATTCACCTGCGAGCCGAGATAGAGCGGCGCCATGGTGGTGAGCATCTGCTCGGCCACATGGCACAGGGGCAGGTAGGAGACGTGGGTGGTATCGGCATCAAGCCCCAGCCGCTCGGCGATGGCGATGGCCTGCGCCCTGAGGTTCGCATAGGTGAGCATGGCCCCCTTCGGCTTGCCGGTGGAGCCGGAGGTGTAGATCATCAGCGCGATATCGGCGAGGGACTGACGCGCCAGCACCTCGTCCATGAGGCCGGGATGGGCTTGGCGGTGCCGCTCGCCTTCCGCCACGAGGTCGTCGAACGACAGCACGGTGCCCGGCGCGTAGGCGCGCAGGCCCTTCTTCTCCAGCACCACGATGTGCGTCAGCAGGGGCAGTTCGGCCCGCCGCTCCAGCACCTTGTCCACCTGCTCCTGGTCCTCGCACACCACGATCTGCGTGTCCGAATGGCCGAGCACATAGGCCACCTCATTGGCCGGGCTGGTGGGATAGACCCCCACCGTCACCGCCCCCACGAGGCCGGCGCCGAGCTGGGCCAGCACCCATTCGACCCGGTTTTCCGAGAGCACCGCCACATGGCCGCCTGCGCCAAGGCCGAGCGCGCGCAGGCCGTGGCCGACGGCGGCGGCGCGGGCGAAATAGTCCCGGAACGAGACCGGATTCCAGATGCCGAAATCCTTCTGGCGGATGGCGGTACGGTCCGGCTGGCGCTGGGCGTGGAGGCGCAGCATCTGCGGCAAGGTCAGGTCGGGAAAATCGGGTGCGGTCATCGCGGGGTCCATTGGCGGGCGCTCACGAAAGCCAGCGCTTGCGGCGCTTGTAATGCTTGATGTCGCGGTAGCTTTTTTCGCCCCGCTCCCCGGCCATGCCGAGATAGAATTCGCGCACGTCCTCGTCCGCCATCAGCCGCTCGGTCGGGCCGTCGAGCACGATCTTGCCGGTCTCCATGATGTAGCCGTAGTGGGAGACGGCCAGCGCCACGGCGGCGTTCTGCTCCACCAGCAGCATGGAGACGCCGCGCTCGCGATTGATGCGGGCGATGATGGTGAAGATCTCCTCCACCAGCTTCGGCGACAGGCCCAGCGACGGCTCGTCCAGCAGGATGAGCTTGGGCTCGGCCACCAGCGCCCGGCCGATGGCGAGCATCTGCTGCTCGCCGCCGGACAGATACCCGGCCCGCCCGCTCCTGCGCTCATAGAGGCGGGGGAAATAGGCATAGACCGCATCGAACGAGGCGGGCTTTCCCGCCCGCCCGGTGAGGGCATAGGTGGCGGCGACGAGGTTTTCCTCCACCGTGAGGTCCTCGAAGATGCGCCGGCCCTCCATGACGTGGAACAGCCCGCGCCGCACCAGCCCATGGGGCGTGAGCGCGGCGAGCGGCGCGCCGTCGAACGCGATGGCGCCCGCCGTCACCGCGCCGTCCTCCAGCTGGAGCAGGTTGGACACCGCCTTCAGCGTGGTGGACTTGCCGGCCCCGTTGGAGCCGAGCAGGGCCACCACCTGCCCCTCTTCCACCCGCAAGGAGAGGCCGCGAAGCACCTGGACCGTCCGATTGTAGACGACCTCGATATTGCTGATTTCCAGTATGGGCTTCGCGGTCATCTTCATCACTTCTTCAGGCTGATCCAGTCGGAGGCCGGCTTCATCTGCTTTTCGGCGGCGCTATAGGAATAGATGCGGCCCACCGGCACCGAATTGCCCGGGATGGAGATCGGCACGCCGATGATGCCGCCGGTGTCGAAATCCTTGATGGTGTTGAGCGACGCCTTGAGGTTTTTCGCGTCCAGCGCCTTGCCCGCCTCCAGCGTGCGCTTCGCCGCCTCGGTCATCAGCATGGCGGTGAGGAAGCCCTGCATGTAGCCCGTGGCCTGATAGGTGGGCCGAAGCTTGCGGATCTTCTCCAGAATGGGCGCGTCCGGGGCGGTGTCGTAATAATAGCGATAGGGCATCACCCCCATGTAGCCGTCGGCCGGCGCGCCCACATTAGCCCACAGGGAATTGTCCATGGACCAGAAGGTGCCCATGAACCGGCTCTTCAGCCCCAGCTGCTTGGCCTGCGACAGAAATTCCGGCAGCGGCGCCAGCACGTAGCCGTGGAAGATGGTGAAGTCCGGATTGGCGCGGCGCAGCTTCAGGATCTCAGTGGAGACGTCCACCGCGGTGGGCGGGGTGACGATCTGCCCGACCACGTCCAACCCCATCTCCTTCGCCCGCTTCACGCTCGCCTCGATGGGGTCGCGGCCGAACTCGGTGTCCGAGTTCACGAAGACGATTTTCGCGCCCTTCTGCTGCTTGGCGATGTATTCGAGCAGGATGGCGATCATCTCCACGTAGTCGGGACCGGCCATGAACTGGAACGGATACTTTTCCGGATTGTTCAGCTCGCTGCCGAAGGAGGCCCCCGCCATGAGGATGGAGCCGCGGCGGTTCAGTTCCTCGTTGATGGTCTTCGCAAAGCCCGTGCTGTCGCCATAGTAGAGGTGGATGTCGTTCTGGGTGGTGAGCTTGTTGAAGACCGCCACCGACTGGTCCACCTTGTAGGCGGTGTCCTCATAGGCAAGCCGCAGCTTGCGGCCAGCGACGCCGCCCGCCTCGTTGGCGATCTTCACGAAATCCGAGATGCCCGCCTCGATGGCGACGCCGGCGAAGGCAAACACCCCGGTGAGCGGGATGGAGCCGCCGATCACCAGCTCCTTCTCGTCGGCGAAGGCGGAAAGGGTGGACAGGAACGTGGATGCAAGGCCCGCCGTGGCGGCAAGGCCCAGGATATGGCGTCGGTTCAGGTCCGTCATTGGCATGTCCTCCGTGTCTTGTTCGTTCTTGTGTTTTGCTTTGGCGTTGGCGCGCTTGGGTCAGGTCTTGAACGGCCACAAGTGGAAGAAGCGGCGGATGCGGCGCACGATCTCCGCCAGCCCCTGCGGCTCGAACACCAGGAAAAAGACGATGAGCGCGCCGAACACGATGGTGCGCACCGGCGACAGCGCCGCCCCCGCATTGGGGAAGACGGGACCCAGCCACTCCACCACATATTTCAGCAGCTCCGGCACCAGCGTCATGAAGGCGGCGCCGAGGATGGGGCCGAGGATGGTGCCGAGCCCGCCCACGATCACCGCCGCCAGGAAGAAGATGGAGGTGGCGAAGGGAAAGCTTTCCGGCGTCACCACGCGGAAGAAATAGGCCCACATGCCCCCCGCCACCCCGGCGTAGAAGGACGACAGGGCAAAGCTCATGAGCTTGTACTGTAAAAGCGGAATGCCCAGCACTTCGGCGGAGATGTCGCGATCGCGGATGGCGATGAAGGCGCGGCCGATGCGGGTGCGGAACAGGTTCGCCGCGCCCAGCACCATCACCGCCGTGATGGGCACGATGACGAAGTAGAGCGCGAACGGCGAGGCCAGCTCGATGCCGAAGAGGCGCGCCGGCGCCACGTTCACCCCGCTCATGCCGCCTGTCACCGACACCCAGTGGGTGAAGACGAAATGCAGGATGAAGGAGGCGGCGATGGTGGCGATGGCGAGATACAGCCCCTTCACCCGCAGGCTCGGCACCCCCACCAGCACGCCCACCGCCGCCGCGACCAGCCCCGCCGCGAAGATGTTGAGAAGGAAGGGCGTGCCCAGATGCCCGTCGAGGAACGCCACCGCATAGGCGCCGACCGCCATGAAGGCGGCCTGCCCGAGGCTCACCAGGCCGGTGTAGCCGGTGAGGATGTTGAGCCCGGTCGCGCTCGCCACGTTGATGGCGACGAGGCAGGCCAGGTACAGCCAGTAGGCGTTCAGCACGAACGGCGCCAGCACCAGCACGAGGGCAAGGATGATCATCCACGCCCGTTGCGTGTTCGTGGTCAGAAGGCCCTCGTCGGCGACGTAGGTTTCCTTGGCGGTGGCGATGCGCATCAGAGCCGCTCGATTTCCACGGTGCCGAACAGGCCGTAGGGCCGGATCATCAGCCCCGCGATGAGGAGGGAGAAGGTGGTGACCAGCTTGAACTCGCCGCCGAGGAAGGTGCCCGCCCAGGCCTCCACGAGGCCGATGAGCAGGCCCCCCACCAGCGCCCCGAGCACCGAATCCAGCCCGCCGATGATCACCACCACCAGCGCCGAGAGGCCGAACACCCCCATGGTGGGCGAGATGCCGCCGATGGCGCCCACCAGGATGCCCGCCCCCGCCGCGGTGGCGCAGGCGACGATCCAGGCCAGGGAGAACACGCCGGGCACGTTGATGCCGCAGGAATAGGCCGCCGCCTGGTCGCTGGCGGTGGCCCGCAGCGCCACGCCGCCGCGCCAGAAGCGGAACAGCAGCAGGAACAAGGTGATGACCACCCCCGCCACGCCGAAGCCGATGGCGATCTTGCGCGAGACATAGGCCTCGCCGATGAACACCGGCGTCGCGCCCATGAAGTCCGGCAGCGCACGCGGATCGGTGTTCCACACCAGCTCCACCGCGCCCATGAGCACCGAGCCGAGCCCCACCGTGACCATGAAGACGGAGATGGGCGTCTCCCCCAGCATGGGCCGGATCAGCGCCCGCTCCACCAGCGCCCCCACCACGCCGCCGCCGGCGATGGCGAGCGGGATGGCGGCCCACACCGGCAGGCCGAAGCCGGCGGAAAAGGCGAAGAACAGATAGCCGCCGAGCATGAGGATCTCGCCGACCGCCAGGTTGATGACCCGCGTCGCCTTGTAGATCAGCACGAAGGCGAGCGCGGTGAGCGCCAGCAGCGCCCCGGAGCCGAGGCCCGCCAGCGTCACCTCGGCGAAGAACAGCCAGTCCATCAGGCGGCCTCCCCGATGGCGGAGAGGCGCCGCATCAGCTCGGCCGGGTTGCCGCTGCCGAGATAGGCGGCGGCCACCTGCGGATCGCCCTGCACCTGCGCCGGCGGGCCCTGCGCGATCACCTTGCCGAAATTGAGCACCACCACATGGTCGGAGATGTCCATCACCATGCCCATGTCGTGCTCCACCATGAGGATGGAGATGCCCCACTCCTCCTTCACGTCGAGGATGAAGCGGGCCATGTCCTCGGTCTCCTCGCGGTTCATGCCCGCCACCGGCTCGTCGAGCATGAGCAGGCGCGGCCGCATGGCCAGCGCCCGGGCCAGTTCCACCCGCTTCTGCAGGCCGTAGGAGAGCGAGGCGACCGGCTTGTTGCGGATATGGTCGATCTCGAGGAAATCGATGATCTGCCGCTCCACCTCGGCCCGCAGCTCCATCTCCTCGCGCCGGGCCGCGCTCCAATAGGCCAGCGCCTGCAGCAGGTTGGTGCGCATGTGGGCGTGGCGGCCGAGCTTGATGTTGTCGAGCACGGTCATGCCCTTGAA
Source organism: Xanthobacter autotrophicus (assembly GCF_029991245.1). Classification (GTDB taxonomy): domain Bacteria; phylum Pseudomonadota; class Alphaproteobacteria; order Rhizobiales; family Xanthobacteraceae; genus Xanthobacter; species Xanthobacter autotrophicus_C. The sequence goes on from NZ_JAIVFO010000001.1 coordinate 77,450, forward strand.
CAGGGCGATGTTCTGGAAGGTGCGCGCCAGCCCGGCCCTGGCCCGCGCCGGCGGATGGGTGTGGGTGATGTCCTGCCCGTCAAGGCGGATATGGCCTTCGCGCGGCCGGTAGAAGCCGGAGATGCAGTTGAAGAGCGAGGTCTTGCCGGCGCCGTTCGGCCCGATGAGGGCGGTGATGGTGCCGGGCCGCACCTCGAACGACACATCGGTGAGCGCCTTGAGCCCGCCGAACGACAGGCTGAGGCCGGACACCGCCAGATGGGCGGGCGCGAGGGTGCCGGGCGCGGGGCGCGTCATGGCCGCTCCCTAAATGGCATGGCGGCGCAGAGGCGCGGCCCGGCGCGAACGGCCGAGTTCAGCGTGGTCAAGGCGTTTCCCCTCCCAAGGGTACCCAACACGGTCTGTTGCGACCCGTCCCCGGTTCTGTCCGGGAATCTTTGACAAACGTTCGCCGCCGCCTCAGAGGGCGGAGCGGCTCAAGGCGTAACGCGCGAAGATGCGCTCCACCGGCGCGTCGATCTCGCGGCCGGCGCGCACGAAGCCCTTGCGCCAGTCCACCAGGTGGCGGCGCATCCACAGCCGCGCGCCATCGAGGTCGCGCGCTTTTATGGCGTCGATGATCCTGCGGTGCGCCTCCACCATGCGCGGCCCGCCCTCCGGCACCCGCCGGCAGATCATCTCGGATGAGGGAAAGAACAGCAGCGCCGCCGGCTCGCGCGCCAGCTCCAGCACCCGGTTCCGGGAGGCATGGGCCACCAGCGCATGGAATTCGGTGTCGATCTCCGACAGCAGCACCGGATTGCCGATGGCCTGCTCGATGCGGGACTGGTTGGCCTCCAGCGCCGCGATGATCTCCTCGTCCGCATGGGCCACCGCCCCTTCCACCGCCCCCACCTCCAGGATCAGCGCGGTATCGAACAATTCGCGGAAGGTCACATCCTGCAGCACCAGCGCGCGGCTCATGCGGCTGGAGAGGGCATCGTAGCGCGGCTCGCACACAAAGAGCTTGCGCCCCGCCTCCCGCCGCACGAGACCGCCCTGCTCCAGCACGCGGATGCCCTCGCGCACGGTGGAGCGGTTGACGCCGAACTGCCGGACCAGCGCCGCCTCGGTGCCGATCTCGTCCCCCGGACGCAGGCGGCCGGACACGATCTCGGCCTCGATGGCTTCGGCGACCATTTCGTAGGCCGAAGGCACCCGGATGCGATCGAAACGGTCGGCAATCGTGTCGGACATGACAGCGTTTTTCCGCTTTGTCCGACAAACGGTCTCATTGCCGCACGGGCTTGTCAAGAGCCCGCACGCGCGCCGTCCCGCGCCCCGGGCCAGCCGGGCCGCGCCTGCGGTGTCGACGGGTTTTTCGGCTGCCTGCCGCCCTACGGCTGCGCCCGCAGCACCTTGCCCGGGTTCATCAGGCCGTGGGGATCGAGCGCACTTTTCAGAGCCCACATCAGGTCCAGCTCCACCGCCGACTTGTAATGCTCCGCCTCGGCGACGCGCAGCTGGCCGAGGCCGTGCTCGGCGCTGATGGAGCCGCCGAGGGCGGCAACCACATCATGGACGATGCGGTTGATCTCGCCCTGCCGCGCCGCCCGCGTCGCCTCGCTCCAGTCCCGTGGAACGATGGGATTGTAGTGGAGGTTGCCGTCGCCCACATGGCCGAAGGCGAAAGGCAGGATGCCGGGAAAGGCCCGCTGGAGCGCCGTGTCGGCGCGGGCGATGAAGTCCGGGATGGCCGAGACCGGCACGCTGATGTCGTGCTTCACCCCGCGCCCGGCGTGCTTCTGGGCCTCGGCCTGCGCCTCGCGCAAGCCCCAGAGCCGGCGGCGCTGCTCGCCGGAGGCGGCGACAACCGCATCCTCCACCAGCCCCTCCTCCAGACCGGCTTCGAGCATTCCATCCAGCGCCTGCCGCAGCCCGTCGCCCTCCGCCTGCCCGCTCGCCTCGATCAGCAGATACCAGGCGTGCCGACCGGCGAAGGGAGAGGACAGCCCCGGCACCGCCGCAACCGCGAAATCAAGGCTCGGCGCGCGCATCAGCTCGAACGCCGACAGCCCCTCGCCGAGCCGCGCGCGGGCAAGGCCCAGAAGGCGGATGGCGGCAGCGGCGTCGGCGATCCCGGCCATGGCCGTCTCCACCACCCGGGGGCGCGGGAACAGCCGCAGGACGGCGGCGGTGATGATGCCGAGCGTGCCTTCCGAGCCGATGAAGACCTGCTTCATGTCGTAGCCGGCCGTGTCCTTGCGCAGGCCGCGCAAGGCGTCGAAGACGCGCCCGTCCGGCAGCACCGCCTCGATGCCGAGGGTCAACGCACGCATGGTGCCGTAGCGCAGAACCTGCGTGCCGCCCGCATTGGTGGCAAGGTTGCCGCCGATGCGGCACGAGCCCTCCGAGGCCAGCGACAGCGGGAACAGACGGTCGACGGCCTGCGCCGCCTGCTGCACCTCGGCGAGGGTGACGCCGGCCTCCACGGTGAGGGTATCGTTAGCCCCATCCACGGCCCGCACCCGCCGCATGCGGTCAAGGGCGATGATGACGGCACGGCCCGAGTCATCCGGCTGCGCGCCGCCGGCCAAGCCGGTATTGCCGCCCTGCGGAACCATGGGGATGCGCGCCTGCGCGCACGTCGCCACCACCTGCGCCACCTGCGCCGTGGAGGCCGGGCGCAGCACGAGGGCCGCCTCGCCCCGGAAGGCGCCGCCGAAGCCCACGCGGAAGGGCTCCATCTCCTCCGGTTCCTCAAGGATGCCCGCGGGGCCGACAATCTCCTTAAGACGGCTCAAGGCACCTTCCATAGGCGCGGTGGACGCAGCGGCCGCGGTGGCGCGAACTCCCGTCACCGCACATCTCCCGGCGCATCGAAGGCGAAGGCGCCGGCATGGCGCCGGGCCACGGCGGGCAGATCGCCCAGGCGCGGCGCGCCGAGCTGGCCCATGGCCACCTGAAGCTCTTCCGTCAGCATCTCCGCCACATAATCCGCGCCGCCCTCCCCCAGCGCCGCAAGACCCATGAGGAAGGCGCGGCCGCAGAAGGTGCCGTGGGCGCCCAGCGCCATCGCCCGCGCCACATCGAGGCCGGAGCGGATGCCGCTGTCGTAGAGCACGGTGGCGCGGCTGCCCGCCACGGCGGCGATGACCGGCAGCACGTCGATGGCGGCCGGCGCCGCATCGAGCTGGCGGCCGCCATGGTTGGAGACCAGGATGCCGTCCACGCCGATGGCGAGCGCCTGTTCCGCATCGGCGGGATGCAGGATGCCCTTCATCACCAAAGCGCGCGGCCAGGCCTCCCGCAGGCGCTTCACCACCTCCCACGAGAAGGTGCCCTTGATCTCGCCCTGCACGAAGCCGGCGGTCCGCGCCTGGGTGGCGGGCGGCTCCACATAGGGCGTCATGTTGGCGAAGGCGGGCATGCCGGCCTTCGCCAGCGCCAGCGCCCACGGCAGCGCGAAAGCCACGTCCCGTACCGTGCGTGCCGTGGTGCGGAACGGCACCACGAGGCCGTTGGCCAGATCGCGCGGGCGCTTGGAGCGCACCGGCGCATCCAGCGTCGCCACCAGCGCCTGCGCGCCGGCCGCCTGCGCACGGCGGACCAGATCGAAGGTCACCAGATGGTCCCGCCCCGGCAGCCCGTAGAGCTGGAACCAGGTGCAGTCGCCCGCCAGAGCCGCCACCTCCTCGATGGAGGCGCCGGCCAGCGTGCCGGTGATGTAGGGAATGCGCGCCTTGCCGGCCGCTTTCGCGAGCAGCCGGGTGGCATCGGGCCAGACCAGCGTGTCCATGCCCACCGGCGAGATGCCGATGGGGGCGCTGTAGCGCGTGCCGAACAGATCGACCTGCGTCTCCACCGGCCCCGGTGCGCCATAGCGCGGCACCAGTTCCACCGCGTCGAGGGCGGCGCGGTTGCGCGCGACGCCCTTGTCCGCGCCGGTGCCGCCCTCCAGGAAGTCGAACGCAAAGCGCGGGATGCGCCGCCGCGCCGCCCGCTCCAGACAGTCGAGGGTCGGCATCTTCTGCTTCAGCCGGGCGGCGTCGCTGGTTCCGGAGCCCGCGCCCCATGCCTGCGCGGCGGGCCGCGCGGGCGCCGGCGTCACCGGGCCCTGCCGGAGCGTTCCCGAAGGCGTCTGCGTCATGGCGGCGCTTCCTCGTCCTGTTCTGGTTGCCCCCTTGGTAGAGCGGGGCGTGCCATCACCGCAAATAATTACGCTTTATCGGAAAGATCACTTGAGGTGATTACAGCCCCCCGCTTGCGAGCGCGGACCCTTGGCGCGCCGGCCGAGGACGGATGCACGAAGGCGCTGGCGGAGGCCGCCGCATCCACCAGGTCGCGGCGGATCACCTCCACCACCGCATTGGCCGCCGCCGACACCGCCCGCCGCGGATGGTGCACCACCGCGATGGACCGCGCGAGCCGCGGCGTGGCGAAATGATGGGCGCGCACCCGGCCGGCGGCGAGCGCCTGATGCAGCGCGATGGTGGGCAGCACGGTGACAAGGCCGGTGGTCGCCACCACCTCGCAGATGGCGGACAGGGTGTCGATCTCGATGCGCGGCTTCAGCTCGATGCCGGCCTCCGCCGCCTGGTCCTCCAGGATCATGCGCAGGCCGTGGCGCTTGGAGGGCATCACCAGATCGCATCCGGCAAGATGGGCGAAGGTGAGGTCGGCCGGCACTGCGAGGGGGGAGTCCTTCCGGCAGGCGAACACCATCTCCTCGTCGAGCACGTGATGGGCCGCCAGCCCGCGCATGTGGCGCGGCACGTTGATGATGGCGAGGTCCAGCTGGCCGGTGGTGACCCAGTCCATCAGCGTCTCGGTATAGCCCTCGCAGGCGGACAGCTCCACGTCCGGATAGCTCTCCGCGATGCGGGCGGAAGAACTGGCCAGCGTGCTCTGCGCCACCGAGGTGATGAGACCCACCACCACCCGGCCGGCGACGCGGCCGTCGAACCGCGCCATCTCCTGCATGGCATGCTCCACATCCCGCACGATGGGGGAAATGAGCCGCACCAGCGCCTCCCCGGCCACGGTGGTGGTGACGCCGTGGGCGCTGCGATCGAACAGCTTCTGGCCGAACTCCGCTTCCAGCTTGGCCATCTGCATGCTGAGCGCCGGCTGGACGATGTTGAGCTGTCGCGCGGCGCGGGTGACGTTCCGCGTTTCCGCGAGGCAGAGAAAATACTGCATCTGCCTGAGATCCATGGCGTTCCTCCGGAGCGCGGCGTCATTGCGGCCGCAATGATCATTGAGACTGATCATCTCGATAATCATTCATTATTTGAAGTGATTATCCACGTCATCTATGACTTGATCAACGGGCTCTTTCCTTTCCGTCAGGGTCCGGCGCCAAGAAGGCAGAAACTGCACGTCGGCGCGGGAGGAAGCAGCACGGAAGGAACGGCGCCCCGGCGTCGAACCCCTTTGCTTGTCCCGCATGCCGAACGCTTTCCCCGTCGCCGCCCGTCGGCACGCAAAGGTCTCGTCATGCAGGATCAGAAGCGGCTCATCATCGGCATTTCCGGCGCCTCGGGCGTGATGTACGGCGTGCGCATGCTCCAGCTCCTGCGCAATGCCGGGGTGGAGACCCACCTCGTCATGTCGAAGACGGCGGAGATCACCTTCGCCTACGAGACCGACCTGAAGATCGCCGACGTGAAGGCCATGGCCAACGTCACCCATTCCATCGACGACATGGCCTCCGCCATCTCCTCCGGCTCGTTCCGCACCATGGGCATGGTGGTGGCGCCCTGCTCCATGCGCTCCATGTCGGAGATCTGCTCGGGCGTCACCTCCACCCTGCTCACCCGCGCCGCCGACGTGGTGCTGAAGGAGCGCCGGCGCCTGGTGCTGATGGCGCGGGAGACCCCGCTGCACACCGGCCACCTGCGCACCATGACGGCGCTGTCCGAGATGGGCGCCATCATCGCCCCGCCGGTGCCCGCCTTCTACGCCAAGCCGGCGAGCCTGGAAGACCTCATCGACCACACGGTCGGGCGCGTGCTCGACCTGTTCGACATCGATCTCGGCATCGTGCGCCGCTGGGGCGAGGACGCCGACCTCAAGCGCCGCACGCCGCCGCTGCGGCAAGTCAAGCCGTGAGGTGAAGCCCTGAATTGCAGCCGGGACGGGCCGAGCCTGCCTGCCCGCCCAAGCCATCCAGACGACCGAGAGATGACGACCATGCGCAGCGAGCCCCGTTCCCGTCCCGTTCCCGCCCAGGCGCCCGCCGATCTGCGTGCCTGGCTCGCCGCCCTCGCGGCGCGCGGGGAACTGGCGGTGGCGAAGGACAACGTCTCCCTCATCGACGAACTCGCCGCCGTGGCCAAGCGCACGGAGCGGGACAAGGCGGTGCTGTTTCCCCGGCCCGACGGCCACGACATCCCGGTGGTGGTCAATCTCTTCACCCAGCGCGCCTGGGTCGCCGACGCGCTGGGCGTCGCCGAAGACGAGCTGCTCCCCCATTTCCTCGCCGCCGCGCGCGACCCGCTGCCGTGCGTGGAAGTGACCTCGGCGGCGGCACAGGAGGTGGTGCACACGGATGTGGACCTGCTGAAGCAGCTGCCCATTCCCAAGCACAACGAGCTGGACAGCGGCCCCTACATCACCGCCGGGCTGCTGATCGCGCGCAACCCGGTCACCGGCATCCAGAATGTCTCCATCCACCGCTGCCAGATCAGCGGGCCGGACCGCATCGGCGTGCTGCTCTTGCCGCGTCACACCCTGGCCTATTACCGCATGGCCGAGCAGGCCGGCGAGGGGCTGGAAATCGCCATCGTCATCGGCGTCCACCCGGCGCTGCTTCTGGCCTCGCAGGCCATCTGCGCCCTCGACGAGGACGAGATGGAGATCGCCGGCGCGCTGCTGGGCCACCCGGTGGAGGTGGTGAAGTGCAAGACCAATGCGGTGCGGGTGCCGGCCTGCGCCGAAATCGTGGTGGAAGGCCGCATCCTGCCCAGGGTGCGCGAGCCCGAGGGCCCGTTCGGCGAATTCCCGCAATATTACGGACCACGTGCCGCCCGCGAGGTGATCCAGGTGGACGCCGTCACCCATCGCCGGCACCCCATTTTCCACACCATCGTCGGTGGCAGCTTCGAGCATCTGGTGCTCGGCGGCGTGCCCCGCGAGGCGACGCTGCTCCAGCACCTCAGGCGCTCCTTCCCGAACGTGCTCGACGTGCGCCTCACCCGAGGCGGCACCTGCCGCTACCATCTGGTGGTGAAGATCGACAAGGTGAGCGAGGGCGAGCCCAAGAACATCATCATGGGTGCCTTCGGCGGCCATTATGACATCAAGCAGGTGGTGGTGGTGGACAAGGACGTGGACATTTCCAGCCCCGACGAGATCGAATGGGCGATCGCGACCCGCTTCCAGGCGGACCGCGACATGGTGGTGGTGGCGGGGGCGCAGGGCTCCAAGCTCGATCCGTCGACGCAGGACGGCATCAGCGCCAAGCTGGGCCTTGATGCCACCGCCCCGCTCTCCGACGATCCCCTCGCCTTTCGCCGCATCCATGTGAAGGGCGAGGAGGAGGTGAACCTCTCCGAGGTGCTGGTGAAGGACCCCAACGCCGCCTTCGCCCGCATCGTCGCCCAGGTTTCGTGAAGCGACCGACCTGATACGCCGTCCGGCGCAGAGCGCGCCGAAACAAGAGTGGCAGAAGAAGAACAGCAGAAGCCGGCCGCCGCAGGTGGACCGGACAGCAAAAGAGAGAGCACGGGGTCCAACCAGCCTGCGGTCCAGGCTGATCGGCGCGCGCTCCAGACCGGGAGGATGGAATGTTCCTGAAGACGACACGCGGCCTTGCTGCCGCCGGGGCGCTGGCCGCGGCCCTGTTCGGCTCCGCCGCCGCCCAGGCTGCGGACAAGGTGAAGGTGGGCATCAACAACGTGGTGTCCGACGTGGTCTTCCACCTCGGCGTCGAGCGCGGCTTCTTCGCCGAGCAGGGGCTGGAGGTGGAACTGGTCACCTTCGATTCCGGCCCGAAGATGATCGCGCCGCTGGGCGCCGGCCAGATCGACGTGGGTGCGGGCGCCTCTTCCGCCGGGCTGTACAATGCCGCCGCGCGCGGCATCGACATCAAGGTGGTGGCGGACAAGGGCTCCACCCCGGTCCATTTTGACTACATGCCGCTGATGGTCCGCAAGGATCTGGTGGACAGCGGCAAGGTGAAGACCGTCGCCGACCTGAAGGGCCTCAAGATTGGCTCCGTGGGGCCGGGCGCGGCGACCAACGCCAAGCTTGCCCACATCCTCGGCGCGCACGGCCTCACCTACAAGGATGTGAACCACATCTATATCGGCTATCCGCAGCAGATCGCCGCCTTCACCACCGGGGCCATCGACGCCGCCATCACCACCGAGCCCTCCGCCACCCAGGCGGCGAACAACAATGTCGCCGTGCGCTTCGTGGTGGACGGCTATCCCAACCAGCAGGTGGCCGTGCTGCTCTATGGCGGCGACTTCATCGCCAAGCGGCGCGAGGCGGCCCAGCGCTTCATGGTCGCCTACGTGAAGGCGGCCCGCATCTTCAACGACGCCACCGCCGGCGGCAGGTTCGACGGCAAGGGCGCCCCGGAGGTCATCAAGACCATCATGCGCACCACCGGCCTGAAGGATGCCGAGCTGTTCGCGAAGATGATCCCGAACGGCATCAACCCCGACGGCGCCGTGGACATGCCGAGCCTTGCGGCCGACCTCAAGTTCTTCACCGAGAACGGATATCTCGAACGCCCCGCCAGGGTGGAAGACGTGGTGGACGCCTCGTTCGCCACCGCGGCGGTGAAGGTCCTCGGCCCCTACAAGGCGGCGCAGAACTGACGTGCGGGGCGCCGGGCCGCCCGGCGCCCCGTCCCGAAGCCAACCACAAGACCCCGATCCGCCACGCCCGATTTCACCGCGGCGGCCACGGGGCGTCATCCGCAAGCGGGAGGAAGTAGAACCATGGCCGTCGTCAGCATGCTCAGCCCGAAGCCGAATGCCGTTCAGGATCAGGCACCGGTGCAGATCTCGCTCAGGGGTGTTCGCAAGTATTTCGGATCGTCCGGGTTCGTCGCCGTGGACGGCATCGATATCGACATCCCCCAGGGCCAGTTCTTCGTCATCGTCGGCCCCTCCGGCTGCGGCAAGACCACGCTGTTGCGCATGCTCGCGGGGCTGGAGGGCATCAGCGAAGGCACCATGACCATCAGCCGGAGCGATCCCAGCCGGCCGGAGAACTCCATGGTGTTCCAGGGCGACAGCCTGTTCCCCTGGATGACCGTGTATGACAACGCCGCCTACGGGCTGCGCATGCGCGGCGTGGCGGAGAAGGACGTGGCGGACAGCGTGAAGCTGTGGCTGGAGCGCATCGGCCTGTGGCGCTTCCGCGACCGCTACCCCAACCAGCTCTCCGGCGGCATGCGCCAGCGCGTCTCCATCGTGCGGGCCTTCGCCAACGATCCGGAAATCCTGCTCATGGACGAGCCGTTCTCGGCCCTCGACGAGCAGAACAAAATGCTGCTGCACGAAGAATTGCTGCGCATCTGGGAGGCCACCAAGAAGACCGTGGTCTTCATCACCCATTCGGTGGACGAGGCGGTGACGCTGGGCGACCGCATCATGATCATGACCGCCAATCCGGGGCGCGAAAAGGCGATCATCGACGTGCCCTTCACCCGCCCCCGCAACGTGCTGGAGCTACGCCACGACCCCGCCTATGGCGACCTTGTGTTCCACATCTGGGAGCAATTGCGCGATGAAGTGCAGCGCGCGCGCCTGAATTCCGAGGGAGGCAAGTGATGGCGAAGCAGAGGACCTTCTACGGCGCGGAGCGGTTCATCGGCTTCCTCACGCCCCTCGCGCTGCTGGGCCTGTGGGAGGCGGCGGCCCGCACCGGCCTCATCGACGCGCGCTTCTTCCCGGCGCCGTCGAGCATCGTGCACACCTTCGGCGCCCTCGTCGCCTCGGGCGAATTGTGGACCAACCTCACCGCCAGCCTGCGGCGCCTCCTGCTCGGCATGCTGGTGGGCGGGGTGCCGGCGCTGTTCCTCGGCCTCGCCATGGGCATCTCGCGCCCCCTGCGCGCCGCCATCGACCCGCTGATCGCGGCCACCTACCCGATCCCCAAGAGCGCCATCCTGCCCCTCGTGCTGCTCATCTTCGGGCTGGGCGAGACCTCCAAGGTGGTGATGGTGGCGCTGGGCGCCTTCTATCCCATCCTCATCAATACGGTGATGGGCGTCGCCAACATCGACAAGATCTACCTGGACGTGGGCCACAATTTCCGCGCCAGCCGCTGGCAGGTGTTCCGCACCATCGCCCTGCCGGGGGCGCTGCCCTCCATCATGGCGGGGGTGAAGCTGGCCATGGGCATGGGGCTCATCCTCATCGCCATCTCGGAGATGGTGGCCGCCTCGGACGGTATCGGCTACATGATCTGGAATGCCTGGCAGGTGCTCACCGTGGATACCATGTATGTGGGACTGCTCGTAATCGCCCTGCTCGGCTTCCTCTTCTCGACCATCATTGACGAGGTGGAGCGTTTGCTGATCCCATGGAAGGCGAGGACCTGACGCACGGGAGCGCCGCATGTCCAATGCTTTGAGGATCGCGCATGGCGCGTTCGGGCGGGTGGCGCTCCTCGACATGGACCGCTCCCTCGTGCGCCATGCCCATCCCCACTGCCACGTGCTGCTGAAGGTGGAAGGCGCGGACACCACGTTCGCGGTCGGCGAGGGCATCGTCCCCCTCACCGATCGCACCGCCGTTCTGGTGAACGGCTGGGAGCCCCACGCCTATGTCCACGATCCGGAACGGCCGAAGACGGTCATCCTCGCCCTCTATATCGAGCCGGACTGGCTGAAGACCTTCCGGCCGGGCTGGGGCGCCTCCGGCATTCCCGGCTTCTTCGAGCAGCCCTGCGGGGAAATCTCGCCGCGCATCCACCGCCTCGCCCATGACCTGGCCGAGGAGATGATGGCCCGCCCCAATGCCAAGGCCACGCACGAGGCGCTGCACGCCGACCTGATGATCGCGGTGGTGGAGCGCTTCACCCCGTGGCGCAGCTTCTCCATCCGCGCCCTGGACGGCCAAAGGCGCATGGACTGGCGCATCCGCCGCGTGGTGGAGGGCATGCGCGCCAACCTCGCCGACGATGTGGACACCACCGCCATGGCGAAGGAGGCGGGCCTGTCGCGCGCCCACTTCTTCCGCCTGTTCGAGGCCTCCACCAATGTGCCGCCGCGCATCTATCTCAACGTGATGCGGGTCGAGGCGGCCGTGGCGGCGGTGACCGCCGAGGACGGCAGCTTCACCGACATCGGCGAGCGCCTGGGCTTTGCCGCGCCGTCCCATTTCACCCGCTTCTTCCGCGACCATACGGGCGTAACGCCGAGCGCCTTCCGCACCATCTCCCGCATGGCGCTGTAAGGGTTTGCCCGCCCTCCCGGGCCGCCGCGAAGGAGGGCAGGACGACGCCGTTTCCGCCGCAGCGCACCATGGGAAATGAGACTCCCCGGTAAATGATGAGACGGCTCGGCATGGCCCTCGCCGCGCCCGCCCGGCACCTTCCCGCCAACGAAACGCAACCGCCGAAGCGGTGCGGAACAGGGAAGCGCCGGAATGCTCGACATGCCCCGCGACACGGCGGACGGATGGGTCGGCCGCGCCATCGAGCGCGTGGAGGATGCCGCCCTCCTCACCGGCCGCGGCCGCTATCTGGACGATCTCGGGGTGAAGCCCGGCACGCTCCACATGGCGATCCTGCGCTCCCCCCACCCCCACGCGGACATCATCGCCATCGACACCTCGACGGCGCAGGCGCTGCCCGGTGTCGCCGCCGTGCTCACGGGGGCGGACATCGCGCGCCTCACCACCTCGTTGGTGGTGGGGGTGAAGGCGCCGGTGCAGTGCTGGCCCATGGCGGTGGAGCGCGTGCGCTTCGTCGGCGAGCCGGTGGCGCTGGTGGTCGCAGAGGATCGCTATGTGGCCGAGGACGCCCTCGACCTCATCGAGGTCAGCTACCGCAGCCGCCACGCCGTGGTGGATCCGCTGGCGGCGCTGGACGAGGGCGCGCCGCTGCTGCACGAGGGCTTCCCGCGCAACCTCGCCTCCGACCGTAGCTTCCGCTATGGCGACCCGGAGGGTGCGTTCGCGCGGGCCGACCGCCGGGTTGCCATCTCCATCCTCTATCCGCGAAACTCCTGCACGCCCATAGAGACTTACGGCCTTTTTGCCGAATACGACCCGCACGAGGACGCCTATGATGTCCTCGCCAATTTCCAGGGGCCGTTCTCCATCCATGCGGTGATCGCGCGGGCGCTGAAGGTGCCCGGCAATCGCCTGCGCCTGCGCACCCCGCGCGACAGCGGCGGCTCCTTCGGCATCAAGCAGGGCATCTTTCCCTACATCGTGCTCGGCGCGGTGGCGGCGCGGGTGGCGGGAGCACCGGTGAAGTGGATCGAGGACCGGCTGGAGCATCTGTCGGCCTCGGTCTGCGCCACCAACCGCGCCACCACGCTTGCCGCCGCCGTGACGGCGGACGGGCGCATCACCGCGCTCGATTTCGACCAGGTGGAGGATTGCGGCGCCCATCTGCGCGCGCCGGAGCCGGCCACCCTCTACCGCATGCACGGCAACCTCACCGGCGCCTATGACATCCGCAACCTTGCGGTGCGCAACCGCGTGGTGGTGACCAACAAATGCCCCACCGGCCTCAACCGGGGCTTCGGCGGGCCGCAGGTCTACTTCGCCCTCGAGCGGCTGATGCAGCGCATCGGCGTGGAACTCGGCCTCGATCCGCTGGAGGTGATCCGCCGCAACCTCATCCCGGCAACGGCCTTCCCCTATCGCACCGCCCCCGGCGCGCTGCTGGATTCCGGCGACTACCGGGCGACGCTGGAAGCCGGCCTTGCCGCCGGCAGGCTCGACGACCTCATGGCGCGCCGGGACGCCGCCCGCGCCGAGGGCCGGCTCTACGGCATCGGCTTTGCGGCGGTGGTGGAGCCCTCGGTCTCCAACATGGGCTATATCGCCACCGTCCTCACGGCGGAGGAACGGCGCAAGGCCGGCCCCAAGAACGGCGCCCAGGCCACTGCCACCATCGCCATCGATCCGGTGGGCTCGGTGAGCGTGCATGTGGCATCCGTACCCCAGGGCCAGGGCCACCGCACGGTGCTCTCGCAGGTGGTGGCGGACGTGTTCGGCCTCACCCCGGCCGACATCAAGGTGAATGCGGAGATGGACACGGCGAAGGATGCCTGGTCCATCGCCTCCGGCAATTATGCGAGCCGCTTCGCAGCCGCCGTCGCGGGCGCCGCCAGGCTCGCGGCGGACAAGCTGGCCGGGCGCCTCGCCCGCGTCGCAGCGGCCCAGCTCAATGTCCCGGTGGACGAAATCGTGTTCGCGGGCGGCAAGCTCTGCGCGCGGGACAATCGCGCCAATGCGCTGGCCTTCTCCCGCGTCGCCGCCCTCTCCCACTGGTCCCCCGGCCAGCTGCCGGACGGCACCGCCGCCACCATCCGCGAGACCGTGTTCTGGACCCCGCCGGAACTCACCGCCGCCGACGACGAAGACCACATCAACTCGTCCCTCTGCCACGGCTTCATCTTCGATTATTGCGGCCTCGAGATCGACCGCGACACCGGCGCGGTCCGCATCGACCGCTACGTCACGGCGCATGATTGCGGCACCATCCTCCACCCCGGCATGGTGGATGGGCAGATCCGCGGCGGCTTCGCCCATGCGCTCGGCGCGGCTCTGCTGGAAGAATATGCCTACGGCGCCGACGGCAGCTTCCTGACCGGCACCTTCGCCGACTATCTCGTGCCCACCGCCATGGAAGTGCCCGAGCCGGTCATCGTCCATACGCAGACGCCCTCGCCCTTCACCCCGCTCGGCGCCAAGGGAGTGGGCGAAGGCAATTGCATGTCCACGCCGGTCTGCCTCGCCAATGCGGTGGCGGACGCCCTTGGCGTCGCCGAGGTGCGCCTGCCCCTCGCGCCCTCCGTCATCGCTGCCCTGATCCACGGTGCGGAGGCGCCCGCCCCCGCCGGCGCGCGCGCCCTTGCGGCTCCGCATGCCGGCGGGGCGAAGGGCGAAAAGCTCATGCGCGGCGCCGGCAAGGCCCATGTGCGCGCCGCGCCCGAGGCCATCTGGTCCATGCTGCTGGACCCGCAGACGCTGGACTCCATCATCCCCGGCGCCCATGGCGTCACCAGGGTCTCGGACACCGAGTTCCGCGCCGACGTGACGCTGGGCATCGGCCCGGTGAAGGGCCGCTACAAGGCGCAGGTCGCCCTCTCCGACCTCGACCCGCCGAACGCGGTGACGCTGGGCGGCCGGGTGGACGGGAACCTCGGCTTCGGCGGCGGTTCGGGCCGCATCACCCTGACGCCGGATGGCACGGGCGGAACCGACCTCTCCTACACCTACGAGGCCTTCGTGGGCGGCAAGGTGGCGAGCGTGGGCGGGCGCCTGCTGGATGGCGCGGCCAAGGTGATCATTGGCCAGTTCTTCGCGGCGCTGGCCCGCAAGGCCGGCGGCGGCGGAGCGGCCACGCCCGGCCTCTTCGCGCGGCTGTTCGCAAGGCTCCTGGCCCGGCTTGCCGCGCTGCTGGGAGGGCGCGCGCCATGAAGCCCGCATCCTTCGGTTATGTGCGCGCCGACAGCCTGGACGAGGCGTTGGGCGTGCTGGGGAACGAGGGCGCGGAGGCCCGCGTCCTCGCCGGCGGGCAATCCTTCATGGCCATGCTGAACATGCGCCTCGCCCGGCCCAGGGTGATCATCGACATCATGCGCGTGCCGGCCCTCGCGGAACTGGCGCAGCGCAAGGACGAACTGGTGGTGGGCGCCGGGGTGCGGCAGGCGCGGCTGCTCGCCATGCCGGGACTTGAGCGCACCCTGCCGCTGGTGGCGCAGGCCCTGCCCTTCACCGGCCATGTCCAGACCCGCAGCCGCGGCACCGTGTGCGGCTCCATCGCCCATGCCGACCCCAGCGCCGAGCTGCCGCTGTGCCTGGTGGCGCTGAAGGGCCATGTGCACCTGCGTGCCGCCAAGAGCCGGCGGAAAGTGGCGGCGGCGGAGTTCTTCACCGGCATGATGGCCACGGCAAAGGCCGACGACGAGATGATCGAGGCGGTCTCCTTCCCGGTGGCGAACGGGGAAGGCACCGCCTTCCGCGAGATCGCCCGACGCCATGGCGACTTCGCCATCGTCGCCTGCGCCGCCCTTGTCTCGGACCACGGCATCCGCCTCGCCGTGGGCGGGGTCGCCGACACGGCGGTGGCGCGCGACTGGCCGCATCTGGAGGGCACCGCCCTCGACGATGCGCTCAACGCCTTCGCCTACGAGCTGGACGCCCGCGACGACGTGCATGCGAGCGCGCGCTACCGCCGCGAGCTGGTGCGCCGCATCGGCCGTTCCACCATCGAGGAGGCCGCACGATGCCGCGCCTGAGCGCCGACGCGCGCCACCTGGTGGCGTTCACCCTCAACGGCCGGCCGGTGAAGGGCCTCGCCAGCCCGCGCATCCTGCTGTCGGATTTCCTGCGCCACGAGATCGGAGCCACCGGCACCCATGTGGGCTGCGAGCACGGCGTGTGCGGCGCCTGCACCATCGAGGTGGACGGCATGCTCACCCGCGCCTGCCTGACGCTGGCGGTGCAGGTGGACGGCTCGACCCTGCGCACCGTGGAGGGCCTCGCCCCGGCGCCAGACCGGCTCTCAATCCTCCAGGCCGCCTTCCGGCGCCATCACGCCCTGCAATGCGGCTTCTGCACCGCCGGCATCCTCATGTCGCTGGACGCCTTCCTGCGGGAGACGCCGGAGCCGGACGAAGCGCAAGTGCGCGACCTGCTCTCCGGCCATCTGTGCCGCTGCACCGGCTACACGCCCATCGTCCGCGCCGCCCTGGAGGCGGCGGCGGACCTGCGAAAGACCACAAGGGAAACCGCCCATGCTTGATCTCGGCACCAGCTTCCTCGCCAGCGTGGCGCGCGATCCCGGCGCCATCGCGGTGGTGGACGGGGACCTTCGGCTCACCTACCGCGCGTGGCTCGGCCGGATCGGGGCACTCGTGGCCTCGTTCGACCGGCTGGGCCTCAAGCCCGGCGACCACCTCGTCAGCGTGCTCCAGAACCGCTGGGAGGCGGCGACGCTGCACTGGGCCTGCCAGTTCGCCGGGCTGGTCATCACCCCCGTCAACTGGCGCGCCAAGGGCGACGAGATCGATTTCTGCATCGAGAATGCCGAGGCAAAAGCCCTGGTGTTCGAGGAGGTGTCCGCCGATGCGGCGCGGGAGAGCCGCCTTGCCGGCACCCTGGCGCGCATCGCCGTCGGCACCACGAGGACGGACGGGGCCATCGCGTTCGC
This sequence comes from Xanthobacter autotrophicus, assembly GCF_029991245.1. GTDB lineage: Bacteria > Pseudomonadota > Alphaproteobacteria > Rhizobiales > Xanthobacteraceae > Xanthobacter > Xanthobacter autotrophicus_C. The sequence continues at coordinate 93,788 of NZ_JAIVFO010000001.1, forward strand.
GGAGCTGGTGGCGGGCGATGGCGCAGAACCCGAGGCCCGGGTGGGCGCGGATGCCTGGTCCATCATGCTCTACACCTCCGGCACCACGTCGCGCCCCAAGGGGGTGCCGCGCCGCCACCGGGCGGAGCGCGCCGCCGCCGTCGCCCATGTGGCGCAGAACCTCTATCGCCGGGGCGAGGTGACGCTGGGCGTCATGCCGCTCTACCACACCATGGGGGTGCGCTCGCTCATCGCCATGTCGCTCATCGGCGGCACCTTCGTGTGCCTGCCGCGCTACGACACCCGGACCGCCCTCGCCCTCATCGCACGCGAGCGCATCACCAACCTCTATCTGGTCCCGACCCTCTACCACGACCTCGTCCAAGATCCTGCCTTCGCCGGCACGGACGTGACAAGCGTGCGCAAGCTCGGCTTTGCCGGCGCCTCCATGACCGACGGGCTGCTCAGGAAGCTCGACGCGGCATTCCACCCCGAATTGTTCGTGAACCATTACGGCTCCTCGGAAATCTACACCTTCAGCATCGACCAGAAGGCGGTCCGCAAGCCGGGTTCCGCCGGGCGGGCCGGCATCAACCAGATGGTGCGCGTGGTGCGCCTCGGTGCCCGCGGGCCGGACGAATGCGCCGCGCCGGGCGAGGAAGGCGAGATCATCGCGCTGCTCGCCGGCGACGAGGCCTTCGAGGGCTACTGGCGCCGGCCCGAGGCCGACGCCAAGGCCCTGCGCGAGGGCTGGTACTTCACCGGCGACACCGGCTTCGTCGATGCCGACGGCGATCTCTTCGTCACCGGCCGGGTGGACGACATGATCATCACCGGCGGCGAGAACGTCTCGCCGGTGGAGATCGAGAGCTGCCTGTCGCTGCATCCCGCCGTGTCCGAGGTGGCGGTGGTGGGCCTGCCCGACGAGAAGTGGGGCAAGATCGTCGTCGCCTTCATCAAGCGCAAGGCCGAGGTGGAGACCGACGAACTCGACCGCTACTGCCGCGAATCCGGCCTTGCCAACTTCAAGCGGCCGCGCCGCTTCGTGTTCGTCGCGGACATCCCAAAATCGCCCGTGGGCAAGCTGCTGCGCCGCCATCTGGTGGCCGGCGAGTACACGCCCGAGGCCGGTTCCGAACGGGGCGCCGCATGACCGGCCGCGCGATCGGCCCCTCGCCCCGCCCCTCCCCCCATTTCGATAGCCAGGAGACCAGCATGCCTTCCGTGATGACCTTCGCCGATCCCCGCCTCGCGGCCCTGGACGGCTTCCGCGTCGAGATCGACGAGGCGGCCGCGCGCGCCGACATCGTCCTCGACCGCCCGCCCTTCAACATCGTCGCCATGCCCCAGCGCGACCAGTTGCGCCTGGTGTTCGAGGCGCTGGACGAAGATGTGCGCGTGCGGGTCATCGTGGTGCGCGCCATCGGCGAGCATTTCTCCTCCGGCGGCAACATCAAGGGCTTCATGGAGGCGACCCCCGAGCACGTCTCGAAGCTGGCCTGGAACATCGCCGCCCCCGCCCGCGCCGCCAAGCCGGTGATCGCGGCCAATCGCGGCTATTGCTTCGGCGTCGGCTTCGAGCTGTCGCTGGCCTGCGATTTCCGCATCGTCACCGACACCACCCAATACGCCCTACCCGAGCAGAAGCTGGGCCAGATCCCCGGCTCCGGCGGCTCGGCGCGGCTGCAGAAGATGGTGGGCATTACCCGCACCAAGGACATCGTGATGCGCTCCAAGCGCATTTCCGCCCAGCAGGCCCTCGACTGGGGCATCGCCACCGAGAAGGTGGCCGACGCCGACCTGGAAACGGCCACCGACGCGCTGGTGGCGGAGCTGGTCGCCTTCTCCCCCATCGCCCAGCGCACCGCGAAGAAGCTGCTCAACGACACCGAGGACAGCCCCCTCACCATCGCCATCGAGCTGGAAGGCCACTGCTACAGCCGGCTGCGGCAATCCCACGACTTCAAGGAAGGCGTCGAGGCCTTCCACGAGAAGCGCAAGCCCGCCTTCACCGGCCTCTGAGCCAAAAGAAAATCCCTCAAGGAGGAAACCAAGATGGCCACAAGTGATGTCCCCGCAGCCCAGGCGCCCGGAACGCCCGCCGTCATGGAAGTAAGCACAAGGCAGAGGACGAGCGCGATCATCGCCTCGGTCCTCGGCTGGTCCCTCGACCTGTTCGACCTGTTCATCCTGCTCTATGTGGCGCCCGTGGTGGGGCAGCTGTTCTTCCCCTCCTCCCATCCCACCTGGTCGCTGGCGGCGGTCTACGCCTCCTTCGCGGTGACGCTGCTGATGCGGCCCATCGGCTCGGCGATCTTCGGCCACTACGCGGACGTGCACGGCCGCAAGGGCGCCATGCTGGTGGCCATCGTGGGCGTGGGAGTCGCCACCGCCGCGTTCGGCCTGTTGCCTACCATCCACCAGGTGGGGGCGATCGCGCCGGTGCTGTTCATCCTGCTGCGGCTGGTGCAGGGCGTGTTCGTGGGCGGCGTGGTGGCCTCCACCCACACCATCGGCACGGAATCGGTGCCCGCCAACTGGCGCGGCTTCATGTCGGGCCTGGTGGGTGGCGGCGGCGCGGGCATCGGCGCGCTCTTGGCCTCCTTCGTCTTCCTCGTCACCTCCACCCTGTTCCCCGGCGAGGCCTTCGCGCAGATGGGATGGCGGGTGATGTTCTTCTCCGGCATCTTCTCCTCCTTCCTCGGCTGGTTCATCTTCCGCAACCTGGAAGAATCCCCGTTCTGGAAGGAAGCACAGAAGAAGAAGGCGCAGAAGAAGGGGCAGTCCGCCCCGCTCAGGGAGCTGTTCGCCGGGGGCTACCGCAACGTGCTGCTGGTGAACCTGTTCATCACCATCGGCGGCGGCGCGGGCTATTACCTCACCTCCGGCTATATGCCCACCTTCCTCAAGCTCATCAACCAGCTGCCGAACACCACGTCGTCCTACATCCTGATGGCCTGCTCGCTGGCGGCGCTGGTGGCGGCGGTGCTGGTGGGGACGCTGAGCGACATCATCGGCCGCAAGAAGACGTTCTTCATCGTGGGCGTGCTCGCCATCGTCCTTCTGCCCACCTTCTACCTGGGCATGGCGAAGACGGGCGATCTGTCCACCATCGTGTTCTATGCCCTTGGCATCGCCTTCATCGGCAATGCGGGCTACGCGCCGGTGCTGATCTTCCTCAACGAGCGCTTTCCCACCGCCATGCGGGCCACCGGCACCGGACTGTCGTGGAACATCGGCTTCGCCGTGGGTGGCATGATGCCCACCTTCGTGTCGCTGGCCAGCGCGACGCCCGCCGACATCCCCCTGTCGCTCGCCATCTTCGCCGTCGGCGTGTTCGCGCTCTACCTCGTCGGCACGCTGATCATACCGGAGACCAAGGGCAATTTCCGCTAAAGTTGAAGCCTGTGCCGGTGTCCCTCATCCGGCGCAGGCCACCCTTTCCCTTCACGGGCCAGACAATGCAGCATTCCGCGAATATCCGCTCCGGCGGCGAGATCCTGGTGGACGCACTGAAGGTCCACGGCGTCGATACCGTCTATTGCCTGCCGGGCGAGAGCTTCCTGCCCGCCATCGATGCCCTCGCCGGTGCCGCTGACAGCATCCGCACCATCGTCACCCGCCACGAGGCGGCGGCGGCCAACATGGCGGAAGCCTATGGCAAGCTCACCGGGCGGCCCGGGGTGTGCTTCGTCACCCGCGGGCCGGGCGCGAGCCATGCCGCCATCGGCATCCACACCGCCTCGCAGGATTCCACCCCGCTCATCCTGTTCATCGGGCAGGTGGGTTCCACCATGCGCGGGCGGGAGGCGTGGCAGGAGGTGGACTATCCCGCCATGTTCGGCGGCATGGCCAAGTGGGTGGTGGAGGTGGACCGGCCGGAGCGCATTCCCGAACTGGTCTCCCGCGCCTTCCATGTGGCCGTCTCCGGCCGGCCCGGCCCGGTGGTGGTGGCCCTGCCCGAGGACGTGCTGGGGGCCGCAGCTGAAGTCACCGATGCTGAAGCCTTCAAGCGTGTCGCCGCCCATCCCGGTGCCGACGACCTTGCCCGCCTCGCCGCCATGCTGGAGGCCAGCGAGCGCCCCCTCGTCATCGTCGGCGGCGGCGGCTGGGATGCCAAGGCCTGCCGCGACTTCCAGCGCTTCGTGGAAGCCTTCGACCTGCCGGTGGCGGCGGCTTTCCGGCGGCAGGACATCCTCGACAACCACCATCCCAATTATGTGGGCCATGCGGGGCTGGGGCCGAACCCGAAGCTGGTGGCGCGCATCCGCGCCGCCGACCTGATCCTGGCGGTGGGTCCGCGCCTCGGCGAGACCACCACCGCCGGCTACACCCTGTTCGAGCTGCCGCGCCCGGCGCAGCGCTTCATCCATGTCCATGCCGATCCGCTGGAGCTGGGCCGGGTCTATCAGGCCGACCTGCCCATCAATGCCGGCCTGCGCGAGTTCGCCGCCGCGGCCGCCGCGCTGAAGCCCAAGGGCCCGGCGGGCTGGCATGCCCCGGCGCCATGGAGCGCCGCGGTGAAGGCCGCCCGCGCCGACTATCTCGCCGACCAGACGCCGGGCACCATGCCGGGCCGGCTCGATCTCGGCGCGGTGATGATGCATCTGCGGGCGACCCTGCCGCAGGATGCCATCCTCACCAACGGCGCCGGCAACTACGCCATCTGGGTCCACAAGTTCCATCGCTATGGCGGCTTCCGCACCCAGCTTGCCCCCACCTCCGGCGCCATGGGCTACGGCCTGCCGGCCGCCATCGCCGCCAAACTCCTTGAGCCCGCGCGCGACGTGATCTGCTTCGCCGGCGACGGCTGCTTCCAGATGAGCGGGCAGGAGCTGGCCACCGCCTGCCAGTATGGCGCCGGCGTGGTGGTGATGGTGGTGAACAACGGCATCTACGGCTCCATCCGCATGCACCAGGAGAAGGAATATCCCGGCCGGGTGTTCGCCACCACGCTGGAGAACCCCGACTTTCCCGCCTTGGCACGGGCCTATGGCGCCTTCGGCGAGCGGGTCGAGGAAACCGCCGCCTTCGCCGATGCCTTTGCCCGCGCCCGCGCCTTCGCCGCCGAGACCAACAAGCCGGCCCTGCTTGAGCTTGTCATCGATCCCGAGGCCATCACGCCGTCCGCCACCCTCACCGGCCTGCGCGAGGCTGCATTGAAGGCCGGCCATGGCAAAACATAACGCCGCCGAACGGCGGGGAGGACCACCCATGAACGCCATCACCACCATCCGCGCGCAGAACCTCATCGACGGCGCCTGGCAGGGCGCCGCCTCCGGCGAGACCGCGGTCAGCTTCGATCCGGCCACCGGCGCCGCGCTCGGTCATTTCCCGGCCAGCGGCAAGGCGGATGCGGACGCCGCCATCGCCGCCGCCCGCCGGGCGTTCGAGCGGCCGCAGTGGGCCCAGGCGCCGCGCCTGCGGCAGATGGTGATGCTGCGCTGGGCCGACGCCATGGAGCAGCGGGCGGAGGACCTCGCCCGCCTGCTCACGGCGGAAAACGGCAAGACGCTGGCCCAGTCGCGGGGCGAGATCGCCGGCTCCATCTCCGAGATCCGCTATTATGCGGGGCTCGCCCGCTTTATTCCCGGCCATGTGTTCGAGGTGGAGCCCGGCGCCTATTCCACCCTGCTGAAGGAGCCGGCGGGGGTGGCCGGCCTCATCATCCCGTGGAACGCGCCGGCGGTGCTGCTCATCCGCGCGCTCACCCCGGCGCTGGCGGCCGGCTGCACGGCGGTGGTGAAGCCCGCCCCGCAGACCGCGCTGGTCACCGCCGCGATCATCCGCACCCTCGCCGAGGCGGACGGGCTGCCGCAGGGCGTCGTCAACCTCGTCAGCGAGACCGGCCATGCGGTGGCGCAGACCCTCGTCACGTCGCCGGAGGTGGACGTGATCTCCTTCACCGGCTCCAACGCCACCGGCGCCCGCATCATGGCCGATGCCGCCCCCACCATGAAGAAGCTGTCGCTGGAGCTGGGCGGCAAGTCGGCCTGCCTCGTGTTCGAGGATGCGGACATGGCCGAGGTGGCGCCGAAGCTCGCCGCCGCCGCCACCATCATCTCCGGCCAGCAATGCACCGCCGCCCGCCGCGTGCTGGTGCACGAAAGCCGCTACGCCGCCATGAAGGCCGCGCTGAAGGCCGCCCTTGCCGCCCTGAAGGTGGCGCCGGGCGACGCGGATGGTTCCCAGATGGGGCCTCTGGTGGATGCCGCGGCGCGCGACCAGGTGGACCGGCGCATCGTCGAGGCCATGGACGCGGCGGACGAGGTGGTGCTGGCCGGCACCCGCCCCGGCGGCGCGCTTCAGGCCGGCGCCTTCCTCACCCCCACCCTGCTCGCCCATGAGGACACCGGCGCCTTCTTCGTGCAGGAGGAGATCTTCGGCCCCCTCGTCGTCCTCGAGCGCTTCGCCGACGAGGCCGACGCGGTGCGCCGCGCCAACCATTCCGACTACGGCCTCTCCGCCTCGGTCTGGACCCGGGACGGCGCGCGGGCCATGCGCGTGGCGCGGGCGCTGCGCAACGGCACGGTGTGGATCAACGACCACAACAAGCTGTTCGCGGAAGCCGAGACCGGCGGCTATCGCAGGAGCGGCCTCGGCCGCCTGCACGGTTATGACGCCCTGATCGACTTCATGGAGATCAAGCACATCTACCAGGACGCCGGCGTCGTCTGAGCCGGCCCCGCGGCGCCGGTTGCAAGCCGGGGCCGTCCGGATATCGCCCTCCCCATCGTTCCCGACCCCTCCCAGCCACGGCCCTCAGGCCGCAGGAGCAGGCACGCCATGGCCCTCCCCGAAACGGCCTTCTTCGACACGGTCATCATCGGCGGCGGCTCCGCCGGCTGCGTGCTGGCGAACCGCCTGTCCGCCGATCCCCGCCATCGGGTCCTGCTGGTGGAAGCGGGGGCGGACACGCCGCCCGGCGCCGTCCCCGCCGCCATCGCCGATGCCTATCCCATGGGCCTGTTCCACGGCGACCGCTTCATCTGGCCCGGCCTGACGGCCTTCACCACCCGCCGCGCGGACGGCACCCGCGGCAAGCGCGCCTACGAGCAGGGGCGCATCATGGGCGGCGGCTCCAGCATCAACGTGCAGTCGGCCAATCGCGGCCTGCCCCGCGACTATGACGAGTGGGCGGAACTGGGCGCCGCCGGCTGGGCCTGGGCCGACGTGCTGCCCTATTTCCGCAGGCTGGAGCGGGACCTCGACTTCGACGGCCCGCTCCACGGCCGGGACGGACCCATTCCCATCCGCCGCATCCTGCCGCCCCACTGGCCGGCCTTCGCCGAGGCGGCGACGACCGCGTTCGCTTCGGGCGGACTGCCGCGCCGGCTGGACCAGAACGGCGAATGCGAGGACGGCGTCTTCCCCACCGCCTTCAACGCCGAGAACGGCCAGCGGGTCTCCACCGCCGTCGCCTATCTCGATCCGGCGACGCGGGCACGCCCGAACCTCGCCATCTGGCCCCGGACGCAGCTTCTGCGCCTCTTCCTGGAAGGAACGCGGGCAAATGGCGTGGAACTGGAGCGCGACGGGGAAAGGCTCCGCGTCTCGGCCGGCCGCGTGGCGGTGACGGCGGGCGCGCTCCAGACTCCCGCCATCCTCATGCGCGCGGGCATCGGCGACGGCGCGGCGCTGGCGGCGCTCGGCATCCCGGTGGCCGTTCACCGGCCGGGGGTGGGGCAGAACCTGCGCGACCACCCCGCCCTCACCTTCTGCCAGTATCTGCCGCGCCACCTGCGCCTTCCGGCCCCCCACCGGCGCGCCGGCTTCGCCGCCCTGCGCTTTTCATCGGGCATCGACGGGGGCGAAGCCTCCGACCTGTATGCCACCGCCTCGGCCCGGGCCGGCTGGCATGGGCTCGGACGACGGCTGGCGCTCTATTTCCTGTGGTGCAACCGGCCGAAGTCGAGCGGCCGGGTCCGCCTCGTCTCCCCCGATCCGGCGATCTATCCGGAGGCCGACCTCGACCTGCTGAGCAACCCCTCCGACCTCGCCCGGATGATGGCGGGGGTGCGCACCCTGCTCCCCCTGCTCGCCAGCGAAGCGCTCAATCCCGATCCCGGCGACCTGTTCCCCGCCGCCTTCTCGCCCTTCATCAAGCGCCTGAGCCGGGTGTCGCGCGCCAACGCTTTGGTCACGGCGGGGCTCGGCGCGCTGCTGGACGTGCCGGCGGCGCTGCGCCAGCCCGCCCTGCGCCGCTTCCTGTCGCAGGGCGCGTCCCTGGCCGAGATCGTCGGCGACGAGGCGCGGCTGGAAGCGTTCGTGCGCGGCCACGTCTTCGGCGTGTGGCACGCCAGCGGCACCTGCCGCATGGGCGATGCGGCGGACCCGCAGGCGGTGGTCGATCCCCAGGGCCGCGTCATCGGCACCGACAACATCCATGTGGCGGACGCCTCGGTGATGCCGCGCCTGCCGACAGCCAATACCAACATACCGGTAATCATGATCGCCGAGAAGATCGCCGACCATCTCGCCGGCCGTCTCTGAAGGCTAGGCCACAGACCAGCCTCAGTCCGCGTTCCCGCCATGGCGCAGGGACGAGGGCGTCCGCCCGAAGCTCTTGCGGAACAGCCGGTTGAAGGTGGCGATATCGTTGAAGCCGGCTTCGAAGGCGATATCGGACACCTTCTTGCCCGCGTTGGCGGGATCGGTCAGGGCGCTGCGGGCAAGATGGAGACGCGACCAGGTGAGATGTTCCTTCAGGGTGACGCCGTGCTGCTGGAACATCTTCTGGAGGGTGCGCACATTGATCTTGTGGCGCTGCGCCACCTGCGACACGCCGAAATCGTGCCGGCTGCAATTGGCCGCGATGTCGAGCAGGATCTCCTGATAGAGCGCATCGCGCCCTTCCGGCCGCCGCGCGGCGGCGCTGCCCCCCGGCCCCGCGGCGAAGGCGAGGAGGCCGAGAAGCGCGCTTTCACAGAACAGCGCCAGGGCGGGCGACAACGGGCGTCCAAGAAGGCCCGCGGCATGCGAGACCAGAATGTCCAGCGCCGGATCGGGGCCGGCCGAAACCCCGAACGGCGCCGCCTTGAGTGCGTCGGCGAGCTTAAGCACCTGACGCGGGAGGAGCACGAGGGTCACCTCGCCGGCCGCATGGTGCAGCGCGGCCTCCCGCGCGACCACCCCAAGGAAGGCCCGGCCGGCCTCGATGGCGACCGGTTGCATGTCTTCGATACGCACCGTGGCAGATTCGGAACACCTGCCGATGAAGATACCCGGCTCGGGCGACGCGGTGATGTGGAAATTGCCGGGACCGTCTGCTCTTCCGCCAATAATCGTAACGGTATGCAAGGCTGTGGCCTGGAAGGGCGAAGCCGTCTCTTCCTGCAACTGCGCGCCATCCATGTTGCCGCCGGCCCCGTCAAAGGCAACTAATGGCAAAACAGGCGACGTCTTCTGCGCAGCGCTTGCACCTATACTTAGCCTATAATGCTTTCCCGCGCTGGTTGTGCTGTTCATCACTGGGTGGCCGCTCCCCGCATCGCAGCGGAGAACAATACAAACAGAGTGTAAATGCAAATGACTGTATTATCGTACCGCCATATAACTTGCGTCAATCAAACTTACCCAAGGTATTATACACCGGAACCGGCTTCTAAAACTCATACTAACTCACTGTTTTATATCAGCTTTCGTGCATTTCATGCAAAACTGCAACACACCCGACGAATATGAAGAAGTTCGCATTTTGAGGTGCGAAGATTCGCCGCCTGCGGAGCGGCGATTGCGTCTGCTGGATAAGTTCGCTGGAGTTGCATGGTGCCCTAAGCGCACCGGCATCCAAGGGTCGTAGCGTGATCGAAATCTCGCGCCGCGACCGAAACAATGTTTTTCCGGCCGGGTCAGGGCAAACGGCCGATCACTGGGGGTTCAGATGGCCAATACGGGCGGCACCATCCATTCCGGCGTTTCTGGGGAAGTCTCCCTGCGCCAGCGGCGCACCCGCGCCTTCCTCCTCAGCACGGCACTGGTTCCGGCCCTCGCCGTGGGCGCACTCCTCGTGCCGACCGCGGCCGAGGCGGCCTGCAACAGCTCCGGTCTCTTCACGGTGACTGTGAACTGCACCGGCAACGATCCGAACGGTTTCGTCCTGCTGGACGTGCGGCCGGTTACCGTTAATGCCGGCGCGGGCGTCACCGTCCAGTCGGCGCCGTTCGGCAACGCCCTCACGATCGGCACGGCGGCCAGCATCACGAGCAATAATACGGCTGCGACGTTCAACGGCTTCATCGACGGTATCGCCTACGGTGCGATCGGCGACGTCACGATCAACAATTTCAGCGGGGCCTCCAACGGCCTCTTCGGCGACGGCATCAGCGCCGGCAGCCTGCTCGGCGATGTTTCGGTCCAGAACTTTACCGGATCGGCGTCCGGCAATGACAACGGCATCGAGCTGAGCGCCCCCGCCGGTGACATCAATCTTTCCGGCTTCGGCGGCCGCGCCACCGGCACGAACGGCGACGGCATTGCCGCCACCTCCATCATCGGCAACATCAAGGCCGACAACTTCGTAGCGGCATCCGGCGCTGGCCCCTACATCGTCGGCGGCACCAACGGCCTCGACCTTCAGACCACCATCGGCAACGTGAGCGTCCAGAATTTCGGCAGCTCCGCGCAGGGTGGCCAGAACGGCATCAATGTCTCGACCGACGTCGGGAACATCAACCTGTCCGGCTTCACAGGCAGCGCCCAGGGCACCGCCAACGACGGCATCCAGGCGCAGACGTCGAGCGGCAACATCACCGCCAACAACTTCGGTGCCAACGCCCTGGTGACCGGTGGTGTGAACGGCCTCGACCTCTCGGCCACCGTCGCCGGCAACATCAACGTCAATAACTTCGCCGGCACCGCCCAGGGCACCCTGGGCGCGGGCATCGTTGCCCAGACCGCCCAGGGCGACATCAACGTCAACAGCTTCTCCGGCTCGGCAACCGGCGGTCTCGCGGGCATCGCCCTCACCACCGACAACGGCGACATCAACGTCACCAGCTTCTCCGGCACCGCGACGGGCACGGGGCTGGTGAGTTCCGGCCTCTTCGCCTCCGCCGATGAGAACATCACCGTCTCCACCACCGGCGCCGCCAGCCTGTCCGGCGGGCTGGCCGGCGTGAACGTGCTCCAGGGCGGGGATGACGTGAACGTCACCCTCGGCGGCACGACGCAGGCCACCGGCGGCCCCCTCGGCTTCGGCGTCCTTGTCAACAGCGCGTATCAGGCCACCGGCAACGTGGACGTGAACACCGCCGGCGGAACCTCCGTTACCGGCGGCCTGGCGGGCATCGCCATCAACAAGACCAGCGTCGGCGGCGATGTGACGGTCAACACCAACGGCACCGTCACCGGCACGTCCGGCCTGGGCGTGGGTATCGGCGTCAATACCGTCATCGACCAGACGACCACCACCAGCATCACCACGGCCGGCACCACCACGGGCGGTTTCGGCGGCATCTTCGCGTCCACCGAGAGCGTATTCGGCAACGCCACCAGCACCATCGACACCCATGGTCAGGTGAGCGGCGGCGCCGGCGTGGCCATCACCGGCATCGCGACGGCGCAGGGCGGTGGCAAGAATGCCACCAGCACGGTCGAGCAGTACGGCGTCATCAACAACTCGGCGGCGGGCATCCTGGCCGTCGCCTCGGCCAACAATGTCGCGACCACCGACGTGCTGGTGGACAACACCATCGACGTGACCGGCTTCGGCGTGATGGCGCTCGCGTCCGGCAAGACCGGCTCGGTGACGGTTGAGACCACCACCGACGGTGCGATCACCGCGGGGGGCGCCGGCATCATCGCCGGAGCGGCCGGCGACGACTTCACGGTGGACGTGACCACCAACGCGAAGATTGACGCCGGCAGCCAGGGCATCATTGCCGGCCTGGTCGGCGACAACGGCACCGTGACGGTGACCAACAACGCGACAATCACGTCCGGCGGCTCGGGCATCATCGCCTTCAACACCGGCGGCGATACCACGGTGAACGTCGAGGAGAAGATCTCCGCCGGCGGCCTGTTCGGTGCGGCGGCCTTCGCCGGCGGCACCGGCGACGCCGTCCTGAACGTCAACGCCGTCATCGACCCGCCGGTCATCGGCGGCGCCGCGGTCACCTTCGGCTCGGGTCTCGCCCAGGCCAATGTGAACGCCAATGTCCAGGCCACCGGCATCGGCATCCTGGCCGGCAACGTCGGCACCGGCGTGGTGGACGTGAACATCAATGCCGGCGGGACCATCCAGTCCGACGGCATCGGCGTCTCCACCTTCAAGATCGGCGACGGCGCGACCACCATCGACGTCGACGCAGCCATCGGCGGCCTGACCGGGACGGCCACCGGCGGCGACGGCATCTTCGCCCTCGGCATCGGCAACACGCCCATCACCATCAAAACCACCGCCAACGGCACCATCAACGCCGGCGACGACGGCATCTCGGTGGCCCATCTGGGCTCCGGCGACATCGCCATCACCACCGAAGCCGTCATCACCGCGGGTGACGAGGGCATCCAGGTGCTCAGCGGCGCGCTGGCCCCCAGCTCGGTGACGGTGACCAACAACGCCGCCATCAACGCCACCGACAACGGCATCTTCATCCTGAAGGGTGGCGATGGCGACGTGACGGTGAACGCCAACGCCAACATCACCTCTACCAACGGCAACGGCATCGAGGCCAACGCCCTCTTCGGCACCGGCAACGTGACCGTGGCCCAGAAGGATGCCACCACCATCACCGCCGCCGACATCGGCATCATCGCCTCCAAGTCCTTCGGGACCGGCGACGTGAAGGTGACCATCGGCGAGGACAGCACCATCACTGCCGGCTCCGGCGGCATCGTGGCCCTCAAGGCCTTCGGTGACAGCGCCAGCGGCACCGCGGTGCTGGTGGAGACGGGCAAGAACAGCTCGATCACCGCGACCAGCGGCATCGGCATCACCGCCGGCCAGGGCTTCGGCGACGGCAACGTGGTCGTCACCACCGGCGAGGGCAGCACCATCAATGCCGGCCTCGGCGGCATCGCGGCCCTGAAGCTCTTCGGCGACAGCGCCACCGTGGGCGGCGACGCCGTGACGGTGACGACCGGCAAGAACAGCTCGATCCTGACCTCCGGCGTCGGCATCACCGCCGGCCAGTCGTTCGGCGACGGCAACGTGGTGGTGACCACCGGCGAAGGCTCGACCATCGGCTCGAACCCCTTCGTCGACCCCTCGGCGCCGGTCTTCGCGGGCATCGTTGCCGGCAAGGCCTTCGGCGATGGCAACCTGACGACCACCACCGGCCTCAACAGCATCATCTTTGCCGCGACCAACGGCATCACCTCGGCCCATCTCTTCGGCACCGGCGACAACAGCGTCACCACCGGCGAGAATTCGGCCATCCTGGCCGGAAACGACGGCATCTACTCGACCTCCCTGTTCACGACCGGCGCCACTTCGGTGACCACCGGCACCAACAGCCTGGTCTCTGCCGTTGACGATGGCATCGTCGCGGACAAGTTCGGCGGCTCGGGCGACCTGACGGTCACCATCGGTGCCACCAGCGCCGTGGTTGCCGGCGACGACGGCATCCAGGTGTCCAACCGCTCCTTCGGGACCGGCAACATCTTCGTGAACGTCCTCGGCGGCACCAACATCAAGCCCACCGTGATCTCCGCGGATGACGACGCCATCCACGCCCACGGCTGGGACAATGTGGATGTCACCACCGGTTCGTATGTCCAGATCATCGGTGACGCCAACAAGGGTGGGTCCGGCAACGCGATCCGCATCTCGGACGCGGACATCGCCACCGTGACCATCGGCACGAACAACGTCGTGTCCGGCTCGGGCCAGTCCTGGTCCAACGCCGTGATCTCGGTGCGCAGTGATGACGCGACCACCATCACGGTGGGCGCCGACTCGCTGGTGAGTTCCTGGGCCTACGCCAGCAACGGCGACATCGTCACCGCTGCCAGCGACATCGTGATCGACACCGACGGCGGTGCGACCCTCATCGAGAACTACGGCACCATCGTTGGTCGCGTCGGCCTGACCCACAACGACGACGTGTTCAACAACTACAGCTCGAACACCTGGGTCACGGTCGGCAACAACTACTTCGGCGCCGGCTACGACCAGGTGAACAACCCCGGCCGCGTGGTCACCGCGCTCCAGGGCGCGGTCGCCGAGACCACCTCGTTCAACGACCTCGAGCTCTTCAACAACGGCGATGCCGCCTATCTCGGCGCCGGCCTGCTCGACCTTCGGGACGAAGTCCCCGGCCAGATCGCCTGGAACGGCGCCCGCGACGTGACCTACGTGAGCGGCGTGTTCAACGGTACCGGCAACAGCACGGTGGGCCTCGACACCTTCGTCGGCGCCGCCGGCTCCACCTCGGACATCCTCCAGGTGGGCGGCCTCGACAAGGACGGCATCGCGATCGCCGGCCTCGTCACCACCGGCCAGACCGCGCTGCTGATCAACGACGTCAACACCGGACCCGGCGCGTGGAACCTCGCGGGTATCAAGGTGGTGGACGTGGTCGATCCGGCCGGCGTGACCTACGGCAAGAACACCCCCGGCGAGACCCCGAGCTTCGTGATCTCCTCGGCTTCGACGAACTACAGCGCCAAGTTCGGCGGTGTGATCGACAAGGGCCTGTTCTTCTACGACCTCCTCGCCATCGGCAACGACCAGTACCTGATCGGCATGCCCGACCAGGAAGCGTACGAACTGCCGAAGCTGGTCACCGGCGCCCAGGCCATCTGGCATGAGACCACCGGCGTGTGGCTCGACCGCCAGGCCGACCTGCGCACCTACCTGCAGGGCACGACCACGACCCTCGTCACCAAGGAAGGCGTGAAGACCGTCAACGGTGCTCCGGGCTCCGTCACCCCCGGCATCTGGGGCAAGGTGGTCGGCAGCTGGGGCTCGCGGGACGCTTCCGACAACTACAGCGCCTACGGCCGCTCCTACGGCTTCGACACCGGCTACAACCAGAACATCTACGGGTTCATGGCCGGCGCCGATTTCGGCAAGGAAGGCGTGTTCGGCCCGAACGACGCAGTGGTGTTCGGTGTCCTCGGCGGCTACCTGACCTCCGACCTCTCGTTCGACTCTTCGCAGACCTCGGCGAACTACTCGGGCGGCACGGTTGGCGTCTACGCCACCTACATCAACAACAACTGGTTCCTCGACGCCCTGTTCAAGGCTGACTTCCTGTCCATGGACTACGACGCCCCCACCCTCGTCGGGTCGGGCTACTTCGGTCAGTCCACGGATGCCAAGAACCTCGGCTTCGTGGTCGATACCGGCTACCGCTTCTACAAGTGGGGCGCGTCCGGCTTCGTGGATGGCCTTGCCACCCTCAGCTACGTGAACACCAACATTTCGAACCTCACCCTCGTGCCCGGCACGCTGGTGGACTTCGGAAACAACGACAGCCTGCGGGGCAGCATCGGTGCCCGGGTCGGAGCCAATGCCTACGACGCGGCCACCTACCGGGTCGAGGCCAGCCTCACCGGTCGCCTGTGGTACGAGTTCCTCGGCGACAATGCGGTCACGATCTACAACCCCGGCCTGCCCTTCAACACCGTCGATAATTTCGACGGGCTGTTCGGCGAAGTGGGCGTGGGCCTGAACTTCTTCGCCAAGGACAGCGGCTGGAACGGCTTCACCAATGCCGACGTCAAGTTCGGCGACAGCTACGTCGCCGGCAGCGCGAAGGGTGGCGTTCGCTACCAGTGGTGAGATCGCCCGATCGGGCTGAAATGAGGCGGCGTGCTCCGGCACGCCGCCTTTCCTCACTCAGCGGCAGGCGGATCGGCTCGACCCCCTTCCGGTTAAGGCACCAAAGCTTTTTCGAGTGAAGCGGATCCTGGTTCGCCCGAAAACGCGTCAACACGAGTGGATCAAAGCGGTGTGGTTCGACCTGCTCGCGACCGATGGGTTCCGTCTGTCGCAGCCGAACCACTAGGATCTGAAGCGATTGCCGTGAGCCGCTGCAAACGGAAGGCGCTTTCATGCGAGATGTCGGAGACGTCCGTGACCACTTCCCAATCGTTTTCCCTCCGTTTCGGTGCGGTGCTCGGCGCCGGCGCCGCTGTGATCCTGGCGGTCACCTGGCTGGTGGCCATGTCGGCAGCCGAAGCCCAGCAGCGCCCGGCCCAGCCGGCGGCTCCCGCTGCTCCCGCGGCTCCGACCGGACCGGTGAAGACCGAGACCCAACGCTTCGATAGCTGGATCCTGACCTGTCAGGAGCTTCCCCCGGCGGCCGGCGCCAAGACCTCCAAGAGGACCTGCTGGGCCACCATGCGCGTCACTGACGCCAAGTCGAACCGCGTCGTACTGGTCCTCAAGGTCGGCCGCGACGGCAAGGATGTGCCCACCGTCGCCGTCACCACCCCCACCGGTGTGATCGTGCGCGAAGGCGTCGACATCACGCTTGGACAGAACGTGCGGCGCCTCGCCTTCCAGACCTGCGGCCAGGCCGAGTGCGAGGCTTCCATCGCCTATGACCAGGCCTTCGCCAACGATCTCGCCGCCGCCAAGGAGGCGACAGTGGGCTTCTATCTGGCGGACGGTCGGCAGGTGAACGTCAAGGTGGCCATCGGCGGCATCGACAAGGTTCTCGCCACCCTGAAGAAGGGCTGATGCCCATGGCCGATAAGCGTGATTCATCGGCCATGGGTACACGCCCGCGCGGAGACTGAGCACTCCCTCTCCCGTACCGGTCAAAGGCCGGCGACGTTGGTATGCCCTGACGCTGGGAGAATCCCGATGGCGGGGTATTCCAAGTCCGAGTGGCGACTGAGCCTTCTGCCGGAAGAATTCCGCATAGGGGGTTATGAACCAGCCGGCGCACGTCGCAGCCGTCCTGTCTGCCCCGGACCGCTTGAGGCGCAGCATCGGGATGACGCGGCACCACCGGGTCGCGTCAGGAAAATGGGCAAACCGGCCATTCTGGAACGGTCTACGTGAGCCAAAGTGAGCGGAAAGCGCTCCGGGATCACTGGCCTCGACGGGTGGATAGGCCCAGGGATAACGGTAAGCGGCATGTGGACGTCGCCCGTTGGCTCATGGTTGCCGAAGACGATCGGCACCACGTCGAGGACGACGAAGTCACCCCCACGGTTCCGATCCGGCGGAAAGACTCGCTCACATTGGAAGCGCAGTCCGTAGCGTCCGATACGTAGGGCAACGCCGGACGGCAGCGGCTCCCGGGTCTGGCCATGGGCTCAGGTCACCGCCTCCACCGAATGCGCCGAGGTGCCACGCGGCAGAACAGATTATCGGGATCTTGAAGGAGCACGAGGCCGGCGTTCCGGTCGCGGAGCTGTGCCGGAAGCACGGCGTCAGCGATGTGAGCATCGGCAAGTGGAAAGCCCGCTTCGGCGGCCTGGAGGTGTCGGAGGCCAAGCGGCTGCGGGCGCTGGAGGATGAACGACCTGTTCATCGGCGAGCTGACCGAGGATGACAAGCTCGTCTAACTATTTGATTTAAATTGAATATTATGATGCGAAAAATTCAGATACCCCCGAATGTACCCCCATTCTTCGCCGCAGCCCCATTGAGCGCCGCAAATCAAAGGAGGGCACGAAATTCCGCGCGTGGGGCCTCAAACGGTCACACCCCATCCCCGCCTGAAAGAACTATATCCCCACCCCAGGCGGGGCGACGCGTGCGAGCGAGGCGGTTTTCGGATCGTAAGTGTAGCCGGTGATCGTCCCGTCCCTGATTCTCTCCATCGCTTCATCGACGATGAACAGCGGAACAAGGAACCACTCGCGCGGCACCACCGGCTGGCCGAACCTGTCCTTGATCTCGACGTCGAGGCGGGCGGCGCCGAAGATGCGGTGGATCAGGTTCTCAAGCCGGGTCCGGTTGATGTTGTACAATTCATAGGTCGCGACGATCTCGACGTCAGCCATGAGGAAGGTCGGATCGAGCCGTGCATTGGCGATCCGATGGCGAGGAGCTTCTCCTTGCCCTCAATCCGGTACTTCAGCCGCCAGAGACGCGAGCCGGTGGGATTCATCAGGAGATAGAGACCACCGCCGACCGCCAGCTTATAAGGCTTGTCGCCAGCCTTCGCCGCGCGGATGGCCGTGTCGGTCAGGGGCATTGGGGGCCGCCCTCAGTGGGCGTACGTTTCCGACAACCCCAAATTTGCCGGCTGCCAACGGATATCCCCAGACACTCCCGGAGCCTTTCGGACAGGAGAATTAAGCGTCTGTAAGGGTTTTTGGAGCTTTTTGCACCGACCCGGAAGGGTGAATGGTGCCAGGAGAGGCAACGAATAATTATATTAACTATCTGATATAAAATAAAGTAATCTTCTGACGAATTTTAGATACCCCCAAATATACCCCCAATTTGGCGGACTACCCCTCCACTGCCCTGCGCGCCTGTCGATCATACCCCCTTATCCCATCCCGGAAACAGCTCCTTCAGTCGCTCCACCGTATGGCGCCATTTCGGGGTGCGGGGGGCGCAGACGGTGTTCTGGTTGCCGAACATGCCGGCCTCGTTCACTGCCTGAGACAAGGGCCGGGTCGCGAGCCATTCCATAGGCACGAAATATTCGCACCGCTCCGGGTCGTCGGCGACAGTGCGGTAATGGCCCTTCATCACCTCCAGCGCCGGGCGCTCGACGCCGCTCTGGTCCGTCACGGTGAAGTTGGAGGCCGGGACAGAGCTGCCGCGCGCTCGGCCGACGCCGACAAAACCGTAGCCGGGCGCCTTCACCCACACCAGATCGCCATCCTTCAGCAGCTTGAGTGTGCCCGTATACCAGGAGCCGCCGCCCGCGCTGATGAAGCCGTAGCGGCGGGCGTCTTCCCAATCGCGTTCGCCATCGTGGCCGAAGCTGGCATAGAATTCGCCGTTCCACGGCTCCTTTTCGCCGGAGGCGCTGCTGCTCGACGCAGCCACCTGCGTCTCGACGGGATCGAGCAGCCACGCGCGGCTCAGCAATTGGCCGGCATCGGTCTCGAACACCTGAAAGCAGAGCACATTGATCGGAATGTCGCGGCGGTTGAGATAGCCGACGATGCGCTCGCTGGCAGCGTCCAGCTCGGATGCGACGATCACGATCTGGTGGCTCTGGTTGAGCGTGTCGGGATCCAGCTTCTGGCCGAAGCGGCGGGCGAAGGCCGCGTCGAGGCTGTCGCCACCGGAGAAGCGGGCATAGATGCGATTGAGGTCCTGCGCCTCCAGCGCCTCTGCCCAGGTGGCATAATCGAGAGCCTGCGCCACCACTTCGCGCGGGGTCTTGCCGCGCTTCAGCTCGATCAGGATCAGCGTGCCGTCGGGAGCAAGGGCGAGGAGGTCGATGCGGCCGGAAAAGCCGGTGTCCTCCTGCCGGCCGATCATCATCCATTGCCGGGAGAGGATATCCGGCGCGGCGACGATCATGTCTTCCAGCAGCGCCTCACTCGGCAGGCTCGCCTCGCGCAGCGGAGCCGGCTTTGCGCCGACACGCCAGAGACTGTGATGGATAGGCATGAGGCTCCTCTCAGGCGAAAGTACTACCCTTTCTCTAACGAAGTAATTATTCTATTTCCACGTCCGGCTGCCCTGCCATGAGCGCATTTATCCAGGCCAACGTCAGATCACGGCTGCGATATTGACCGAATTTTGCCATCTCCTCCCGCTCCAAGATAGGGAACGTAGAGAAAATATATCGGATATCGTCGCGGCTTTGCGCTGGGGCAGCGGGATCAAACACACCGTAGAGGACGAAATAAAGCGCATCGAGCTTGGCGCGCAGCTTGAGACGGCGGTTCTCGTCCCACATGAAGGGGGGCAGCACGACGCCTGACGCATCCACATGGCCCATGTCGCGCGCAAAGGGCGCCATGTCGTGGGCGGTATAGGTTAATTCCAGTACCACCTCGCGC
The DNA here is from genome assembly GCF_029991245.1 of Xanthobacter autotrophicus. Lineage (GTDB taxonomy): Bacteria > Pseudomonadota > Alphaproteobacteria > Rhizobiales > Xanthobacteraceae > Xanthobacter > Xanthobacter autotrophicus_C. The sequence goes on from NZ_JAIVFO010000001.1 coordinate 113,648, forward strand.
ACGATGGCGGCGGCGGTTTTCGGGCCGAAGGCGCGAGCATAGCCGGCAGGTGGAACGATGGGTAGCTGCTCGACGATAAACCAATTGAGATGCTGGCCCTGTACCTTCTGGCGGGCAATGAAATCGAAGGGCACGGTATTGAGATTTGCAGTCAGCAGCGGGAGCCGGGCCGGGTCCTTCTTCTCCGCATCAGGATCGAGTTCGATCAGCGGCAGAGTATTGCCGGCCGCGCCTGAGGGAATAACCGCAGCAATCATCGAACGCACATTCGTTGGCGATGTTACGTCCTTGAAACCAAGCGCATAAGGCGCTTGCGCCAGCCCGACAGGCGGCTGAATCCAGAATTGTGGATCGGCAAGCCAATCGGGATCGACGTGCTGTTCGTCCGTCGCGGGAAGTGGCTGGGCCGGGCGATTAAGGTTGCCGCGATTGACCACCACCGACGCCGCGCGGTGATCGAACGCTTGCACCATCTTGCCCTCGTAAAGCGGCACCCATTCTCCAGTTGCCGTCTGGAAACGGTTAGCTCCAATAGGCCAGGCGCCTTCTTTCTCCTCCAGTTCGTCGCGCGTGCGGAACAAGTGGCTATCGTTGGTCATATCGAACATGCGCACATAGCGCACAGGCCATGCCGCCACAGGCGCCCCGCCCGAGCGATCCACCAGTACCGGCAGGCGGGCATATATAGCGGTAGTAAGTGCCATATCTCGGCGGGTCCGGAAAATCGGCGCCGTGCCAGTATTGGGATTTACGCGAGCAAAATCCTCCGCCGCTACAGAGAAAGCGCGGTCCGGGTCGTGGATCTCCGCCACCGACTGAAGAAAAAAGCCGCACCTTGCATCTACAAATTTCCGTCCAGGGCTTGCTATCAACGCGCAAAATTTGAACCGGCCATCCACATCTGGAAAAAAGGGCGTAAGACGGTAGCGCGTCCGGCGGTTCTCGAAATCAAAGAGCGTCTTCAGATGACCGCCCGTGGCAATTTTGCTGAAGAAGGCACTAGCCGAAAGATCGGACGCGATGCCGCTAGGTGTCAGAAGCCCCACCATGCCGTCCAGCTTCACGAGTGCATGGGCGCGCTCAACAAACAGGCTGTAGAGATTCAGATCGCCGCGGCTAAGCAGCGGATAATGCCCCGTTGTGCGTGCCAGGCGCAAAGTGTCGGCCGCACGGGCGTCGGCGTGGAGGAAGGCGTCGTGGAGCGGATCACCCTCAGCCTTCAGAGCCGCGATCATGCGCGCACGGTCGGAAGCCCGTTGCGCCAACGCAATCTCCGGCTTACGAGCGGCGAACCATTCCACTTGCTGGAGTTTGATGCGGTCCCAAGGCGGGTTCCCTACCACCGCGTCAAAGCCGCCCTCGCGCTCCCTTTTTTCCCAGTTTGACCACACTCCGGGAAAGGCAATCTGCCAGTTCAAGAAGCGCTCCTCGGCGATTAGCCCGCGGGCGCGCTCCAGAATGGCAGAAAAGCGTTCTCCCTCCTCGCGTCGCGCGCGATCGAGTAGCGGCTGCGCCCGACCAGTAGCTATATCTATGGGATTGCCGAACTGGCCGTCGAGCCACGCCCGCACCGCCGCCTTGTCTTCGCGCGCCTTCAGGTCCAGCCAGTCAAGTGCGTGGAGCAAGGAAACGAAGGCATCGAGCGGGGCAACCTGTGCCTTAATGCCGAAGAAGGTAGCGGCGGACTGGTGGGCCTCGGCAATTTCAACGTCTACCGCGCGCTCGATCAGTTGCATGGCGGCGGCAGCTGACTGGGCCTCCTTCAATTCCTTGACATAGAGCAGTTCACCGCCGCCCCAGGCCGCCGCCTTGTCGATGGCGTCGCGCACCCACAAACCGAATAAACTATCGCCTGCGCGCAGATGATGGTCGACGAAGGAGAGAGGCGCACCCACGGTGAAGGTGTGGAGCCAAAGGGCAACCTTCGCCAATTCCACCGCCATGGGGTTCTTGTCCACCCCATAGATGCAGCGCTTAAGGACCATGCGCCGGACGATATGCCGGTCGTCGAGCTGGGCTTCGTCGATTGCCCATTTCGCCGCGCGGGCGTTACGCAGAATGGTAGTGCGAATATCCTCGATCTTTTCCGCCAGCGGCGAAACATAGCCAAGCTCCCGTCCCTGCGCTGCCGCCTCAGCCATGGCATCGAGCACATGGTCGGCCAACATATCCACGAGGCTCACCAGGAAGTGACCGGAGCCCATGGCGGGGTCGCAGATGCGCAGCCGCAGGATGGCCTCGGCCGGGTCCACCTCACGCAGTTCGCGGCGGCGCACCGCTTCGGATTCTTCGGGGTCGAGTTCAGCAAGCGCCGCATGGAACGCGCCAAGCCGCTCCGAAATGAGTGGCTCCAGTGTCTCGGCGAGAATCAGCCCCACGAGGTCGTCCGGCGTGTAATAACTTCCGCTATTCTTGCGGGCAAAAATATTTGGGCGCACCGAGAGCGTGCCGTCATCGCCACGGACCAGTTCGAACTCCAGCAATCGCTCATAGATTGAGCCAAGCTGCTGCACCGATAGATCGCGATAATTGATATATCGCCTTTCTCCGGTGGAACGCTCAAAGGAAAGGGCATCGAGGGCGCCAGCCATGACGGCATCGCCGATGCGCACCCGCGCGAGAAGCGGCGTCCCGTCGGTGGCGAACAGGCCGCCGTTGTAGGGCGGAATCCCGACGCTCGTATCGCCCCGGTCGATGATGCGCGCCAGGTCCGCCACATGCCCGAAAATACGCTCCGCGCTGGTGGAGAAGGTGTCACCATTCGACACACGCCTGCCTACGTCGAGCCGCAAGTTGCGCAAGGCATAGTCATCATAGCGCTTGTCGTTCACCGGCAGCAGCGCACGGTCTTCAGCGTAGAGCAGGAACAGGAGCCGATAGAGCAGCACCAACGCCGTATCGCGAACCTCGGCTAAGGGTGCTTCGGGGGCCGCCCCGGCGATGGCGCTGGCAAGGCCGGGGAAGACGATGGTAAACACCAGTTCCGACAGGCTAGATGCGACCTTCTCCTCATAGAAGGCCGCATCGGCGCGGGCGCGCTCGTGGAAGGTTCGCCGATCGACGCCTGTGCCGAGGAACGCTTCACGCGAAAACAGGACGGCAAACACGCGCAGCCAATGCTCGCGGTCCGCGTCGCCAGCGAAGAGGTCAGCACCGTCGAGGGCGAGAACACGAGATAGGTCGATTTCCAGAAACTGTTCCGACACCGAACGCGCACCAGCCCAATAGAGCCGCCACCGCGAGCCGTTGGTAAGGATACCCCAACGCAGACGGCCACCGGTCAAGTCGTCGATGCGCCGCAAATATCGCAACATCTGAGTTGATGGTGCAGTGGTCTCATCCTTACCCGATGCGCGGTCAAGGGGCCGAGCCCACCGCTTGCACTCGACGACGCCGAGGCCATGGGCATAGCGTCGCCATTGCTCGGCCTGTGCGTTGGCCGCCACCTTCGATGCGGCGTCGGCGAACAACAGCCCGTCCGGTACATCATCGCGGCCGCCGGCGGTCAGATTCTGCTGGCGTAGACTTTCGGACCAGCCAAGCGCCCCGAGCACGGGCCAAATGAAGTCATCTTCGGTCTGGCTTTCGTTGGTTCGGGTGCTCTTGGGAAACGGAGCAGCGATTTCGGCCAAACGGGCGCGAAGGCTGGCAGCGTCGACGGAGCGATAGGCTTCAGTATGCCTGATCGCGTCCGCGAGGTAGTCGGTCGTGAACAGCGAGCCAGAAATGAACGAAGCCGAATCGGACAAGGTTTCCCCCTGCATCCTCCGCTCAATACCCCCAGAGCCCCCCCCGGCAAAGCGCATTATCGGTCCGGTGCCTCCAACATTTCTCAATCAAGGCCTGAACCTAAGCGACCAAATCGCTACCTTTCCGTCGGGCGAGCAAGGCGCCAATCTGCGCCAATGTATCATCGTCTCCGCCGCAGGTTTGCGCGCCCATCCGCCCCATTACCTCGCCCTGCCGGTGGGGATCGATTCGGCCATATGAGGTGAGCGTGGTGGCGATGTTCTCGTGGCCGAGGTTCTGGCTCCAGGCCTTCAGCTCTTCCGGGGTTCGGCACATGGTTTGTGCCAGATGGCCGAGAGTATGGCGGAAGGAGTGGGGCGGGAAATAGGGCAGGCCCGCGCGCTCGAAGGCCCTGCGAAAAATCTCCCGCACGGGCGAGGCATTGCTCCAGTGTTCCCGCTCGACACCCACCGGCGCGAAGCCGCCATCGTCGCCAAGGCCCATGCGGGTGCGGGGAAAGAGCGGGTCGGCCGGGCCGAACAGGTGGACCTTGCGCAATTCCTCGATCCAGGCGAGCGCGATGGCGGCGAGGTCGTCGCCCACAGGGAAGAAATAGGTGACGATGGCCTTCGCGAACTTGGTCTCGACGCTGTTCGGGTCCTGCGCCACCACCGGGGTCTTGCCGGACGTGTCCACATGGCCAAGGGACAGTGAAACCAGCGCCCGGTCGCGGATGCCGGTCAGGAGCGTGAAGGCGACAAGGGCGCGATTGCGCCGGTCAATCACGGTCTCCCCCGGCATCGCGGCGACGGTGGCGCGCACCTGATCGAGGCTGGGGAAAGGGCGGAGCTTGGCCGCCTTGGCGCGAGCCGCATCCTTGTTCGAGGGCGACAGATAGTCGATGTCCGCCATGTGGACCTTGGACTTGAAGCCCGGCTGCCACGACAGCCAGGTGAAGAAGTCTTTCAACGCGGTCAGCGTCGTCGCCTGCGTCGAGGCGCTCAGGGCCTCGCCGGTGCGCATACCCTCGGTCTCGGCCAGCCGCGCCTTGAAGCCCATGGCCTGCTCGCGCCGGAAGGTCTTGAAGTCCTTTGCGGCCGTGTACGCCTCATAGCGGGCGAGGGCCTTGCGCACGGCATCGAGCGTCGCCTCGCTCTTGCCCTTGGCTTCCTTGAGATAGCGAATATAGTCCCTCTTTAGGCGCTCATTGGACGGGTTCAATCTCGTCATCGCGTCACACCTCCTCGAAAGCACGGTTTGCACTGGGGTCGGAACAACCCTTCATTCGTTCCGGGGCCAGCGTGTGCAGATCGATCAGGCAGCTGAGGGCTGGCAGGTCGGCCCGGCGCACCGTACGGTGCATGGGCGTTCCGCAGCAGGCGCAGAGGGCGGCGAGGCGAGCGACCTTCTCATTGCGGAAAGACAGGTCCGCCGTCCCGCCCCACGGCGCGCGCGGCACCCGGCAGCGGAAGCAATAGAACTCGCCGGGGCGGCATGTCTGGCGCCGATTCTCCCGCCGCTTGGCAAGGAAGGCCTTCAGGGCCGTGCCGTGGATCAGCAGGGGGCGCCGGTCGTCGATCGCCGCCAGCCCCTCCTTCAGCCACCGCCGCACGGTGTTACGGTGGATGCCGAGGAGCTTGGCGATCTCGGCCACCTCATAGGTGGTGCCCTGCTTCACCCTCTGCGGCGAGCACCGGCGCGGCTTGCGGGCGCGCATCCCCTTCACCCCCGCCGCCCCGTGGCGATGCGATCGGCAATCCAGCCGTCGATCTCGGCCTCGATCCAGGCGACGCACCGCTCGGTGAGGGCCACGGGCTGGGGGAAACGTCCCTCCCGCATATAGGCGTAGATGGTGCTACGGCTGAGGCAGGTGCGGGCCTTCACGGCCTCAAGGCGCAGGAGAGAGGGGCGGGTCGTCGTGTCGTTCGCGCTCATCGGTTCCATCCGGGTCCGAGTGGATATGGACGGAAGGATGGGCGCGACGCGGACGGTAAAATAGCTGGGCGAATTTGAAAAAACGTAGGCTGATCAGCCCATTAATCGGGCCGAGAGATACCCCAAGTCACCTAGAAAGGTATCTCGTCGTCAAGGTCGGAACGGAACGAACCAGAGTAGGGGTTTTCCTGAACCAGGGGGCCGGTTTGACCAAACCCACCTGAAGGTTCTGGCGCATCCTCCGGGGTAGCCGGAGCGCCACCGTTGGGCCGCCAGTTCGCGACCTTGGCAATATCCTCGATGCCGGTGGCGTTCGGCTTGCCCTTGTGGAGAAGCCCGTATTCGGCGGCGTGCTCTTCAAGCCACTCCTGCAACGCCTGCTTCACTGATTTGCCCCGCAGGCGCTTCGGGTCGGCGGTCACAGCACGCCATGCAGCATTCGCAGCGGCGAGCTTCGGGGCATAGAATGGACCGCGCCGATCATCGAAATCACAAGCAGGTACAGGCTTAATTCTAAAGAACTGATCGAAATTTCCCGCAGCTGCATACCAATGAATTATATGCTTACTGTGAATTAAACTTTCATCAAAATCTATATCGTTATTGAATGAGCTGTTGTGATAGACCTCTCGCATCAGCGGAATTTCGTTATCAATAACTGCGTGTTGCAAAGCGTGAATGACTGGCAGTGTGATGCGCTGAATCGCCAAGGGCCACCGCCCAAATGCCGTGCCATGGAGGAGCGCGGGATCATAGCCGTGGCTCAGAAGAGCTGCTTGATAGACGGTGAACTGCTTTACGAGGCGCCAACGCTCCAGATCGGACATAGCCGTACCGCCAGTTGATTCGCTGGCATAGTTTCCGTCTAACGCGCGGCAAGTCCAACGCTGTCCAGCGGCACGATGCACAACCCGGATCAATCAGAGCTGCGGATTGGATTCAGTCCGCAGCCTCCCGCAGCCCGTCCAGATGATCCGCCCACCATGCCATCATCCGCACCCGCTCCTCCCAATGCTCGCCCCGCAGATAGGCGCGGCGCACTTCATTGTTCTCGGCATGGGCGAGCTGGCGCTCGATGGCATCCGGATTCCACAGGCCGCTTTCGTTGAGGAGCGTCGAGGCGGAGGCGCGGAACCCGTGGGCGGTGGCGATGTCCGGACCGAAGCCCAGGCGGCGCAGGGCAAAGTTCAGGGTATTCTCGCTGATCGGCTTCTTCGCCGCGCCGATGCAGGGAAAGGCGAAATCCTCCTCGGCCGTGACCGCATAAAGGTCGCGCAGAATGGCTACCGCCTGCGGCGGAAGCGGGATGCGGTGGGGCCGGCGCATTTTCATGCGTTCGGCAGGGATGGACCAAACCGCCTTGTCGAGGTCGAACTCGGTCCAGCGCGCGGCGCGCAGCTCGCCGGGGCGAGGAAACAGCACCGGCATAAGTCTCAGCGCCGCGCGGGTCGCCGGCTGGCCCTGATAGCCGTGGATTGCCTTCAGGAGCTTGCCCAGTTCGGCCGCGGTGGTGACTGCGGATCGGTGCTGAACCTTCGGCGTCGTCAGGGCGCCGCGCAGGGCGAAGGTCGGGTCGTTCTCGATTCGGGCGGTGGCGATGGCGTAGCGAAAGATCGAGCCGATGACGGACCGCATCCGCCTCGCCGTCTCATGGTGGCCCTTGGCCTCGATCTCCCGCAGGGCCTCCAGCACGTCGGCGGAGCTGACTGCGCCGATATCCCGGTCGCCGAAATGGGGGTATGAGAAGCCTAGCAGCCAACGCCGCTTCGCCAGCGTGATATCGGCAAGCCCCTCACGGGTCAGCTTGGCGAGGTGCTCCTCTGCCACCGCGCGGAAGGTGTTGACTGGCGCTGCCTTCGCCTCCTCGCGTGCCCGCTTCTTGAGGGCCGAGGGGTCGCCACCATCGACGATCGCCTTCTTGGCGTCATCGCGCCGCTCCCGGGCCTTCGCGAGCGACACCTCAGGATATGGCCCAATGGCGAGGAGCTTCTCCTTGCCCTCAATCCGGTACTTCAGCCGCCAGAGACGCGAGCCGGTAGGATTCACCAGGAGATAGAGGCCACCGCCGTCCGCCAGCTTATAAGGCTTGTCGCCGGCCTTCGCCGCGCGGATGGCCGTATCGGTCAGGGGCATTGGGGGGGCGCCCTCAGTGGGGGTACGTTTCCGATACCCCCAAAAGTACCCCCAAATTTGCCGGCTGCCAACGGATACCCCCAGACACTCCCGGAGCCTCTCGGACCGGAGAATAGAGCGTCTATAAGGTTTTTTGGAGCTTTTTGCACCGACCCGGAAGGGTGAATGGTGCCCAGGAGAGGACTCGAACCTCCACGCCCTTGCGAGCGCCAGCACCTGAAGCTGGTGCGTCTACCAATTCCGCCACCTGGGCCCCGGACGGCGCGTGGCCGTCAGGCAGGGCCTTCACATAAGGGGGGGCGCGGGGCGTGTCAATAACACCCGCGCACCCCGCGACCGAAAGGTGTGAACAAGCGCGTCGGCCAGCCCCGGAGCCCTTCCGCATCCCGGTGGCGCGCCCGGCGCCGACCGGCCAGCATCAGCGACCCGGCCGGTGTCCCGCCCCTTGTCCCGCGCCCCTTGGCGTCAGTGTTCGAACTTCGCCGGGCGCTTCTCGATGAAGGCCGCCATGCCCTCCTTCTGGTCGGCGACGCCGAACTGGGACTGGAACACCCGCCGTTCGAAGCGGATGCCCTCGGCCAGCGTGGTCTCGTAGGAGCGGTTGACGCTCTCCTTGGTCTGCATGGCCACGGCTGCGGACATGCCGGCGACGGCCTTGGCCACCTTCAGCGCCTCGTCCAGCAGTTCGGCGGCCGGCACCACGCGGGAAACCAGGCCCGCACGCTCGGCCTCGGCGGCATCCATCAGACGGCCGGTGAGGCACATTTCCATGGCCTTGGACTTGCCCACGAAGCGCGTCAGGCGCTGGGTGCCGCCGGCGCCGGGCATCACGCCCAGCTTGATCTCGGGCTGGCCGAACTTCGCCGTATCGGCGGCCAGGATGAAGTCGCACATCATGGCCAGCTCGCAGCCGCCGCCCAGCGCAAAGCCCGCCACCGCCGCGATCACCGGCTTGCGGGCGCGGGACAGGCGCTCCCACGAGGTGATGAAATCGTCGAGATAGGTCGCCGGATAGGAGAAGACCTGCATCTCCTTGATGTCGGCGCCGGCGGCGAACGCCTTCTCCGAGCCGGTGAGCACCACGCAGCCGATGCCCCGATCCTGCTCGAACGCATCCAGCGCCGCGTTCAGCTCGCCGATGAGCTGGCCGTTGAGCGCGTTGAGCGCCTGCGGGCGGTTCAGCCGGATGAGCCCCACGCGGTCGTGCTGCTCCACCAGGATCGTCTCGTATGCCATCCCATTCCTCCTCGTCGCCCGGCGTGACGCCGGTGCCTCTTCCGCGTGACGCCAAATCCGGCACCAAGTCCGGCACCAAGCCTGCGGTCACCGTGCTCTATCGCGTCATGGGGGCAAGGCGAAGAGGCAATCCCGCACACGTGCCGTGCAGGCCTGCCTCCCCTTGGCAGGTTGCCTTTGGCAGTTTGCCTTTGGCCGGTTGCCTGCGGCAGCTACCTTTGACAGGTGGGGCAGTAGAAGGTGGAACGCCCGCTCTGCACGATGCGGCGGATGGTGTCCTTGCAGTGCAGGGTCTGGCAGGGCTGGCCCTCCCGGCCGTAGACCTTGAAGGTATGCTGGAAATAGCCAAGCTCGCCATTCACCTGGCGGTGGTCGCGCAGGGAGGAGCCGCCGGCGTGGATCGCCTCGCGCAGCACGTCGCGGATGGCGGTGACAAGCCGCTCCGCCCTCCGGGTGGGCGCGCCATCGGCGGTGGCGAGGGTGTGGGCGAGGCGGCGCGGCGACAGGCCGGCGCGGAACAGCGCCTCGCACACATAGATGTTGCCGAGGCCCGCCACCAGCTTCTGGTCCAGCAGCGCCGCCTTCAGGGCGGTCTGGCGGCGGGCGCAGGCGCGGGCGAGATATTCGGCATGGAAGCCGTTGCCCAGCGGCTCAGGCCCCAGGCCCGCCAGCAGCGGATGGGACATGATCTGGTCGTAGGGGACGATCAGGATGGCGCCGAAGCGCCTGGGATCGTTGAAGGTCACCGTGGCGCCGCCGGCCAGGTGCAGCACCACGTGGTCGTGCGGGCCGCCGGCCGCGCGCGGATGGTGGAAGCGGCCGGGCCGGCCCTTCACCGGTGCGCCCTCGATGCGGATGGACCCCGACATGCCGAGGTGCAGGATCATCACCTCCCCGCCATCCAGGTCGGCGAGGAGATATTTGGCGCGGCGACCGATGGCCTCGACCCGGCGCCCGGCCAGGCGCTCGGCGAAGTTCTCAGGCAGGGGCCAGCGCAGGTCCGGCCGACGGGCCTCGGCGCTTTCGATCACGGCGCCCTGCAGGACGGGCATGAGACCGCGGCGGACGGTCTCCACCTCGGGCAACTCGGGCATGTCTTTCTTATACTCGGTGGGCGGGCCGCAACCGGCGCGCGAATCGTCACGGCCGAGTAGGATCGGGCCGACCGGCCCCCCATGCAAGAGCGTGTTTTGATGTTGTCCCCTCAATCGAGGGGAGCGACCTTCTCTCCCTCCATCCCGCCCGGCGGCGTCTCGAAATCGAGCTGCTCCAGCCGCAGGCCGCGACGGGCGATCTTGTCGGCGGAGACGATGACGCGGCCCACGTCGTCGCCCACCTGCGCGAAATGCTTGGCGAGATCGCCCACCCGCTCGCGCAGGCGTGTCACGTCGACGACCAGGGCCGCCACTTCCGCCCGCACCCGGTCCGCCGCCTCGCGCATGCGGGCATCCTTGGCGATGGCCTGCACCACCTGGATCGCCAGCATGAGCAGGGACGGCGAGACCAGCACCACGCGCAGGCGGTAGGCCTCCTGCACCACACCGTCGAAATGCTCGGAAATCTCCGCATAGACCGATTCGGAGGGCACGAAGATGAGGGCCACGTCCTGGGTCTCGCCCGGCACGAAATAGCGCTCCGCCACATCGTAGACATGCTTCAGCAGATCGTTGCGCAGCCTTTGCCCCGCAGCCTTGCGGATGTCGGCCGAGGGCGCCTCGCGGAAGGCGGTGACCGATTCCAGCGGGAATTTCGAATCCACCAGCAGCGGGCGCGGGTCGCCGGGCAGGAAGATGGCGCAGTCCGGCCGCTTGCCGTTGGAAAGGGTGTGCTGGAAGGCGAAGCTGCCGCGCGGCAGGCCGTCCGCCACGATGGCCTCCATGCGGGCCTGCCCGAAGGCGCCCCGCGCCTGCTTGTTGGCCAGCGTGTCCTTCAGCGCCACCACCTGGGCGGAGAGGTCGGTGAGGCTGCGCTCCGCCTTCTCCACCATGACGAGGCGTTCGGCGATGCGGGTCAGGCTCTCGTGGGTGGCGCGGGCGCTGGTGGAGAGGGTTTCGCCGATGCGGTGGGAGGTGGCGTCCAGCCGCTCTGCGACCGCGCGGGCAAGCTCGCTCTGCCGGTGGGCAAGCACCTCCGTCATGCTCTGCACCCGGCCCGCGGTTTCCGACTGGACGCGCATGAGTTCGCGCAGGCGACGGTCCATTTCGTCGCGCCGCAGCGCCTCCTCGGCGGCCGCCGCGGCCCGTGCCCGCGACTGGCGCACGAGGGAGACGCCGACCATGAACACAAGCAGCGCAAGCAAACCCGCGCCGAAGGCTGCCGCCTCGGCCAGGGTGACGGCGTGACCCGCCAGACTGAAGAGCGCCTCCCGCATGGCCCCTTCTATCGCGATTCGTAATTCGAACAAACAGCGAACATGTTGACCAAACACGAAGCTTCGCTTATTTCGCGAGAATGGCGACGCGACCCATCCTCATCATCCCCGAGCCCAAGCTGCGCACCCTCTCGGCATCGGTCGAGAAAATCGACAGCGAGGTCCGCAAGCTCGTGGAAGACATGTTCGACACCATGTACGACGCGCCGGGCATCGGCCTCGCGGCGATCCAGGTGGGCGTGCAGAGGCGCGTCGTCACCATTGATGTCGCGCGCGAGGGCGAGGCCAAGAAGCCCATCGCCCTCATCAACCCCGAGATCATCGCGACGTCGGACGAGACCTCGGTCTATAGCGAGGGCTGCCTCTCCATCCCCGAATATTACGAGGAGGTAGAGCGGCCGGCGCGGGTCACCGTGCGCTTCCAGGACCTGGAGGGGCAGGTGCGCGAAGTGGCGGCGGACGGGCTGTTCGCCACCTGCGTGCAGCACGAGATCGACCATCTGAACGGCGTGCTCTTCATCGACCACATCTCGAAATTGAAGCGCGACCGAGTGATCAAGAAGTTCACCAAGCTGGCGCGGCACAAGGACGAGGTCTGACGCCCCGCCGCGCGGCATCGCCTTTCCCGCCCCCGCCGATGCGGTCGCATCCGGGTCCCATCGCTCAACCGCCGCGCGGGCCTGACCGGACTTGACAGACCGGACTGGGCAGGCCGCGCCGGCCCGGATCAGGCAGCATGCGCATCGTCTTCATGGGAACGCCGGAGTTCGCCGTGCCGACCCTTTCCGAGATCGTCGGCCGCGGGCACGAGGTGGTGGCGGTCTATAGCCGCGCGCCCGCTCCGGCCGGCCGGCGCGGGCTCGATCTCACCCCCTCCCCGGTCCATCAGGTGGCCGAGCGCTTCGGCCTGAAGGTGCTCACCCCGAAAAGCCTGCGCAGCCCGGAAGCAGCAGCGGAATTTGCCGCCCACGACGCCGACGTGGCGGTGGTGGTGGCCTATGGCCTCATCCTGCCGCCGGCCATCCTTCAGGCCCCGCGCCTCGGCTGCCTCAACCTGCATGGCTCGCTGCTGCCCCGCTGGCGCGGCGCGGCGCCCATCCAGCGCGCCATCATGGCCGGGGATCAGGCCACGGGCGTGAGCGTGATGCAGATGGAGGAAGGCCTCGATACCGGCCCCGTGGGCCTCGTGGAGCGCATGGCCATCGGCCCCGACATGACGGCGGGCGAACTCCACGACGCCATGATGGTGCTGGGGGCCGACCTGATGGCCCGCGCGCTGGCGGCGCTGGAGCGCGGCGGCCTCGCCTTCACCCCCCAGCCGGAGGCGGGCGTCGCCTATGCGGCCAAGATCGAGAAGGCGGAGACCCGCATCGACTGGTCGCAGCCGGCGCAGGTGGTGCACGATCGCATCCGCGGGCTGTCGCCCTTCCCCGGCGCGTGGTTCCCGCTGGGGCCGGACGCGGCCCGGGTGAAGGTGCTGCGCTCGACCCTCGCGGACGGCACGGGCGCGCCCGGCGAGGCGCTGGACGACCGCCTCACCATCGCCTGCGGTTCCGGTGCAGTGCGGCTGGTGGAATTGCAGAAGGCCGGCAAGCAGCCGGCGGGGGCAGCGGCCTTTCTCAACGGAAACGCCGTACCCCCCGGCACCCGGCTCGCCTGAGCCGCCCCGGCCCGCCATGCCCCGCTACAAGCTCACCATCGAATATGATGGCACCCCCTATGCCGGCTGGCAGATCCAGGCCGACCAGGAGACCGTGCAGGGCGCGCTGGCGCAGGCGTTCCGCCGCTTCTGCGGCGAGGAGGTGCACGTGGCCGGCGCCGGACGCACCGATGCGGGGGTTCATGCCACCGGGCAGGTGGCCCATGTGGACCTCTCGCGGCACTGGCGGAGCGACACGGTGCGCGACGCCATGACCGCCCAGCTGCGCCCCCATCCCATCGCCGTCCTGAGCGCCGAGGAGGTGCCGGCGAGCTTCGATGCCCGCTTCTCCGCCACCAAGCGGCACTATCTCTACCGCATCGTCAACCGGCGGCCGGACCTCGCCCTCGACCGCGACCGGGCCTGGCGCATCCCGCAGAGGCTCGACGCGCAGGCCATGCACGTTGCGGCCCAGCGGCTGCTGGGCAAGCACGATTTCTCCACCTTCCGCGCCGCCGAATGCCAGGCCGCCTCGCCGCTGAAGACGCTGGACCAGCTGGATGTCTCCCGCTCCGGCGATGAAATCCGCATCGTCACCTCGGCGCGGTCCTTCCTGCATCATCAGGTGCGCTCCATGGTGGGCTCGCTGATGCGGGTGGGCGAAGGCCGCTGGAGCGCGGACGATCTGGAATCCGCCCTCAAGGCCGCCGACCGCACCCGCTGCGGCCCCATGGCACCCGCCGCCGGGCTCTATCTGGCCGCCGTCAGCTATTAGAGCACGCGCGCTCTTTCCTTAAGTTTAGAGCGTTTGCGAGCAAGGCCGACGCCGGTCCGCGCGACGAAAGCGCGCCAAGGCAAGACGCTGGAGCGGTTGCCGTGAGCCAAGGCGAACGGATAGCCGGTGCTCTTGTCTCAATTCACAGGGCGATGTCGGGCAGCCAGCGGATGGCCATGGCGAACGTCTGCGCGCCGCCCGGCGGAATGTGCGCGAGCCCGGGCTTCTCGACGAAGGGCCGCGCGTCCGCCTCCGGCGTCGCATGGCCGTACCAGGGCTCGATGCACAGGAACGGCGCGCCCGGCTTCGACCACAGGCCGAGCTGCGGCATGCCCGGAAAGGCGATCTCAAGCCCCGGCGCGCCGGGCACCCCGAAGCGGATGCGCTGGGAGCGGACGGTCCGGAAGATCAGCGCATCGCGTTCAAACAAGGCGTCGTCGGGCGCGATGATCCCGCTCGCCGCCGGATTGGGCTCGGTCGCAGCCGAAAGAAGGCCCCCGACCGGCCGGTGCACCGGCTCGGCCTCCGCCGCCTCGAACACCAGCCGGTGGTCGGCCCGGCTGCCGCCATAGGGCAGCGGCCACAGGAAGGCCGGATGGAAGCCGAAGCTCGCGGGCAGGCTTTCCGATCCGGGATTGCGCACGGTCGCCGCGATGGTGAGGGTGGCGTCCTCGAGCCCGTAGGCCACGTCGAGTTCGAAGGCGAAGGGATATTGCGCGCGGGTCTCAGCGCTCGGCAGCAGCTGGAACACGGCGCGCCGGGGCTGCTCCTCCACCAGATCGAACAGGCTGCGCCGGGCGAAACCGTGCTGCTTCATGCCATGGCGCTGCCCGTCGTGGACCAGCTCATCGTCCGGCAGCCGGCCGACTATGGGAAACAGCAGCGGCGCCCGGCCCGCCCAGAACGCCGGATCGCCATGCCACAGGAGGTCGCGGCCGGCGCCGTCGCGCAGCCGCACCAGCTCGGCGCCGAGGCTTGCAATCTCCGCCGACAGGGCGCTCGAACTCAGCGTCACCGTCTTGCCTGCCATGGTCCTGCGCCCTCCGGGTCCTGCGCCTGCCGCCATCCCTACCATCGGAGGATGACGAAAAGCACCCTGGTCGCGGTTGGGTCCGAAACGCGGCCCGCGCCTTGCCTGCCACCGCCGGGCCGTCGCCGGTTTCGCCGCAGGGCAGCCTTTGCCACGTCGTGTTTGCGACATTTGGCGGTCCAGTGGCGGAGCGCCTGTGGTGGTCCGCAACTTGCGTGTGGCGGGCCAGACGTTGGTTTTTGCGAAGGCGACCCCGATGGCGTTCACCTCTGTCTGTCCCACGAGTGCCGTAAGCGAGGGGGCCATGGGCCTCTTTCAAGTCGGTCGCAAGAGCGTGCTGCTGGTCTGGCCGACGGGCGGCGAGCTGAAGGCCTATCGCGGACGCTGCCCCCATGCGGACATGCCGCTGACCGATGCCACCTTCAACGGGCAGACCGTCACCTGCCCGATCCACGTGTGGGGCTTCGACGGCACCAGCGGCAAGTGCGTGACCCACCTGGTGCGCAATGCGCTCCACCCCTATGAGTTGCGGGTCGAGGGCGACGAGATCCTGGTGGACGTGGGACCGGTCAAGCCGGCGCGCGCGTCGGCTTGACCCATAGGCGCGGCGTCAATCGCCGCCGAGGGTGATCCGGCCGAGGCTTGCCACCTCGGCTTGGCCGACGCGGCGGGCCTCGAGCTGCTTCGCCGACGGGTCCGGCCGGGCCATGTGGAAGCGGACGACCTGCGCCGGGCGCCCCCCGTCCGGCGGCGCGCTCACCAGGAGGTCGGCCCCCTCCGTGGTGCTGGTGGTGGCAACGCTCAGGCCGCGCCCGCCCGCCCCGAACGGCTGCAGCGTCGCCATCTCGCCGAAGGCAACCTGAGGATGCGCGGCGGCGCTGTGGAGATACATGGCCGGCCCGCCATCCAGCGCCGAGCCGCTGGAGAACACCTTCACCGCCCCGCCGTCGAGCTGGCCCACCACGATCCGCTCGGCGCCGCCCAGGACCCCGGCCAGCCAGCCGGTGGCGAGGGAGACGCCGCCCTTGTAGTCATCGCCGAAGGGCGAAAATTCGGCCGTGGTCACCGGCTCGAACCGGTCCACATTGCCCCGGCAGATATCACCGAAGGGCGCGAGGGCGGCCGGGATCGGCGTCGCCGGCGCGGGCGGTGACAGGGCCACCGCCGTTCCGGCGCCGACGGGCGACAGCAGCGGGAAGGCGAACACCCTCACCCGCGCCGGCACGCCGGGACCGGGCGCGGTCACGATGCTCTGCCGGCCGGTGGAAAAATCCACGAAGCCGGTGCTGAGGGTGACGCCGGAGCGGTCGTCGCCATAGGGGCTGAAGGAGGAGAACAGGGCCGGCGCCCACCCCAGCGGCAGCAGGGTGGAGCGGAACACCTTCACCTCGCTGCGCGCGCCGGGTCCCGAGCCGGCGATGATATTGTCCGCCGCCGTGCCGTCGATCTGGGCGACGGCGACGCTGACTCCCCCCGTGGCGCCCGCATCGAACGCCCGGAACCGGGCGAGTTCCCGGATGAAGGGGACGGCCCCCTTCGCTGCCGCGCCCGAGACCACCACCACCTCCGGCGCGCGGCCGGCACCTGCGCCCACCACGAGGTCATGGACGCCGTCGCCATCCACATCGCCCATGGCGACGCTCACCGTGCCCTCGAAGCCGGGGAAGGGCGTGACGGTGGCGATGGGGCGGTCGCCGTTGTTGTCGAACACGCGGACGCTGGCCGCCCGTCCCGGTCCGCCGGGGAGCGCGACCGCGTAGGTGGACACCGCCGGGATGATGTTCACCAGCGCCATCAGGCCGTTGTCCTCATGGTTGAGGCGATGGCAGTGCATGACGAACAGGCCGGCATAGTCCAGGAACCGCGTGCGGATGGAGAGGGTGCCGGGCTGGATCACGCTCTCCTCCGGGCCAAGGTTCGGCGCCGGTACGTTGACGTTGTCGAGCCCCTGCATCAGCGGCCCGAGCGTCAGATCCACGGTGGGGTCGGACATGGCGACGAGCTGGAAGTCGTTCACATGCACGTGGATGGGATGCTCGTCGTTGTTGACGTTGCTGAAGGCCCACTCCTCCACCGAGCCGAGGCGCGGCTGGATCAGCGGGACATTGGGGAAGGCGCCGCTGTCGAAGGCATAGATGAAGCTCTTCGGGTCGGCCGTGCTGGCAAGATCATTGAGGAAGCCGCCATTGATGAGGATGCGGCGGGTGAGGTCGGGCGTCAGCTTCGAGAGGTCATCGAACGGCACGCCGGCCACCAGCGGCTCGCCCTCGCGGAACGGTGTCGTGGTGCCCTTCGTGGCGTCCTTCGCGCTGGCCTGGCCCCCGTCCGGCACCGCCCGCGCCAGCACCTGGGTGGGGAAGAAGAAGAAGCCGTCGAAATAGCTCACCGCAGCAGGCGCCACGCTGAGGGTGCCGAGCACGGCGGGCGGGTTGTCGGTGCCGTTGGCGGTATAGAGGATGCCGGGCGCGTTCTGCGTCCGCGCGCCACCGCCCAGCGGCGGCATCTCCAGCACCAGGTCGCCGGTCTCCGGCATGGTCACGGCGATGGCGAAGCGCGACGCCGGCGGGATGAGGAGGCGCGTGCCGTCCTCGTCCTCGGGAAACCGCACCACCGGGCTCGGGTTGCCGTCCTGCCCCACGATGGCGATCTTCGGGTGGCGGCCCGTCGCCGTCTCGGTGAGGCGCAGGTTCACATAGGCGATGTCGCTGATGTTGGAGAGCACCCAGATCTCGGTCTGCCCCGCCTTGGTGCGCAGGGTGGGCTGGAACTGGCCGTTCACGGTGAACTGCACGTCGCGCAGGTGATCGGGCTGGGCCGGGTCGGCCGGCACATTGCCGGCGCTGCCGGCGGCGGCGGTGAAGCTTTGCAGGCTGTTCGGGATGAACTGGAAGCGCCCGCGCATGTTGTTGATGGACAAGGGTCCGGCGTACCACACGGTGGCGAACGTCGTACCGGGCCTGGCCTGCGTGAAGTTCACCGGCGCCAGCACGGGGCGATAGGTGCCGGCGGCAAGCGCCCCGGGGGCGGGCGGCTCCAGCGTGCTGACGAATTGCGGCCAGTTGGCATTGTTGAACTGCGGGCTCGCCCCCTGCCGGTCGAACACGAAATTATACTGCAGCGCCATGGTGCGGATGGGGATGGCCTGCCGCGTCACCACCGGCAGATTGCCGTCCGCCCGCCCGATGGTGAGCAGGCCCGCCAGGCCGAAATAGACATGGGGCGCCGTCAGCGTATGCAAATGCGGATGATACCAGTAGGCGCCCTGCGGATGCTCGGCGGGGATACGGTAGACGTAGGTGTTCGCGGTGCCCGCCGGCATGTGCAGCAGCACATTGTCCGAATTGCCCTTGGGGCTCACGTGCAGGCCGTGGGTGTGCAGGTTGATGGGCGATTCCGAAAGCGGCGCGGGATGGAGCGGCACGGCGGCGCCCCGCGCGGCATAGTTCGGATCGTAGAAATCGCGGACGGTGAGGTCCTTCAGCCCGTTCTCCAGGTGGATGACGAGGGTTTCGCCCGGGGCCACCTGCAATGTCGGCGCGGGATAGACATCGCTGGCGGAGGCGATGCCGTTGGAGGCCGTGCCTTGCACGAGGGTATAGCCGAACAGCAGCGCGTTCCTGACGGGAACGGCTGCGGTGTCGAGCCGGGCGGCACCCTGGTGCGCGTTCAGCCGCACTTCGAGCACGCCATCCTTGCTGGCGAGGGTGACGGGCTCGGCGAAGGCGGGGGAAACGCGGCTGTGCCCGTCGGCCTGCGCCGGCCCTTGGGCGGCGCCTGCGATTGCAGCGAGGGCAACGAGAATCCAGCAAAAACGTCCGCGTGTGCCGTTGGTCCGTTCCATGCGTCTCCCCCGCCCTCTTTGTATTTTGTGCCACCTTAGCACCGCTCACGGCCGCGGAGGCAACGGCTCTGCATGCGGCCACAGGGCGAGCCGAGGCCCATCTCCGGCTCGTTCTCCGGTTCACTGTGCGGGTGCGGTTGCTGCCCGTCGACCGGCGCCCGGCCAGGACGCGAGCGCTGGCTCGCGCGGTCCCATTCTTGCAGCCCGGGCAGCATGGATGTCACACGAGACGATCCGAGCTGGAGCCATGACACATCCCATGCCCCACCCTGACCGCGCCGGCCGCGCCATCGCGTGCCCCGCCTGCGATGCCGTAACCACCCTGGCCGCCGCGGAGGATGCCAAGGCCGCCCGCTGCGCCGCCTGCGGAGGACCGCTTTTCACCGGCCGGCCCATGGCGCTGACCGCCGCGCGCTTCAACGCCCACACCGGGCAGAGCGACCTGCCGCTGGTGATCGACTTCTGGGCCGACTGGTGCGGGCCGTGCAAGAGCATGGCCCCGGTGTTCGAGGCGCTGGCCGCCGAGTTCGAGCCCCATGTCCGCTTCGCCAAGGTGGACACCGATGCCGAGCGGGAGCTGGCCGAATATTTCCGGATCAGCACCATCCCCACCCTCAGCTTCATCCATGAGCACCGCGAGGTCGCCCGCGTCGCCGGTGCCATGTTTGCCGGCGACCTGCGCCGCTGGCTCTACGACGCCCTGTCCCAAACCGAGGGCACGGCCCGGGATACAGAGGAGGACACCGCATCGCCGGCTCACGAGCCGGAAACCCCCTGAGCCGCGACAGGGAGAGATCAGCTCGCCCAAGGCGCCGATGGTAGGCTGAGCCGGCTCAAGCTGACGCACAATCGAAGGTGCGCGCCCAGGCAGCAGGAGAATGGGGACGGCCGCACGCCTGCTCCTATTCGCCGCCCTTGTGTTTCCGCCGTCGGCATAGCCAATATCCTCCGGCGACTCCGCCCGAGTTGTGACATGGTTGAACCCGATATCCTTTTCACCCGTATCCTCGAATTCATGCAGGGCGGAGCGCTCGCCCTCGACCGCCGGGGCCACGTGCGGGCCTTCAACCCAGCGGCGGAACGGATGCTTGGCCTGTCGCCGGCACGCGCCGGGGAGTACCCCTTTGCAACCGTGCTGTTCGACGATCCGGCCAATGACGATTTCGCGCAGGCGTTGCTGGACGCCGTCTACGAAGCCGACAACTGCCACAACCGCGACATCCGATATTATCGGGACGGCGAGCTTGTTTGGCTCAACATGATCACCTCGACCCTGTGGTCGCACCCCTCAAAGGACAATCCCGCCCGCAAGGTGGGCGTGGTGGCGCTGTTCATCGACATCACCGAACGCACGATCGCCACCGCCGAGCTGCGGCGCGCCAACGAAGAGCTGGAGCGGCGGGTCCAGGAGCGCACCGGGCAGCTCGCCGAGGCCAATCTCAAGCTCCAGCGCGAGATTGCCGAGCGCGTCCGGGCGCAGGAGCAGATCGCCCACCTTGCCGAGCACGACGTGCTCACCGAGCTGCCGAACCGCCGGCGCTTCGAGCGATGCCTTTCCGCCGCCGTCGACGAGGGGGGATCGTTCGCCCTCCTCTATCTCGATCTGGACGGGTTCAAGGTCATCAACGACACTCACGGCCACGACACCGGCGACGGCCTGTTGCAGAACGTGGCCGGCCGGCTCAAGGCCTGCCTGCGCGACGGCGACACGCTGGCGCGGCTCGGGGGCGACGAGTTCGCCGTCATCCTGAAATCCGTCCGCACGGCGGCAGACGCCGAGCCGGTGGTGGAGCAGATCATCACCCATGTGGGCGCGCCGTATGATGGCGATGGCGATCTCAAGCTGACCATCAGCGTCAGCGTCGGCATCGCGCTCCACCCGCAGGCCGGGCGCACCCCGCGCGTGCTGCTCCAGGCCGCCGACCGGGCCATGTACGAGGCCAAGCGCGGTGGGCGGCAGCCGGTTCGCCCCCCGGCGCCGGACAGCAAGGACGTCTAGAGCCCGTTCGGCAAACACCGGTTCGCCGAACATGCTCTAAACCTTTGTTTCATCGCAATTGCGGACGCAAAACCGCTTCGCGCTTTTGCTGGAATTGCTCTAGGACGCTCATCCCTCTCGACCATGGCGCCTCGTGGATCCGGTCTGGGACACGGGCGCGATCCGGCGCCGTCAGCCGGCCCGCTCAGTCCGGCGGCGGCGCGCCGGCCAGCCCCAGCACGTCTTCCAGCCGGTCCAGCACATGGCGCACCGCCCGGGTGTCGTCCGGCCCCAGGGCCGCGCACAGGCGGGCCTCGAAGGCGCTCATGTCCGGCACGATGGCGCGGTAGGTGGTGAGGCCCAAGGGCGTGAGGCTCAGGAACTCCTCCCGGCGGTCCTGCGGATTTTCGACCCGCGACAGCCAGCGCCGCTCCTCCAGCCCCTGCACCGCCCGGCTCACCTTGGTCTTGTGCAGCCGGGCATGGCGGCCCACCTCCCGCGCCGTGCTGCGGGGCAATTGGGCCAGCGTCGCCAGCACCCGCCATTCGGGAATGGTGAGGCCGAACTTGCGGCCATAGACCTCCCGCAACTGCTCCGACACCGCGGCGGCCACGCGGTTGAGCCGGTAGGGGAGGAAACGTTCGAGGTCGAGGGTGCTGTCGAGCGTTGTCATGGCTTGTTAGTTACATTTTCAACTGTCATGGTCGCAACCAAATTCTGGAGGTCGCAAATTTTGGAGGTCGCCATGAACAGTCTGCCCCAACCCCACCTGTCGGGCACGCCGGTGCGCCGGAGCGCGCTCGTGCCCGGCTACATGTCCGGCTTCGGCAATTCGTTCGAGACCGAGGCGCTGGAGGGCACCTTGCCCATCGGCCGCAACTCGCCGCAAAAGATCAATTACGGGCTGTATGCCGAGCAGCTTTCAGGCTCGCCCTTCACCGCGCCCCAGGCGGTGAACGAGCGCTCCTGGCTCTACCGCATCCGCCCCACGGTGAAGCATTCCGGCCGCTACCGGCGGGTGGACAAGGGCCTGATCCGCACCGCCCCCATGGCGCGCGACGAGAGCGACCTGACGCTGGGCCAGTATCGCTGGAGCGCGCTGCCGCTGCCGCAGGACAAGCGCACCTTCCTCACCGGCCTTGCCACCCTGACCACGGCGGGCGATGCGGACAGCCAAAGCGGCATGGCGGCCCACATGGCCTTCGTCACGGCGTCCATGGAGAACGACTATTTCTTCAATGCCGACGGCGAATTGCTGGTGGTGGCGCAGCAGGGGGCGCTGCGCTTTCGCACCGAGTTCGGCGTCATCGACATCGCGCCCGGCGAGATCTGCCTGATCCCGCGCGGCGTGATCTTCAAGGTGGAGCTGATCGACGGGCCGGCCCGCGCCTATGTGTGCGAGAATTACGGCGCCACCTTCACCCTGCCGGACCGTGGCCCCATCGGCGCCAACTGCCTTGCCAACCCGCGCGACTTCCTCACCCCCGTCGCCGCCTATGAGGACAAGGAGGCGCCCTCGCAGCTGTTCGTGAAGTGGGGCGGCGAGCTGTTCGTCACCGAGATCGGCCAGTCGCCCCTCGACGTGGTGGCCTGGCACGGCAATTACGCACCTTACAAGTACGACCTGCGCACCTTCTCCCCGGTGGGCGCCATCGCCTTCGACCATCCGGACCCGTCCATCTTCACCGTGCTCACCTCGCCCTCGGGCACGCCGGGCACGGCGAATATCGACTTCGTCATCTTCCCCGAGCGCTGGATGGTGGCCGAGAATACCTTCCGCCCGCCGTGGTATCACCGCAACATCATGTCCGAATTCATGGGCCTCATCTTCGGCGTCTATGACGCCAAGCCGGAAGGCTTCGAGCCGGGCGGCTTCTCCCTGCACAATCTCATGCTGCCCCACGGGCCGGACGAGCAGGCGTTCGAGCACGCGTCCACCGGCGAGCTGAAGCCGGTGAAGCTGGAGAATACGCTGGCCTTCATGTTCGAGACCCGCGTGGCCCAGCGCGTCACCGCCTATGCCGCCGGGGTGCCGCAGCTGCAGGCCGATTATGTGGGCTGCTGGGCCGGCCTCAAGAAGCGCTTCGACCCCACCCGCAAGGATGCGTGGTGAGGGGAGGCCGATACTGCGCAGCTGATTTCACCTCTATCCCCGCGCCGGGACGACATCCCGCGCGGGCGCCCCATTGCACTCCCCTGCCCGGACCTCTGCCATGATCGACGCGACCCACGACCCCGCCCGCACCAGCTGGGTGGCCTCGGCCAATGGCCATCCCGATTTTCCCATCCAGAACCTGCCGCTGGGCGTCTTCAGCCCGCCGGGCGGGTCCCCGCGCGGGGGCGTCGCCATCGGCGATGACATCCTCGATCTTGACGCGGCGCTGGAGCTGGACCTGTTCGAGGACATGGCGAAGACGGCCGCCGAGGCGGCGGCGGGAGCCAGCCTCAACGCCTTCTTCGCCCTCGGGCCGGTTCCGCGCGCCGCGCTGCGCGCACGCCTCGTCCAGCTTCTGGATGCCCATGGCGCGGAGCGGGCCACGGTGGAAGGCCACGCCGGCCGGCTGCTGCATCGCGCGGCGGACTGCACGCTGCATCTGCCCGCCGCCATCGGCGATTACACGGATTTTTACGCCGGCATCTCCCACGCCACCAATGTGGGCAAGCTGTTCCGGCCCGATAGTCCGCTGCTGCCCAACTACAAATACGTGCCCATCGGCTATCACGGGCGGGCCTCCTCCATCCGGCCCTCGGGCTTCGAGGTGCGGCGGCCCAACGGCCAGCGCAAGCGCCCGGACGAGGCGGAGCCGACCTTCGGCCCCTCCCGCAACCTCGACTACGAGCTGGAGCTGGGCCTCTTCGTCGGGCCGGGCAACGATTTGGGCGAGCCCATCTCCATCCACGCCGCCGGCGACCACATCGCCGGCTACTGCCTGCTCAACGACTGGTCCGCCCGCGACGTGCAGGGTTGGGAATACCAGCCGCTGGGCCCGTTCCTCGCCAAGAACTTCGCGTCGACCATCTCGCCCTGGGTGGTGACCCCCGAGGCGCTGGCCCCCTTCCGCATCGCCCAGCCCGCGCGGCCGGAGGGCGATCCCGCCCCCCTGCCCTATCTGCTCGATGCCGCCGACCAGGCGCAGGGTGCCCTCGACATCACCCTGGAGGTGCTCATCGAGACACAGGGGCTCAAGGAGAAGGGCCTGCCGCCCCATCGCCTGTCGCGCGGCTCGTCCCGCGACCTCTACTGGACCTTCGCCCAGTTCGTGGCGCACCACACGTCCGGAGGCTGCAACCTCGCGCCCGGCGACCTGCTCGGCACCGGCACCATCTCCGGCCCGACGCCGGACAGCTTCGGCAGCCTGCTGGAGCTGTCCCAGGGCGGCAAGGCGCCCATCACCCTGGCATCCGGAGAGGAGCGGCGCTTCCTGGAGGACGGCGACACGGTGATCATCACCGGGCGCGCCGACCGCGAGGGCTTCGTCTCCATCGGCTTCGGCGCCTGCAGGGGCACCATCCTGCCGGCGCACGGGTGAGCGCCGTGCGGCTCTACACCTACTGGCGCTCTACCTCGGCCTACCGGGTGCGCACCGCGCTGGCCCTGAAAGGCATCGCGACGGAACAGGTGCCGGTGCACCTGGTGCGAAACGGCGGCGAGCAGCACGCCCCGGCCTATGCCGCCCTCAACCCGCAGCAGCGCCTGCCGGCCCTGGTGCTGGATGATGGCACCGTGCTCACCCAGTCCCCCGCCATCCTCGAATATCTGGAGGAGGCCTATCCCGAGCCGGCCCTGCTGCCGGCCGCTTCCATCGCGCGGGCGAAGGTGCGCGCGGTGGCGGCGCTCATCGGCTGCGACATCCACCCGCTCAACAATGTGTCGCCCCTCACCGTCCTGCGGCGCGAGCTGAAGCAGGACGAGGCGGCGGTCTCGGCCTGGATCGCCCGCTGGATCACGGACGGCTTCCGCGCGGTGGAACAGCTGATCGGCGACGCCGGCTATTGCTTCGGCCCCAGGCCCGGCCTGGCCGACCTCTATCTGATCCCGCAGGTCTATTCCGCCCGGCGCTTCAACGTCCCGCTGGAGGCCTATCCCCGCATCCTCCGGGTCGATGCGCTGGCGGCGGCCCATCCGGCCTTCATCGCTGCCCATCCCGCCCGGCAGGCCGATGCCGAGTGATGCCAGAGGCCCCGGTCCTTGACCGGGGCCGGGTGGGTTTCGCTCAGGAGGCCGTCCGGGAACCGGCCTGTCCCTTCACCGGTGCGTTGCCATGGATGAGGTCGCGGGCGGCATGGATGCCGTCGGTGATCTCGATGGCGAAGCGCTCCGCATCCCGGCGGCGCACGCTCTCCACCACGCGGGTCACTTCCTCATCCTCCACGTCGAGCAGGGACAGGCCCTTGGCGCCGAGCGCGAGCGCTGATTCCAGCGTCTCCCGGATCTGGAAGTCGACGCCCGCATGGATCAGCTCGATGGCATGCTCGCGATCAAACGCCCGGGCGATCACCGGAACGAGGGGAAACTCCGCCTTGACGAGTTCCGCGATCTTCAGGCTGGCCTCGCGATCGTTCACGGTGACGACGATGAGGCGGGCCTCACCCGCGCCCGCCGCGTGCAGGATGTCGAGGCGCGTGCCGTCGCCGTAATGCACCTTGAAGCCGAAATCCCGCGCGTCGCGGATGCTGTCGGTATTGGTCTCGATGATGGTGATGGAGCAGCTGCGGGCCAGCAGCGGCTGGCTCACGATCTGGCCGAAGCGGCCAAAGCCGATGAGCAGCACGCTGGCCGACAAATTCTCCGGCGCCTCCATGCCCTCCAGGGAGGGGGCGGGCTTGGGCATCAGGCGATCGTGGGCGATGACGAGGAGCGGCGTCGCCGCCATGGAGACGATGATGGTGGCGGTGAGGATGGCGTTGCCGGTGATGTCGAGGATGCCCACGCCGGTGGCCGCGGCGTAGAGCACGAAGGCGAATTCACCGCCCTGCGCCATCAGCACGGCGCGCTCCAGCGCCTCGCGGTGGCCGGCGCGGAATAGCCGCGCCACCCCATAGATGCCGATGATCTTCAGCACCATGTAGGCGACGACGGACACCGCCACGAGGCGCCAGTTGGCGGCGATCACCGCAAGGTCGAGCGCCATGCCCACGCCGAGGAAGAACAGGCCGAGCAGCACGCCGCGGAACGGCTCCACATCCGCCTCCAGCTGGTGCCGGAACGAGGATTCCGACAGCAGCACGCCGGCGAGGAAGGCGCCCATGGCCATGGAGAGGCCCGCCGCCTGCATCAGCAGCGCCGCCCCCAGCACCACCAGCAGGGCGGCGGCGGTCATCACCTCGCGGGCCCGCGCCTTGCCGAGCAGGCGGAACATGGGATCGAGCGCATAGCGCCCCGCCACCACCAGCGCCGCGATGGCGCCGAGGCCGATGCCCACGCTGGCGAGGCGCTGCTCAAGCGTCACCTCGGCCCCGCCCGGCGCCAGAAAGGCGACGAGGGCCAGAAGCGGCACGATGGCGAGGTCTTCCAGCAGCAGGATCGCCATGATGCGGTGGCCCTTGGGCAGGCCCAGGGCGCGGCGTTCCTCCAGCATCTGCATGACGATGGCGGTGGAGGTGAGCACGAAGCCGGTGCCCGCCACGAAGCTCTGCGCCGCCGGAAAACCGAGCGCGAGACCCACGCAGATGAGCAGCGCGATGCACACCCCCACCTGCACCAGGCCGAGGCCGAAGATTTCCCCGCGCATGGACCACAGGCGCGAGGGCTGCATCTCCAGCCCGATGATGAACAGGAACATGACCACGCCCAGCTCGGCCACGTGGAGGATGGACTGGGGATCGGAAAACAGGCCAAGCCCGAACGGGCCGATGACGAGGCCGGCGGCGAGATAGCCGAGCACCGAGCCGAGGCCCAGCCGCTTGAACAGCGGCACCGCCACCACCGCGGCCGCCAGCAGGACGACTACGGGAAGGATATCGAAGCCGTGCGCGGCGGCGGCGTGTGCGGTCTCGGCGGCCATGCGGTGTCCCTGATGCTGCGTTGCCCCCAGAATGGCAGGCCGCAACGCAAAAAGCGAAGTGGCTGCGGTGCCGCACGCCGCGCGGCGCGACACCGGCACCCGTATCACTTGGTGGTGTAGCCACCGTTCACGAGGATGGTCTGGCCTGTCATCCACCAGCCCTCCGAAACCAGGAAGCGGATGTAGGGCACGATATCCTCGATGTCGGTCAGGCCGGTTTTCGAGAAGGCGGAGAGGGCTGCGGCGGACTTGTGGTAGGCCTGCGCCTCGGGGGTCTCCTCGCCGTAGAAGAAGGGCGTGTCCATGGGGCCGGGGCCGATGGCGGTCACCGAGATGCCCCGTGCCCCGAACTCCTTCGCCGCGGCCCGGGTGAAATGCTCCACCGGCGCCTTCGTGCCCGCGTAGGAGGCATAGAACGGCGTGAAGGCCCCCAGCAGGGAGGTGACGAGAGTCACGATCTTGCCGTTGTCGTTCACCGCCTTGCCCGCCTCCTTGAGGAAGAAGAAGGCGGACTTGGCGTTCACCGCGCTCATCTCGTCGTATTCGGCCTCGAAGGTCTCCAGGATAGGCTTCTTCAGCACCTTGCCCACCGTGTTCACCGCGATGTCCGGCCGGCCGAAGGCGGCGATAGCATCGGCGAACAGCCGCTCGACCGCGCGCGCCTGGGTCAGGTCGGCCTGGAAGGCGGCCGCCTCAACGCCCGCGGCCTTGACCGCAGCGACGGTGGCCTCGGCCGCGGCGGCGGTCGCCGCGCTATTGTAGTGGATGGCGACAGCCTTCGCGCCGTGGGCCGCCAGATCCCGCGCCAGAAGGCCGCCGAGATTCTTTGCGCCGCCCGCGACCAGAACCGTCTTTCCCGCAATGGTGTGGTCTGTCATCCCCTGAGCCTCCTGTTCTGCCGCCGGACCCCGCTCCCGGCCGCGATGGTGTCGACCCACCCTATTGACTGCACCTGCTGGATAAATCCGCTACCATTGCCAAGACCTGTCGCCATTGACGAACAATCGAGACCCACTTGGACCGCATCGACCTGTTCCGCATCTTCGTCCGGGTGGTGGAATGCGCGAGCTTCACCCGTGCCGCCGACATGCTGGGGCTGCCGCGATCCTCCGTCTCCTCGGCCATCCAGGACCTGGAGGGGCGGGTCGGGACGCGGCTGCTCCATCGCACCACGCGCCGCGTGTCGCCGACCCATGACGGCGCAGCCTTCTACGAGCGGTGCCTGCGCCTGATCCAGGACGTGGAGGAGGCGGAAGGCCTGTTCAGGCAGGCCCGGCAGCAGCCCACCGGCAAGCTGAAGGTGGATGTGCCGGGACGGATCGGCCGCCTCGTCCTTGCGCCCGCGCTGCCAGATTTCCTCGCCGCCCATCCGGGGATCGAGATCGAGCTCGGGGTCAGCGATCGTGCCATCGACCTGGTGGAGCAGGGGGTGGACTGCGCCCTCAGGGTGGGATCCCTGAGCGATTCCAGCTGCATCGCCCGCCCCCTCGGCGATTTGGTGCTCATCAATGTGGCGAGCCCGCGCTATCTTGACACCCACGGCGTTCCCTCGACGCCCGCCGACCTTCCCGGCCATTTCGCGGTGCGCTACGCCTCGCCCTCGACCGGGCGGGTCGAGGATTGGGAATGGATGGAGGACGGCGTCGCGCGCACCCTCGCCCTGCCGGGGCGGGTGACGGTGAACAGCGCCGAGGCCTACATCGCCTGCTGCCGCGCCGGCCTCGGCCTCATCCAGATCCCGGCCTATGACGTGAGGCGCCACCTGGCGGCCGGCGAGCTGGTGGAGGTCATGCCCACGCACCGCGCCGCGCCGCTGCCCATGGCGCTGCTCTATCCCCACCGCCGGCATCTGTCGCCGCGGCTCGAAGTGTTCGCGCAATGGCTCGCCGGCCTGATGCTCCGGGAGCTGGAAGCCGCTGCGTGACCGGCGCGGCCACGCCTCCGGGCCTTGGCGTGGTTCCGTCCGACGCCCGGAAGCTGTTTCGTAGCTTAAGGATGGGGCTGGCGCGGCGGCTCGGCTTCAGCTATATAGATTGAATTCAAATTATTTGAATGATCATAAATCCCATGCTCGATCCTACGTCCGCCCGCGAGCGCTTCGGCATGCTGTTCGTGGTGGTCGCGCGCCGCTGGCGCAGCGCGCTCGATGCCAGCCTCGCCGACAGGGGCCTCTCGGACGCCACCTGGAGCCCCCTCCTCCATATCGGCCGATCCGGCGGCGGCCTCTCGCAGAAGGATCTGGCGGCGCGGGTGGGCATCGACGGGTCGAGCCTCGTCCGCCTGCTCGACATTCTGGCCGCCAAGGGGCTGATCGAACGCCGCCAGGACCCGGCCGACCGGCGCACCAACCTGCTGTTCCTGACCGCGGCCGGCCATGGGGCCATGGCCGACATCCAGAGCATCCTGAACGGCATCGAGGCCCGGATGCTGGCCGATCTCGACGATGCCGAGATGGAAGCCATGACAAAGGCCCTGGAGCGGATCGAGGCGCGGATCCGGGCGTTGCGCCACGGCGGAGACCGGCCGTGATCGCCCGTCCCGCCCTGGAGCGGCTCGGCTTCGATGCGATCCGCCTGAATTTCACCCTGCGCACCGCGCTCGCGGCCTGCTGCGCCGTACTTGTCGCCTGGCTCGTCGGCCTCGAACATCCCCAATGGTCCGCCATGACCGTATGGGCCACCGCCCAGCCGGTGCGGGGGCAACTGGTGGAGAAGAGCTTCTTCCGCGCGGTGGGCACCATCATCGGCTCGGTGGTGGGGATCGGCCTGCTGTTCGCCGCGCAGGGGCAGCAATGGGCCATCGTCCTCGGCCTTGCCGTCTGGATCGGACTGTGCGCGGGGGCCGGCAATCTGGTGCGGGGCTTTGCCTCCTACGGCATCATGCTGGCGGGCTATTCGGCGGCCATGGTGACGCTGCTTCACAGCACGCTGTCGGCCGGCCCCTTCGTGGTGGGCATCGACCGCATGCTCACGGTCCTCCTCGGCATCGCCGTGGCGCTCGCCGTCGGCTGGGTGTTCGCCACGCCGTCCGATCCGGACGATCCCGCGCTCCGGGTGCGCCGGCTGACCGCGCGCATCCTCGACGACCTCGCCAGGCATCTGGCGGGACCGCGACCGCCGGGCCGGGACGAGCACCAGCAGTTGCTCGCCGAAATGGCCGCCATCGAGGACGGGCTGGATGGCCATGCCGCCGGCTCCCTGCGCTCACACGCGACCATCCGGGTCATCCGCCGGCTGCTGTCGGCGCAGGTGGCGCTGCTGCTGTGGATGCGGCGCCCGCCGCGCCCGGCCTCCGACGTGGTGCTGGTGGCCGCCGTGCAGAAGGCCGCCGAAGCCTGCGGCACGTCCGATCAGCCGCAGGATGCCGAAGCCGCCCTGCGCCACGCTGCCCGGCTCACCGGTTCCGACCGCATGCTGCACGAAGCGCTGGCGGACCTCGCCCGTGCCGAGGCCACGCAACCGCCGACCCGGGCCGATGGCCAGCGGGAGAGCGCCGGGGCACATGATGGCGTGGTCCTCCACCGCGACGTCATCGGCGCGCGGGAAGCGCTGATCCGCGCCACGGTCACCCTCCTCGCGGTGGGCGCGGCCTGGCTGGCGACGGGATGGGAGGCCGGAGCCTTCATGCTGCTCGGCACCGCCATCATGACCAGCATCTTCTCCACCGCCGACAATCCGGCGCAGACCCTGCGGCAGGTGCTGGTGGGCCAGATGCTGGGCGCGAGCGGAGCGCTGGCCTGCCGCTGGCTGGTCTGGCCGCTGGCGGGCAGCGCATTCGGCCTGGTGCTGGCCATGATGCCCTTCATCCTGCTGGGGGCGTTCATCCAGGCCCACCGGCGGACAGCGGGTCCGGTCGGCTTCGATTACTCCATGGTGGTGCTGCTGATGCTCCAGCCGGCCTGGCCGCTGACCGGGACCTTCACGCATTCCCTGATGCTCGCCGCCGCCGTCATCCTGGGGCCGGCGGTGGGGCTGCTGGCCTTCCTGCTGATCTTCCCCGTGGATGGCCGCCGGCGGTTGCGCACGCTGGTGACCATGATGGTGCACGACATCCAGTCCATGGCGGAGCGCCGCGGCGCGTCCCGTCACCGTGCCATGTGGCGGGGACGGCTCTATCACCGGGTGCTGCGGCTGGTGCGCTGGGCCGACAAGACCGGCGGCAGCCGGGAGCAGGCCCTAGAGGGGGGCTTTGCCGTGCTGCTGCTGGGCTCCGCCATCGTCCACATGGACGACGTCCTGGGCCGGCCGGATCTGGCGCCGGGAACCGCCCGGCGGCTGAACGCGGCGCGCGCCCGGCTGCGCCGCGTGGGAACGGACCCTGAGCGCGCGGCACGGGCCCTGGGCGCCGCCGCATCCCACCTCGCCGTCTATGGCCTCGGGGATGGGGACCTGCTGCGGGAAGCCGCGACCGAGCTGTCGGAACGCGCCGGCTTCCTGCGGGCGCCCGGCCGCCCGGCAGGCAGGTGGACCCCGTGGCGCGCAGCCTGACCCGCCCGCGACCCTGAGAGACGCGCCGGAGCGGCGCGTCTCTCCATCGCGTTACTTCCCCGCCCCGCCGGCCGCCTTCAGGGCCTGGGTGAGCACCGCGCGGTCGCCGACATGGTTGGCGAGCAGCAGGATGAGCTTGCAGTTCATCAGTTGGGCCTCGTCGTCGCTCAGCAGGCGCTGGCTTTCGATCAGCTCCTCGTAGAAGCCGTCCGGGTCGGGGATATTGGGCGTGCGGTTCAAGGCGTCGTGCCGGGGCGCGTCCGTGGGCATGGCGTGCAGCATGGTGTCTCCTCCTTCAGGCGGCGATGGCGCGCCTGATGGCGCCCTGGATCTTGTCGGGGTCGAAGCTGCGCCAGCGGGCCGCCACATGCTGGTCCGGACGGATGAGATAGGTGGTGCCGTCCATTCCGTCATAGCGCTCGGCGAGGCGGCCCTTGGCGTCCGCCGCATCGATGCCGATGCGCAGCACCGGGGCGACGATGCCCCCCGCCCGCACCTCGCCCAGCGGCGCATCGCCGAAGGTGACCACCGTGAAGCCGCCGCCCAGCAGGCCGAGGAACCAGCCGTCCCTGCCATCCACCCGCACCGGCGCATCGGCGCAGGTGGTGCCCGGCGCCATGAGGCCGGCGAAGGCGTCCTCGTCCGGGGTATTGAGGGGGGAGGCGAGATAGGGCGTGGGGGTGGAGAGCCGCCCGGAATTCACCAGCGGCCGGGCGAAGGGATGGTCCTGCGCCAGTTCCAGCACAGCATTGCGGAAGCGCCGGCTCATGGCGCTCTTGGGGGTGATGAAATCGGTGGAGCGGGTGGAATTGGCGATGTTGTCGTCGGCGGCCAGCGCCCGTTCCTCGTGGTAGGTGTCCATGAGGGTTTCGGGGGCGAGGCCATCCAGCACCAGCTTGAGCTTCCAGCCCAGATTGTCCACGTCCTGCACCCCGGAATTGGCGCCGCGCGCGCCGAAGGGCGAGACCTGGTGGGCGGCATCGCCGGCGAAGATCACCCGGCCGTGACGGAAGCGGTCGATGCGCCGGCAGGCGAACTGGTAGACCGAGGCCCATTCCAGCTCGAACTGCGCATCCGGCCCCAGCATGGCCTTCACCCGCGGAATGATGTTCTCCGGCTTCTTCTCCTCGGTGGGGTCAGCGTCCCAGCCGAGCTGGAAGTCGATGCGCCACACATCGTCCGCCTGCCGGTGCAGCAGCACCGACTGGTTGCGGTGGAAGGGCGGATCGAACCAGAACCAGCGCTCGGTGGGAAACTGCGCCTTCATCACCACATCGGCGATGAGGAAGCGATCCTGGAAGGCCTGGCCGGTGAATTCGGCGCCCACCATCTTGCGGGTGTCGGAATTGGCGCCGTCGCACGCCACCACCCATTGCGCCTCCAGCGTGAACACGCCGTCCGGCGTCTCCACCACGAGGGTGGCGAAATCGTCGTGCTGCTGGAGGGAGAGCAGCTTGTGCTTCCAGCGCAGATCCACCAGGGGCTGGCGGGCGCATTCCTCCACCATGAACTCCTCCAGATAGTATTGCTGAAGGTTGATCATGGCCGGCATCTTGTGGTCCGGCTCGGGCAGAAGATCAAACTGGTAGCGCAGGTCATCTTCGAAGAAGACCTTGCCGATGCGCCAGCTGATGCCCCGCTCCACCATGCGCTCGCCGCAGCCCAGCCGATCCCAGATCTCCAGCGGGCGCTTGGCGTAGCACACCGCGCGCGAGCCCAGCGAGACGGTGTCGTTGTCGTCCAGCACCACGGTGGGAATACCGCGCGCGGCAAAGTCCAGGGCAGCCGTGAGGCCCACGGGGCCGGCGCCGATCACCACCACCGGATGGCGCACGAGGCGGCCGGCCTCCTGCTCGGGCGAGATGCGATAGGGGTATCTGGGATAGGTATAGGTGCTCATCATCGGAGCGTTTCTCCCGAAGCGCGGCGGGCCGTTCGGCCTCGTGACGACTGGTGATGGCGTGCCCGGCGGCGTCCGGGCGCGAGGGTGATCTCAGCTGGCGGAAAATTCCTTCTCGTGGAGCCAGGCGGCGTGGCGCGGGGGCTTCTTGGTCACCGCCCATTCCTCGATCATGGCGGGGGCCACCGCCTTCAGGCGCGCCAGCGTCTCCGGCGTGGTGGTCCAGGCGGCAAGCTCCAGCCGGTGGCCCGACGGATCGAAGAAATAGATGGACTTGAAGATGTCGTGGTCGGTGGGGCCGATGACCTCCACGCCCGCCGCCTCGGCCTTCGCCTTCACGGTCTCCAGCGCGGCCACGTCGCCCACCTGGAAGGCGATGTGCTGCACCCAGTCAGGGGTGTTGGGATCGCGGCCCTGGGGCGGGGAATTGGGCAGCTCGAAGAAGGCCAGGATGTTGCCGCAGCCTGCATCGAGGAAGATGTGCATGTAGGGATCCGGCGCCTTGGTGGAGGGCACCTTGTCCTCGGCGATGGCGCCGATCAGCTCCATGTCGAGGATGTCGCGGTAGAAGTCCACGGTCTGTTTGGCGTCCCTGCAGCGGTAGGCGACGTGATGAATCTTCTCGACGAGCATGGCGTCCTCCGGCTTGTGATTGGGCTGTGTGGGCCGGGATTAAAAGTAACTAATGTTACTAAATGGCGCAAGTGGGATTCGTTGCGATCGAGACGATTTTGCGTCTGGCGTCACCAAACAAGGCAAAGCGCAAGGCGCTGGAGCCCGATCGCCCGGCCATGTATATGTAACCTGCGTTATCAATACGGGACGGAGAACGGGCGGCATGGCGAAGCACGAGGTGATCGCGTTCGCGCTCGCGGATTTCTTTCCCTATCGCCTCGCGGTGCTGGCCGAGCACGTGTCGCAGGCGGTGGCGCAGCTTTATGGCGACCGCTTCCAGATCACCCGGGCCGAATGGCGCGTGCTGGCGGCGCTGGGCGCCAACAACGGCATGGCGGCGAAGGACATCGCCGCCTATTCCACCCTCGACAAGATGCAGGTGAGCCGCGCCGTGGCGCGCCTGGAGGAGGCAGGCCTCATCACCCGCGCCACCGACGACGCCGACCGCCGCGCCAAGATCCTCACCCTGACCGCGTCGGGGCGGACCCTGTTCCAGAAGATCGTGCCGCTGGCGCAGGCGCGGGAAGACTACCTGCTGGAAGACCTCGACCCACAGGAGCGCGCGGTGCTGGAAAGCGCCATGGAGAAAGTGCTGGCCCGCGCCCAAGGCCTCATCGAGCGCGGGTGAACACGCTCCGCATCAAGGCTTCAATCCTCGCACTGCACCAGGTCGAAACTCTGCTCCAGCTTGTCCATCAGGTGATCGAGCTGGGCGCGCTCTTCGGCACTGAGGCAGGAGAGGATGGCCTCCTCGCGCTTCAGCAGCAGCGGCACCAGCTCGCCATAGACCGCCCGCCCCTTGGGGGTGAGTTCCAGCATCACCTCGCGGCGATCGTCGATCGCCTCCGCCCGCGCCACGTAGCCGAGCGCCACCAGCGAGCCCACCGCCCGGCTGATGCGGGATTTGTGGGTGCGGGTGCAACGGACCACATATTGGGCGCTGCGCGGCGTATCGTACAGGCCGAGCGTCGCCAGCACCCGCCATTCGGGAATGTCGATGCCGAAGCGGGCCATGTATTCCACGGCGAGCGCAGTGGAGAATTCCGCCGCCAGCCGGTTGAGCCGGAACGGCATGAATTTCAACAGGTTCAGTCGCTCGACCTTCCGCTTCGACATGGCTCAAGGGGCGTGCGCCCTCTCCTCTTCGCCGCCCCTGCACGGCGGCCTTGACTGTTGCAGTCGCAACTGTATAACTTGGTCTCAATCGCAACCAATTGCGGTATATCAAACTGTCGAAGAACAAGGAAGCGCGCACCGGACGACCGGCGGCCATCGCCGCCGGAAGCCGGCAATCCTGCGCCGCACTCCAAAGGAGGACACCCGCGTGAGCACCGCGACCGCACCAGCCGCCAAGAAATTCGCGAGCCAGGCCGATCTCGCCGAGAAGACGGAAACCTTCACCGAGCTTGCGGACGGCGTCTTCGCCCTCACCGCGGAAGGCGATCCCAATTCCGGCGTCATCATCGGCGACGACAGCGTGCTGGTCATCGATGCCCGCGCCACCCCGGTCATGGCGCGCGAGCTGGTGGAGCGCATCCGCGCCGTCACCGACAAGCCCATCCGCCACGTGCTGCTCACCCATTATCACGCGGTGCGGGTGCTGGGCGCGGCGGGCTTCGACGAGCGCGTCAACGTCATTGCGTCCGATGTCACCCGCGACATGATCGTGGAGCGCGGCGCGCAGGACATGGCCTCCGAGATCCAGCGCTTCCCGCGCCTGTTCCGGGCGCAGGAGACCATTCCCGGCCTCACCTGGCCCAGCCTCACCTTCCACGGGGAAATGACGCTCTGGCTCGGCTCGCGCGAGGTCCGCATCATCCATGCGGGACGCGGGCACACCCGCGGCGACACCATCGCCTGGCTGCCGAAGGAGAAGGTGCTGTTCTCCGGCGACCTGGTGGAATTCGGCGCCACGCCCTATTGCGGCGATGCCCATTTCCGCGACTGGCCCCATACCCTCGACCGGCTGGAAGCCCTGGGCGCGGAAAAGCTGGTGCCGGGCCGCGGCGAGGCGCTCACCACCCCCGACCAGATCAAGGCCGGGCTGGACGAGACCCGCGCCTTCCTGCGCGACGCCTTCGCCATCGCCGAGGCCGGCGTTGCCGCCGGGCACGACCTGAAGACCGTCTATGCCGAGGCGCTGCGGCAGATGCGGCCCAAGTATGGGCACTGGGTCATCTTCGACCATTGCATGCCGTTCGACGTCTCCCGCGCCTATGACGAGGCCAAGGGCATCGACACCCCGCGCATCTGGACCGCCGAGCGCGACATCGAGATGTGGCACGCCCTGGAAGGGTGAAGCCCGCGCGGCGCATGAGCGAACGCCTCACGACCCCGGTAGAAGACCGGGGTCGTGGGTAAAAGACCAACGCCGCCGACGCCAATCGGCGGCCCGTGCATGGATCACACAACAAGACAGAACCGGCGCGCCGCGCAGGAACGACGGCGCGCGCCCATGGGAGGAACATGATGAATCACCTGACTGCCCCGCACACCCCGCGCGCGGCGCTGCCCGCCCTCGCCCCGTCCCTCGCCCTCGCGCTCACCCTCACGGCCGCCACGGCCCTGCTGCCCGCGCCTGCGCACGCCCAGATCTCCGACACTGTGGTGCGCATCGGCGTGCTCGGTGACATGGGCGGGCAGTTCGCCGACATCGGCGGCAAGGGCTCGGTGGTGGCGGCGCAGCTCGCCGTGGACGATTTCGGCGGCAAGGTCGCCGGCGCGCCGGTGGAGGTGATCGCCGGCGATCACCAGAACAAGCCGGACGTGGGCGGCGCCACCCTGCGCAAATGGTTCGACGAGGGCGGCGTGGACGCGGTGGCCGACCTGCCGGTGAGCTCGGTGGCCCTCGCGGCGCAGGAGATCGCGCGGGAGAAGAAGAAGACCCTGCTCATCTCCGGTGCCGCCGTGTCGGACCTCACCGGCAAGGCCTGCTCGCCTTTTTCCACCCACTGGGCGGACGACACCTATGCGCTGGCCAACGCCACCGGCCGCGCGGTGACGGCGGGCGGCGGCAAGAGCTGGTTCTTCCTCACCGTGGACTATTCCTTCGGCCATGCCATGGAGCGCGACGCCTCAGC
Organism: Xanthobacter autotrophicus; assembly: GCF_029991245.1. Lineage (GTDB taxonomy): Bacteria > Pseudomonadota > Alphaproteobacteria > Rhizobiales > Xanthobacteraceae > Xanthobacter > Xanthobacter autotrophicus_C. Next base: position 150,462 of record NZ_JAIVFO010000001.1, read on the forward strand.
GGCGGTGGTGGCCACCGGCGGCAAGGTGGTGGGCAATGCGCGCCATCCGCTGGGCGCGGCCGACCTCTCCTCCTTCCTGCTGCAGGCCCAGGCCTCGAAGGCGCAGGTGATCGGCCTCGCCAATGTGGGCGGCGACACCAGCAATGCGGTAAAGCAGGCGGCGGAATTCGGCATCACCTCCGGCGGGCAGAAGCTCGCGGGCTTCCTCGTCTTCATCACCGATGTGCACGCCATCGGCCTGCCGCTGGCCAAGGGGCTGCTCATCTCCACCGGCTTCTACTGGGACCAGAACGCCGAAGCGCGGGCCTTCGCCAAGCGCTTCGAGACCAAGATGGGCCGCATGCCCACCAAGCAGCAGGCCTCGGTCTATGCCTCGGTGAAGCACTATCTGAAGGCGGTCGCCGCCGCCGGCACCGATGACGCCGCCAAGGTGAACGCCGAGATGCGCAGCCTGCCGGTGGACTATTACGGCCACGCCGCCTCCATCCGTCCCGATGGCCGCGTGCTCTACGACCTTACCCTCTATGAGGTGAAGAGCCCGGCGGAGAGCAAGGGACCGTGGGACTATTACAAGCCGGTCACCACCCTGCCCGCCTCCGAGGTGTTCCGCCCCGCCGGCGAGACCGGGTGCCCGCTGGGCAAATCCTGATTGGCAAGTCCTTAAGCCCGGGCACAGGCCGGAGTGGAAAACACAGCGCCGGAGCATGCTCCGGCGCTGTTGCATGTCCGGCCTCGGCTGCCCCCTAACCCCAGCGATTCGATGAAGCATGGACACGGACGCAATAAGCGGGTATATGCACACACATGACATCGCCCTGCTACTGCACCCAATTGCGCACCGCCACCCGGAAGGTCGCCGCCGCCTATGACGCGGCGCTGGCGCCGGTGGGCATCAACATCGCGCAATATGCCCTGCTGCGGATGATCCAGAACCGCCAGCAGGTGAGCCTCACCGAGCTTGGCCGCGTCGCCGATCTCGACCGTTCCACCATCGGGCGGAACGTGAAGGTACTGGAGCGCGATGGCCTGGTGCAGACCGGGCGCGGCGAGGACCAGCGCGAGGCGGTGGTCAGCCTCTCCCCGCGCGGGGTCGAGGCGCTGGCGGCGGCAACGCCCCTGTGGGAAGCCTGCCAGCGCCAGATCGAGAAGCGGCTGGGCGCGGACAAGATCGAGGCCCTGCGCGCCATTGCGCACGCCGTGTGACTTTTTCGGACATAAACGGGCATATGCCCGTAGATTGGACATCCCATGAACGCACCGCCTGATTTTCCCACCCGTGCGCCCCGGCTCGCCGGCTTCCTCGCCCGCAGGGGCATCCACTATGGCTGGGCGGTGGCGGCGGTGACCTTCCTCACCATGCTGGTGACGGCGGGCGCGGTGGGGGCGCCGGGCGTGCTCATCGGCCCGCTGCAATCGGAATTCGGCTGGGCCACCGCCGACATCTCCTCCGCCTTCGCGGTGCGGCTCATGCTGTTCGGCCTGCTCGGCCCCTTCGCCGCCGCCTTCATGAACCGCTTCGGCATCCGCCCGGTGGCAGCCGTGGCGCTGACTTTGATCGCCGCCGGCGTAGTCGGCTCCTTCGCCATGACCAGGCTCTGGCACCTCGTGCTGCTGTGGGGCGTGGTGGTGGGGGTTGGCACCGGGCTCACCGCCATGGTGCTGGGCGCAACGGTGGCGACGCGCTGGTTCGCCCAGCGCCGCGGCCTCGTGCTGGGGCTGCTGACGGCGAGCACCGCCACCGGCCAGCTGGTGTTCCTGCCGCTCCTCGCCCGCCTCACCGAGATGCTGGGCTGGCGCAACGCCCTCGTCCTGGTGCTGGCGATGCTGCTGGTGGCGGTGGTGTGCGTGCTCCTCTTCATGCGCGACCGGCCCTCCGATGTGGGGCTCCTGCCCTATGGCGCCAGCGTGCCGCCGCCGGCGCCGGTGCTGCCCACCACGTTCGGCGCCATGCTGGCCTCGCCTCTGGTGGCGCTGAAGGATGCGGCGCGCACGCCCACCTTCTGGGTGCTGTTCGCCACCTTCTTCATCTGCGGCGCCTCCACCAACGGGCTGGTGCAGACCCATTTCGTGTCCCTGTGCGGCGACTACGGCATGGCGGCGGTGACGGCGGCGGGCATGCTGGCCATGATTGGCATCTTCGATTTCATCGGCACGGTGGGCTCGGGCTGGCTGTCCGACCGCTTCGACAGCCGCTGGCTGCTGTTCTGGTATTACGGCCTGCGCGGGCTCTCGCTGCTCTATTTGCCCTTCACCGATTTCAGCTTTTATGGACTGTCCCTGTTCGCCGTCTTCTACGGCCTCGACTGGGTGGCGACGGTGCCGCCCACGGTGAAGCTCACCGCCGACCGCTTCGGCGAGCGCGCCAACCTGGTGTTCGGCTGGATCTTCGCCGGCCACCAGCTCGGCGCGGCGGCGGCGGCCTATGGCGCCGGCTTCAGCCGGACCTTCTACCAGACCTACCTGCCGGCCTTCTTCGTGGCCGGCGTGCTCTGCATCGTGGCGGCGGCGGCCATCGTCGCGGTGCGCGAGCGGCGCCCCGCCCCAAGTGTTGCATAAACGGCCGCGTAAGGCTCAGTTGAGGCCAGTCCCGCGCATGGCCTCGGCGGCGCGGCGTATCACCTGCGGCGGCTGCCCGAAGGTGCGCACGAAGGCCCGCCGCATGCGCTCGCGATCGGCGAAGCCGGTCTCGCGCGCCACCTCGTCCATGGAGCGGTGGCCCTCCTCCATCAGCATGCGCGCGGTCTCCAGGCGCAGGTGCTCCACCGCCTTGGCCGGCGACTGGCCGGTCTCCTCGCGGAACAGGCGGCTGAACTGGCGCGGGCTGAGGCTGGCGGTCTCGGCCAGTTCCTCCACCGATAGCGGATGGGTCAGGTGCTCCTTGGCATAGACCAGTGCGCGGCGGATGCGGTCCGATTTCGGCTCCAGCTCCAGCAGGGTGGAGAACTGAGACTGGCCGCCGGGCCGGCGCAGATAGACCACCATGTTGCGGGCGGTGGCCTTCGCCACCTCCTGCCCGAAATCGTCCTCCACCAGGGCGAGGGCAAGGTCGATGCCCGCACTCATGCCCGCCGAGGTCCACACATTGCCGTCGGCGCTGAAGATGCGGTCGGCCTCCACCCGCACGCGCGGATAAAGGGTCTGCAACTGGCGCGCATGGGCCCAGTGGGTAGTGGCACGGCGGCCGTCGAGCAAGCCGGCTTCCGCCAGCACATAGGCCCCGGTGCAGATGCCCGCCACCCGCCGCGAGGACCGGCCTGCGGCGCGCAGATAGTCCAGCAGCGCGGGCGCGGAGGGCTTCACCACCAGCGACCCGATGGTGATGGTGGTGTCATGCGTCTGCGCCCCGAACGGCGCCGTCTCGATGGCGAAGCCGAGTGAGTTGCGCACCGGCCCGCCCCGCTCGGAGAGCAGGTGCACCTCATAGGCCGGGCGGCCGAGGACGCCATTCGCCATCTCGAACACCGAGAGGGCGGCAAGGCCCATGATCTGGAAGCCGTCGAACACCACGAAGCCAATACCCGGCATGTGGACCTCACCCCCTATTGACGCAGACGCCGCCGCCGGGCCTTCCGGCGGCAGCTCATGGATCAGGCCGCAGCTGTCGCAGTATAGCGCGGGGCGACCTTGGCGCTGGAGAGGTGGGGCAGCATGGCCTGGCGGGCCGCCTCATAGGCCTCCCATTGCGCGCCGTCCTGAAGCGAGGGGATGGTGACGAACTCGCCGCGGTCGAGGCCGGCCAGCGCCGCATCCACCAGATCCGCCGCCGACATCACCCAGGTCTGCGGCAGCTGGTCGACGGGAAGGCCCGCCGCATCCCAGAAGGCGGTGGCGGTGGCGCCCGGCAGCACCACCTGCACGGTGACGCCGGTGCCGGCCAGTTCCTTCCTCAGCGACTGGCTGAAGCCGAGCACGAAGGCCTTGGTGCCCCCATAGACCCCGTTCAACACCTCGGGCCCGATGGCGACGATGGACGAGATGTTGATGATGGTGCCCGCCCCGCGCGCCACGAAGCGCGGCGTCACCGCATAGGTCAGGCGCAGCACGGCGGTGACGTTGATGGCCACCATCTCCTCCATGCGGTCCACGTCGGACTGGAGCAGCGTCCCGGCCCCGCCGAAGCCGGCATTGTTGACGAGGACGCTGATGGTGTCGTCGTCCCGAAGCAGCGCCTCCACCTGCCGCAGCTGGGCGGCATCGGTCAAATCGGCGTTGAAGACGCGGACGGAGACGCCATGGCGCTGCCCGATCCGCTCCGCCTGCTGCGCCAGCCGCTCGGCGTTGCGGGCGACGAGGATCACGTCGTGGCCGCGCGCGGCGAGCCGCTCCGCATAGATGGCGCCGATGCCGGAAGACGCGCCGGTGATGACGGCAGTACCCTTGGTGCTCATGTGCCTGTTCCCCTCTGTCCGGCGCCGCGGCCGGCTCTGATGGGAGGAGAATAGGTCTGGCGGCCAATGTCTCAAATGTCAAAGACACCACGATTCAGGACATGACGGGAGAGGCGGGACGCTGCGCTGATCCCCAGCGCGGTCGCGCCCTGCGCCACCGGCGCACCCATCCCCACCCGCCGGGCCCGGAACCACCGAGCCTCAGAGCCGCACGAAGGCAGCGATCATGGCGGCGTAGAGGGCGAGGATGATGCCGGCACCCAGCGCATTGGTGCGCGGCGATGCCGCCTGCACCCACCAGTCGAAGCGGCGGCTGGCCCAGGGCACGAGGCGGGTGAGCATCAGCACGCTGGCTCCGTTGCCGATGAACAGCGCCACCGCGAACGGCAGCCCCGCCCGGTCCATCAGCAGCGGCACCTGCACCAGATGGCCGAACAGGAACACCACCGGGTAGAGCATGAGCAGAACCAGCATGTTCTGCTTCCACGGCGCCGGCGGCTTGCCCTTGGGCGCGGAGAACCATTGCTCGAAGCCGGTGCGCACGGTGCGGGTGTGGAACTCGTCGATGAAGGCCCGCGCCTCCTCCAGCATGGCCGCGCGCTGGGACGAGCCGAGCCAGGATTCCAGATGCGCCTGGGTATCGAAGCGCAGGATCGCCAGAAAATCCTCCTGCACGCCGGGAATGGGCGCCTCCAGCCGGTAGCCCTCGAAGCCGGGGGCACGGCTCTGCAGCGCGGTCATGCGCTGCTCCCAGGCGCGATAGGCCGCCTCCTGCCCGCTTTTCAGCCGGGTGGAGATGACCACCGACACCGGCGAGGGCAACACCCCGGCGGCGCCATCGCGCACCAGGTGCACATCGTCCCGCCCCGCCAGCATCTGCTGCACGCCGGAGATGCGCGCAAGGCGCTCCGGCGACTTCAGCCAGCCCACCGCATGCTCGGTGCTGGTGAAGCGCTGGAGGATCACCCAGTCCACCTGCGCCGGCGGCGCGGGGGGCGCCACGGACTGCTCGATGAAGCCGGGAAAGCCGGTGATGACGCGCCTGGTCTCCTCCTGCCAGTCGGCGAAGGCGTGATCGTGGCCCTTCAGCACCCGCGTCTGCGTGACGATGGTGACCGAGCCTTCCGGCGCCCCGCTCATAACGGTCTGCTCACAGGTCCGCCGAGCCGGTCGAAGATGCGGTCGGGGGTGAAGGGCAGGTGGGCGAAGCGCACGCCGGTGGCATGGGCCAGCGCATTGGCCACCGCCGGCGCCACCGCGTTGATGGCGCATTCCCCCTGGGCCTTGGCGCCCAGCGGGCCGATGGTGTCGTGGGTGTCGGCGAACAGCACGGTGGTGCGCGGCGTGTCGGCGAAGGCGGGGATGTGGTAGTTGCGCAGCGCCGCATTCACCACATTGCCCTGCGCGTCATGCACCATGTGCTCGGTGAGCGCCCAGCCCAGCCCCATGGCCACCGCCCCCTCGATCTGCCCCCGGCATTGCAGCGGGTTGATGAGGCGGCCGATGTCGGCGGCATGCACGCTGTGGAGGATGCGGATCTCCCCCGTCACGCGATGCACGGCAAGCCGCACCCCCTGCACGTTGAAGCCGATGGTGCGCGGCGAGAGATAGGCTTTTCGCTTCGCCTCCAGGCGATGGCCCTCGGCGCCGGCGAGCCGGTAAAGCTCCGCGAGCGGGATGCGCGCGGTGGAGCTCTCCACCGCGTCGGCCGAAAGCCGCCAGTCCTCCGGCGACGTATTGGTGCGCCGCGCCGCATAGGAGATGATCTCCGCCGCCAGCGCCCGCGCCGTCAGCTCCACCGCCTGCCCGGCCACCACCGTGCCGGTGCTGGCGAAGGTGCCGGTGTCGTAGGGCGCGCGGTCGGTGTCGGCATTGATGATGGCGATGGCGTCCGCCCGCGTGCCCAGCACCGCGGCCGCGATCTGGCGATGGGCGGTGACCGAGCCGTTGCCCATCTCGGTGGAGCCCACGGCGAGGTGATAGGTGCCGTCCGCCAGCAGCCGCATCTCGCCGCCGGAGCGATGCTCGGTGGGCGGCCCGGCCTCCAGAACGGCCAGCGCCACGCCGGTGCCTTCCGCCCAGTCGCCCTCGGGTCTCGCCTCGCCCCCGCCGCCGGCCAGCTCCGCTTCCACGAGGTCGAGGCACTGGTCCAGCCCATAGCTGCCGAAGGCCACGTCGCTCGGCTCGGCCCACACCGACTGGATCACGTCGTCCGGCCGGATCATGTTCCGGCGGCGGATGGCGAAGGGGTCGATGCCGAGCTTTGCGGCGAGGTCATCCAAAGCGCATTCGATGGCGAACGAGGTCTGCGAGGCGCCATAGCCGCGAAAGCCGCCGCCGGGGATCACATTGGTATAGACCGCATGGCCCTCCGCTTTCTTGGCGGGGCAGCGATAGGCGGCGAGCGGGCTGCCCAGCGCCGCCGCCAGCGTCTCCCCGCCATGGCCGCCATAGGCGCCGGTGTTGGACACCACATGCACCTCCAGCGCCGTCAGGGTTCCATCCGCCGTGGCGCCGATCTTCACCCGCGTGGTCATCTGGTGGCGGGTGGTGGCGCCGAGGAATTCCTCCGGCCGGGTGAACTCCCATTTCACCGGGCGGCCGAGATTGAGCGTGGCAAACACGCACAGATCCTCGGTGAGCATCTCCTGCTTGCCGCCGAAGCCGCCGCCCACCCGCTCGGTGAACACATGCAGGTCGTGGGGGAAGATGCCGAACAGATAGCAGAGCTTCCGGTGGGTGATGAACGGCGCCTGGGTGGAGGTGCGCACATGGATGCGCCCGTCCCCATCCCGCCACGCGATGGAGCCGTGGGTTTCCAGATGCGCGTGCTGCACGCGGGAGGTGGAATAGGTCTGCTCATGGACCACGGACGCGGCTGCGAAACCCTCGGCGACGCTGCCCACCTCGCCCGTGATGGCGAGGAAGACATTGCCCCGCGGCCCTCCGGCGAGACCGTCATTGCCCGGATGCAGCAGCGGCGCGTCCGGTGCCATGGCTAGGGCCGGATCGAACACGGCGGGCAGGATCTCGTACTCCACCTCCAGCGCCCGGCAGCCGGCCTCGGCCGCGCCCTCGGTGTCCGCCACCACGGCGGCGATGCGCTGGCCGACGAAGCGGGCCACCTCGTCGAGGATGAGGGTGTCGTCGGGATCGACCAGATGGTCTTCGTGGGTGGCGCTGCTGAAGAGCTTCTTCGGCACGTCCTCATGGGTGAACACCGCCACCACGCCGGGGATGGCCAGCGCCTTCGCCTTGTCGATGCGGAGGATGCGCGCATGGGCGTGGGGCGAGCGCAGCACCTTCAGGTGCAGCAGGCTCTGGAGCGCGGGGTCGGCGGCGTCCACGTCCATGGTGTAGCGGGCATGGCCGGTGACGATGCCGGCGCTGAACGGATTGGGCAGGCTGGCGCCGCAGGCCGCGCCCGCCAAATCCTGCTCGATGGCGGCGATGCCGTGGACCGCGTCGGCGATGGACCGATAGCCGGTGCAGCGGCACAGGTTGCCCTTCAGCGCCCGCGGCAGGTCGGCGCGCTGGGCCTCATCGAGGGCCGCCACCGTCATGATCATGCCGGCGGCGCAGAAGCCGCACTGGAACGCCTGCGCCTCCAGGAAAGCCTGCTGCACCGGGTGCAGGTTATGGCCCGACGCCAGCCCCTGCACGGTGGTGACCTGCCGCCCCTTGGCCCGGAAGGCGGGCATGAGGCAGGAATGCACCGGGCGCCCGTCGAGCCACACGGTGCAGGCGCCGCAATCCCCCGCGTCGCAGCCCTTCTTCACCCCCAGCGCGCCGCTCTCGCGCAGGAAGGTCCGCAGGCACTGGCCGGGACGCGGCTCGGCGGAAACGGTCCGCCCGTCGATGCTGTAGGTCACGCCGTGCCCCCGGATTCTGCTGCAAGTTCGGCCCGGATCTCTTCGGCGAAATGCACGGTGAGATGGCGCTTGTAGGCGGGCGTGCCGTTGACATCATCGAACCAGCCGTCGGCCGGGATCGCCGCCGCGAGCGCGGCCTGAAGCTCTTCCGCGCCCGGCATCGCCGCGAAGCGCAATTGCACCGGGCGCGGCGTCGCGGCGGTGATGGTCAGGACGAGGTCCCCCTGCGGCCCGCAAGTGCCGATCAGCAGCGCCGCCGAGCGGCCGAGCTTGGTCAGCGACGCCCGGCGCAGGGCGAAGCGCCGCTTCAGGGCCGCTGCCGGAATATGGATGGCGCGCAGCAATTCGCCGGACCCGAGCACATTGGCATGGTTGCCGGTGACGAACTCCGCCGCCCCCACCGTGCGCGGCGCGCCCGCGCGGGGCCACAGCACATAGGTGGCCTCCAGCGCCACGGTGAGGGAGACCATGGCGCCGGCCGGCAGGGACATGCAGATGTTGCCGCCCACGGTGGCCACATCAGCCACCTTGAACGACATGAGCAGGGCATGGGCGCAGGCCCGCAGCAGGGGGGCTGCGGTCCAGTCCGGCGGGGCGGAAAAATCGGCAAGGGCGCCGATGGTGGCTGTGGCCGCAATCTCAAGCCCCTCCTCCGACGCCACCAGCGCCGGCCAGTCGAGGCCGAAGAGATCCACCAGCGTGTCGATGCCGGGCTGCGGCTCGGACATGAGCCAGGTGCCGCCGGACAGCCAGGCGTGGCCCGCGGGCCAATCGGCGATATCGTCAACGCTGGAGGGCGACTTGACCTGCCGCACCGTGTTCAGATCCATTCGTCTTTCCGCCTTGGCCGCCGCAGGATGGGTCACGCAGAAAATCGGGGGCGGAGGTTGTGAGGCGCAAGCCGCGGGCTCGCATTCTCGAACATCACCCACAACCTCAACCACGCATCTCGATGCTCAATACATTCCAAAAACGAGAATATAAATGACATTATTGAAAATAAATGAGAATTTTACACATTGGATATAGATCTTCAAGAAAGTAAAAATACAAATCAAACTGATGCGCCCGCGTGCATCACAACCATCCACTTCGCTTGCAGAATATTATGCTTTCCCCGCCCCTCCGGCATTTGAAGAGCCGGAGTTGATTTTTATTCTATTTCAACGGTACCACGCCCTCCCAGTTGCAGCCAAGGGGCGTCTGGCGATCATCACCAACGGCGAAGAAGAGGCGGGGTCCGGCTTGAGAGCACCTGCGCCCGCGTTGCGCCCGACATCCTGGTGCGGCGCATCGGACGCGTCCGCAAGGCCCGTGCCGGCGCGCCTGCGGTTACCGCCCATTCGAGGGCGTGTCAGCATGACCCTTGCCAGCGGGCCCACAGGGAGGTCTGATACCGGCATGAATGGCGCTCGGTCAGACGCTGCGGAACACCAGGCCGCCGCACCAGGAGCCGCCGCCGGACGGGACAGCCTCGGCTGCTCGCTGGCGGCGCTCTGCGATGGACAGGAACTGAACGGTCACGGTTTCGTGATCTATCGCAAGTCCCACGACGGCAGCGAGCTGAGCCGGGTGGAGACGGGGCCGAGCGACCGGGGCGTGCTCGTCGGCCTGTCCCTCTCCGGCGGCCACCGGCGGCGAATCTTCACCGGCAACCGCTCGGTTTCCTACGATTTCGCGGCGGACAGCTGCTACATCCGCCCGTTTGCCGACGACTATCGGGCCGATATCGAGACCGGATTCGAATTTCTCCTGCTGGAGGTCTCCCAGGCCGCGCTCCACCGAACCTGCGCAGAAGGTGGTGTTCCCCTCGCGGACGGCCTTTCCGCCACGCCCGGAGCAACCGACCCGGTGCTCGCCCACCTCGGCCGCGCTCTGCTGCCGGCGCTTGCGCATCCGGCGACCGCCAGCAAGCTGTTTGTGGAGCAGGTGGCGTGCGCCATGCAGACGCACCTGGTCTCCCGCTATCATGGTGCCCCCGTGCGCGCCGAGCGCGGCGGCGGCCTTTCGGACCTGCAGGTGCGGCGCGCCCAGGAGCTTCTGGTGGCCGGCATGGACGGCACGGTGCTGATTGGCGATATCGCGTCCGCCTGCGATGTCTCGCGCAGCTATTTCATTCGCGCCTTCCGGCAGGCCACCGGCACCACGCCCTATCAATGGCTTCTCGCCCGGCGCGTGGAGCGGGCCCGCGCGTTGCTCACGCGGTCGGGCCTGTCGCTGGCGGACGTGGCGATCCAATGCGGCTTTTCCGACCAGAGCCACATGACCCGCACCTTCGCCCGCCTCACTGGATCAACGCCCGGCGCCTGGCGGCGCGGCCGCTGACATCGGCGTACCCTGCGATGGGCCACCAGACCCGGCTGGCGCGCAAGGTTTGCCGGCGCGCTTGAGGGCAAGCCGGTTCGTTGCAGTGCGATTGTTCAAAGACACCGACTTTCCTTCAAGACGCATCGCCGGTCCGGGGTGATACTTCCTCCCAAGCCAGCCGGAGGTCGAAGCCATGATCGAGACCGTGGGACCCCAGCCCCAACCGGGCCACCACACGCCGACGCATCCCCCGCTGCGGACTTTTGCGAATTCTGGAGCACGCGCCGATCCGCTTGCATCGCAAGCTGATCGGACAACGCGTTCTCTTTCTTGAGGTTAGAGCGTGTCCCGTTCGCCCCGGCTCACGGCAATCGCTCTCGGGTAGTGCGTTGACGCGCTTTCTTCACGCGAACTGGCACCCACTTCGCTTGAAAACGCCCTAAAGCCGGACCTCCGGCACGCCGAAGGCCTCGTTGCGGGCCAGCGCGGCATCCACCGCGTGGCCTTGCTCGGTCAAGGCATATTCCACGTGCCGCACCCGGCCTTCGCGTTCGCGGCGCGTCACATAGCCGGCCGATTCAAGATCCTTGAGCCGCGCCGACAAAACGCGCGCGGAGATGGCACCGGGAAGCGCCCGGCGCAATTGACCGAACCGCAGCGTGCCGTTGCGCGCGAGCGCGGCAATGACATGGCCCATCCATTCCTGGGCCATGAACTTGAGGAAGTGCTCGGCCGGGCAATGCCCGAGGCCGATCTTCTTGCGTTCTGTTTCGTCGTCCATGGATGAAACCAGTATCTCGGAGGTAACTAATGGTCGCCGCGCCGCCATGGCGCTAGGTTCCCGCCCACCCTGTCAATCCCCACCATCACAGCAGGAGATTTCCCCGTGTCAAATGCCGTCGCTGCCCCCGGCGGGATGTTGTTGTCTCCCAACGACCACACCCTGATCATGATCGACTTCCAGTCGCAGATGTCGTTCGCGACCAAGTCCATCGACGCCGTGAACCTGCGCAATAATGCCGCCCTCGTCGCCCATGCGGCGGCCGGTTTCGGCGTCTCCACCATCCTCACCACGGTGGCGGAGAAGAGCTTCTCCGGCCCCATGTTCGCCGAGATCACCGAGGCCTTTCCTGGCGAAAAGCTGCTCGACCGCACCTCCATGAACACCTGGGAGGATGAGGCCGTCATCGCCAAAGTGAACGCCATCGGCAAGAACCGCATCGTGCTGTCGGGCCTGTGGACCGGCGTCTGCATCGTCGGCCCGGCGCTCTCGGCCATCGAGCAGGGCTTCGAAGTGTATGTCATCGCCGATGCCTGCGGCGATGTCTCCGACGAGGCCCACGAGCGCGCCATGCAGCGGATGATCCAGGCCGGCGCCCGGCCCATGACCTCGCTGCAATACCTGCTAGAACTGCAGCGCGACTGGGCCCGCACCGGCACCTACGACATGACCACCGGCATCGCCAAGAAATTCGGCGGCGCCTACGGCCTCGGCATCATCTACGCCAAGACCATGTTCGGCGCCTCCGAAGGCCACTGAGCATGGAAAATACCTCGTCGGCCCCCGGCGCCCCGGCCGGCGGCCTCACGCGCCGCACCGCCCTTGAACTCGGCGCCGGCGCGGCGCTCGCGGCCGCCCTCGGCCTGCCCCTGCCCGCCGCGGCCGCCACTTCAGACACGACCAAAGGAGCCACAGCCATGCCTTTCGTCACCACAAAAGACGGCGTCGAGATCTTTTACAAGGATTGGGGTCCCAAGGACGCCCAGCCCATCGTCTTCCACCACGGCTGGCCGTTGTCGTCTGACGACTGGGACACCCAGCTGCTGTTCTTCGTGCAGCACGGCTATCGCGTGGTGGCCCACGACCGGCGCGGCCACGGCCGCTCCACCCAGGTCAGCGACGGCCACGACATGGACCATTATGCCGCCGACGCCTTCGCGGTGGTCGAGCACCTCAACCTGAAGAACGCCGTCCATATCGGCCATTCCACCGGCGGCGGCGAGGTCGCGCGCTATGTGGCCAGGCACGGCCAGCCCGCCGGCCGCGTCGCCAAGGCGGTCCTGGTCAGCGCTGTGCCGCCGCTGATGCTGAAGACCGCGGCCAATCCGGAAGGCCTGCCCATCGAGGTGTTCGACGGCTTCCGCAAGGCCACCGCGGACAACCGCGCCCAGTTCTTCCTGGATGTGCCCACGGGCCCCTTCTACGGCTTCAACCGCGAAGGCGCGAAGGTCTCGCCCGGCGTGATCCAGAACTGGTGGCGGCAGGGCATGATGGGCAGCGCCAAGGCCCACTACGATGGCATCAAGGCCTTCTCCGAGACCGACCAGACCGAGGACCTGAAGGCGATCACGGTGCCGACGCTGGTGCTGCATGGCGAGGACGACCAGATCGTGCCCATCGCCGACGCCGCGCTGAAGTCCATCAAGCTGCTGAAGCACGGCACGCTGAAGACCTATCCGGGATTCTCGCACGGCATGCTCACCGTCAACCACGACGTGATCAACGCCGACCTGCTCGCCTTCATCAAGGCCTGATCCCGGCGGCGCCGGCCCGGCCGGCGCCGCACCTCCCTGGGCGCAAACCGCATGAAGCTCTATCTCGCCTCGCTGGGCGCCGGCCTGCTGGTCGGCATCGTCTACAGCCTCATCAACGTGCGCTCGCCGGCGCCGCCGGTGGTGGCGCTGGTGGGGCTGCTGGGCATCCTCATCGGCGAGCAGATCGTGCCCGTGGCGAAGAACCTCCTCGCCGGCGACAGCCTGCGCGCCGCCATCGGCCTTGCCGACTGCTCCGACCATGTGCTCGGCCAGTTGCCGGGCCGGCAGAGCGCAGCAGTGGAACGGTCACCGCAAGACACGCCTCTCAGAGACACCCCGCCCCACACCCCTCCCGGTTCCTGAGCGGAGCAGCACCATGCCTGACCAAAAACGGCCCGATCGCCGCCAGTTCATCGCCGCCGCGGGGCTCATGGCCGCCGCCGGCCTTGTCCCCACTTCCCCGAAGGCGCAGACCATGAGCGAGACCGCCGACCTCATCCTCTTCAACGGCAAGGTCACCACCCTCGACCGCACCAATCCGCAGGCCGAGGCGGTGGCGGTGAAGGGCGGGCGCATCCTGTTCGCCGGCACCACCGCCGACGCCATGCGCCATGCCGGAACCACCACCAAGATCATCGACGCGGGCGGACGGCGGATCATTCCCGGCCTCATCGACAGCCACATGCACATCATCCGGGGCGGGCTGAACTACAATATGGAGCTGCGCTGGGACGGGGTGCGCTCCCTCGACCACGCCATGGAAATGCTCCGGAAACAGGTGGCCGTGACCCCGCCGCCGCAATGGGTGCGGGTGGTGGGCGGCTTCACCGAGCACCAGTTCGCCGAAAAGCGCCTGCCCACGCTGGAGGAGCTGAACGCCGCCGCGCCGGACACGCCGGTGTTCATCCTCCACCTCTACGACCGCGCCTTGCTCAATGCGGCCGCGCTGCGCGTGGTGGGCTACACCAAGGACACGCCCAACCCGCCCGGCGGCGAGATCGTGCGCGATGCGGCCGGCAACCCCACCGGCCTGCTGCTGGCCCAGCCCAACGCCACCATCCTTTATTCGACGCTGGCCAAGGGCCCGAAGCTGCCGGCCGAATACCAGAAGAATTCCACCCGCCATTTCATGCGCGAGGTGAACCGGCTGGGCGTCACCAGCGTCATCGACGCCGGCGGCGGCTTCCAGAATTATCCGGACGACTATGCGGTGATCGAGGAGCTGCATCGCGACGGCCAGCTTTCCGTACGCATCGCCTACAATCTCTTCACCCAGAAGCCGAAGCAGGAGCTGGCCGACTTCTCCGGCTGGTCGAAGCAGGTGAAGCCCGGCCAGGGCGACGACCTCTACCGCAACAACGGCGCCGGCGAGATGCTGGTCTATTCCGCCGCCGACTTCGAGGACTTCCAGGTGGCGCGGCCCGACATGGCGCCCAACATGGAGGGCGACCTTGAACCGGTCATCCGCCTGCTCGCGGAGAACCGCTGGCCGTGGCGGCTGCACGCCACCTATGACGAGACCATCTCGCGCGCCCTCGACGTGTTCGAGAAGGTCAACAAGGACGTGCCCTTGAAGGGCCTCAACTGGTTCTTCGACCACGCCGAGACCATCACCGACCGCAACATCGACCGCATCGCGGCGCTCGGGGGCGGCATCGCCGTGCAGCACCGCATGGCGTTCCAGGGCGAATATTTCGTGGAGCGCTACGGCGCTGGCAAGGCGGAGCGCTCCCCGCCCATCCGCCGCATGCTGGAGGCCGGCATTCCGGTGGGCGCCGGCACCGACGCCACCCGCGTCGCCTCCTACAATCCCTGGGTGTCCCTGTCCTGGCTGGTGACGGGCCGGACCCTGGGCGGCCTCTCCCTCTACCCGCCGTCCAACCTGCTCGACCGCGAGAGCGCACTGCGGCTGTGGACGCAGGCCAACACCTGGTTCTCCTCCGAGCCCGACAAGAAGGGGCAGGTGAAGGCCGGCCAGCTTGCCGACCTCGCGGTGCTCTCGGACGATTATTTCTCCGTGTCCGAGGACAAGATCCAGGACATCACCAGCGTGCTCACGCTCCTGGGCGGCACGCCGGTGCATGGCGACGGCGAGTTCAGGACCCTCGCGCCCGACCTGCCGCCGCCCATGCCCGACTGGTCGCCGGTGCGCACCTTCGGCGGCTACCAGAAGCGGGCGGAAACCGGCGAGCGCAAATACGCCTTCGCCGCCGCCTGCGGCTGCGCCACCGCCTGCGGCATCCACGGCCACGCCCATGCCGGCGCGCTGGCGACGCAGGTGCCGGCTTCCGACGAACGCTCGTTCTGGGGGGCGCTCGGCTGCGCCTGCTGGGCGTTCTGATGGGGAGGGGGCAACGATCGTGCCCCGCCGATCATTTCCACCGGTGTCGTGGCCGGAACGAGGCCGGGCCTGACGGCGGTCGGAACCGCCGCTGCGCCCCCTCTCCCGCTTGCGGGGGAGGGTTGGGGAG
>NZ_JAIVFO010000200.1 GCF_029991245.1 Xanthobacter autotrophicus
TCCCTGCCCTCCCCCGCACGCAAGACCTCTGCGAAAGTCACGCATGGTCGGTGTCGGAAGCCGGTTCCCCCTCTCCCCTTGCGGGAGAGGGGAGGACGGCATCTTCGGAATATTTCGCAGAGGCCTCACAGGTGGGAGAGGGTTCTCCGGGGTGTCCGGTCGAGACAGCAGACTTTCACGCTGAGACACGCCCCACGCCTGCGCCTGCCGCCCGAAGTCCCGCGCCTCTGGCGCCGGGGGCATGCCCTGCGGCAGGATGGGGCGGCGGTCTGGTCGCGGCGTGTCGGTGGCGCTTTGATCGTCGTCTGAGATCACCTCCTGTCATGGAACGGTAATGCTAGGACTTCATCCATCCGGATCTGACGCGGGCCGCCCGACCCGCCGCTTTCCGTGGAGGCTCACATGGTCCATTCGTCTCGACGCGGCGCGCTCAAGGCGCTGCTCGGTTCCGCCCTCCTCGCCGCCCTCGCCCAGCCGGCGGCGTCCCAGACCCAGATCCAGTGGTGGCACGCCATGGCCGGCCCGCTGGGGGAGAAGCTGGAAAAGCTCGCCGCCGACTTCAACGCCACCCAGGGCGAGTACAAGATCGTGCCGGTCTACAAGGGCACCTATCCCGAGACCATGACCGGCGCCATCGCCGCCTTCCGCGCCAGGCAGCACCCGGCCATCGTGCAGGTGTTCGAGGTGGGCACCGCCACCATGATGAGCGCCAAGGGCGCCATCTATCCCACCTACAAGCTCATGGCGGACGCCGGCGAGCCGTTCGACCCCAAGGCCTATCTGCCGGCGGTCACGGGCTATTACACCGACACAGCCGGCAACATGCTGTCATTCCCGTTCAATTCCTCGACCCCGATTCTCTACGTGAACAAGGATCTGTTCCGCAAAGCCGGGCTGGATCCGGAAACCCCGCCCAAGACCTGGCCCGAGGTGGAGGCGGCGGCGCTCAAGGTGCAGGCGGCCGGGGTGCCGTGCGGCTTCACCACCCAGTGGCCCAGCTGGGTGAATGTCGAGAACCTCTCCGCCTGGCACAATGTGCCCGTGGGCACGCTGGAGAACGGGCTGGGCGGCACAGCCTCCCGCCTTACCATTGCCAACCCGCTGACGCAGAAGCACTGGGAGGCCCTGGCCCGCTGGCAGAAGACCAGGATCTTCGACTATGGCGGCCGCCAGTCGAAGGCCGACCCGAAATTCTTCTCCGGCGAATGCGCCATGAGCATCGGCTCCTCGGCGGCGCGGGCGGGCATCCTCGCCAATTCCAAGTTCGAGCTGGGCTACGGCATGATGCCCTACTGGCCCGACCAGAAGGGCGCGCCGCAGAATTCCATCATCGGCGGCGCCACCCTGTGGGTGCTCACCGGCCGTCCGGAGGCAGAATACAAGGGGGTGGCCAAGTTCTTCGGCTATTTGTCGCGGCCCGAGGTGCAGGCGTGGTGGCACCAGAACACGGGCTACCTGCCCATCACCCGGGCGGCCTACGACCTCTCCCGCGCCCAGGGCTTCTATGAGAAGAACCCCGGCACCGATGTCTCCATCCGCCAGATGACGCTGAACCCGCCCACGGCCAATTCCAAGGGCCTGCGCTTCGGCAACTTCCTGCAGATCCGCGACGTGATCGAGGAGGAACTGGAGGCGACGCTGGCCGGCCAGAAGAGCGCGCAGGACGCCCTTGCCGCCGCCGAGGCCCGCGGCAACGAGCAGCTGCGGGCGTTCGAGAAGGCCAATCCGTGAGGGAGGCTCTCGTGTCCCGGCCGACTGAAGCGATAGCGCAAGGAGAGCCGGGACCCAGCGCAAGGACTCCGCCGCAGGCGCTTCCTGACCCAGCGGCGGCGGAGTCTTGCCTGCTGCACAGAAGCTTTGCGCTGGACCCCGGCTCGGCGCTCCGGCTGCGCCGTCGCTGGGCCGGGGAACCGGCCATGACGGCGCGCTAAACCCATGCAGGCCAAGCGCGTCACCTTCCCCGGCAAGATCACACCCTATCTGCTGCTGTTGCCGCAGGTGGCGGTGACGCTGGTGTTCTTCGTGTGGCCGGCGGGGGAAGCGCTGGTCTCGTCCTTGTTCGCGCAGGATGCGTTCGGGCTCGGCAGCACCTTCGTCGGGCTCGCCAATTTCGCCGCACTGCTGCGCGATCCGGCCTATCTGGAGGCGGTGGGCGTGTCCTTCCTGTTCGCCTTCTGCGTCACCACGCTCGCCATGGGCCTCGGCCTGTTGTTCGCCGCAGCGGCGGATGCGCTGGGCAAGGCGGCCGGGCTCTATCAGGTGCTCCTCGTGTGGCCCTATGCGGTGGCGCCGGCGGTGGCGGGGGTGCTGTGGCTGTTCATGTTCGACCCCTCGGTGGGCATGGTCGCCCATGCCCTGCGCACCATGGGCATTTCGTGGAACCACGTGCTCGACGGCGGGCAGGCGCTGACGCTGGTCATCCTCGCCGCGGCGTGGAAGCAGGTGAGCTACAATTTCCTGTTCTTCTACGCCGGCCTGCGCGCCATCCCCCAGGGCGCGCTGGAGGCGGCGGCGCTGGATGGCGCGGGGCCGTTCCAGCGCTTCCGCCACATCGTGCTGCCGCTTCTGGCCCCCACCACCTTCTTCCTGCTGGTGGTGAACCTCACCTACGCCTTCTTCGACACCTTCGGCATCATCCACGCCACCACCGGCGGCGGGCCGGGGCGGGCCACCACCATCCTCGTCTACAAGGTGTTCCGCGACGGCTTCGAGGGGCTGGATCTGGGCGGCTCATCGGCCCAGTCGGTGGTGCTGCTGGTGATCGTGGTGGCGCTGACCGCCCTCCAGTTCCGCCATATCGAGCGCAAGGTGAGCTATTGATGGCCGGCACCTCGCGCCTGTCCCTGCTGTTGGCCCACCTCGCTCTCATCGCCGGGGCGGCGGTGATGATGGCGCCGCTCTATGTGGCGTTCGTCGCCTCCACTTATGCGGGCGGCGATTTCCTCTCCGGCCGCGTGGGGCTTTTGCCCGGCCCGCATCTCGTTGAAAACTATCGCCTGGCGCTCACCACCGGCTCGTCCACGGCGGGCATCCCGCCGGTGGGGCCCATGCTGTGGAACTCGCTGGTGGTGGCGGTGGTGATCGCGGCCGGGAAGATTTCCATCTCCATCCTGTCCGCCTTCGCCATCTGCTATTTCCGCTTTCCGCTGCGGGTGCCGGCCTTCTGGCTCATCTTCATGACGCTGATGCTGCCGGTGGAGGTGCGCATATTGCCCACCTTCGAGGTGGCGGCGCGGCTCGATCTGCTGAATTCCTACGCCGGCCTCACCGTGCCGCTGATCGCCAGCGCGACGGCCACCTTCCTGTTCCGGCAGGTGTTCATGACCATTCCGGACGAGCTGACGGAAGCCGCCCTGATCGATGGCGCCGGCCCGCTCCGCTTCTTCTGGTCGATCCTTTTGCCGCTCTCGCGCACCAACATCGCGGCCCTGTTCGTGATCCTGTTCCTCTACGGCTGGAACCAGTATCTGTGGCCGCTGATGGTGACGACGGATGCCAGCTATTTCACCGTGGTCATGGGCATCCGCCGCCTCGTGGGCGCGGCGGCGGAGGCGGACCCGGTATGGCACCTCGTAATGGCCACCGCCATCCTGGCGCTGGTGCCGCCGGTGCTGGTGATCGCGGTGCTGCAACGCTTGTTCGTGCGCGGGCTGACCGAGACGGAGAAGTGAGGCCAAAGACCCGTGAGCTTGCCTCATGGGTCTTTGGTCAAGCCCGCGCGGCGTTTGAGCGTCACCCACTCGGCATCGGTCGAAGACCGAGGACGACGGTAAAAGGCCCGTGCCCCGGCCCAGCGACGGCGCAGCCGGAGCGCCGAGCCGGGGTCCAGCGCAGGACTCCTGCGCAGCAGGCAAATTCAGGGGACGGCTGGGTCAGGAAGCGCCTTCGGCGGTTCCTTGCGCTGGGTCCCGGCTCTCCTTCCACTGCGCTCCGCTGCGTTCCAGTCGGCCGGGACACGAGCCCCCTCAGAACGCCTTGAAGGTGATGATGGTGCGGGTGTCCTGGATGCCGGGGAAGGTCTGCACCTTCTGGTTCACGAAGTGGCCGATGTCCGTGCCCTCGTCCACGTAGAACTTGATGAGCAGATCGAACTCGCCCGCCGTGGAATAGATCTCGGAAGCGATCTCCGCATTGGCGATGGCGTCGGCCACCTCGTAGGACTTTCCGAGCTGGCACTTGATCTGGACGAAGAAGGGAACCACGGCTGAACTCCGCTTGGGCGGTATCGACACGCCCGGCGGGCGGACGGCGGCGCCAAGGTGGACAAAACCGCCGGGACTGGCAAGGGTGGCCCCGCACTCCTTATCCCGAGAGCGGAGCAAGGCAGGTCCATGTCGCGGAAGGTCCCCATCGCCCTCACCATCGCCGGCTCGGATTCCAGCGGCGGCGCCGGCATCCAGGCGGACCTCAAGGCCTTCTCCGCGCTTGGCGTCTACGGGGCCAGCGTCATCACCGCCCTCACCGCCCAGAACACGCTGGGCGTCACCGCCATCCACGACGTGCCCGACGCCTTCATCGCCGCGCAGATGGACGCGGTGTTTTCCGACCTCGCCGTGAACGCGGTGAAGATCGGCATGCTCTCGCGCCCCGGCGCCATCCGCACGGTGGCGGAAGGGCTCACCCGCCACGGCGCCGGCCCGGTGGTGCTCGATCCGGTGATGGTGGCGGCCTCCGGCGCGCGCCTGCTCACCGACGATTCGCTCAGTGACCTCAAGGCCGTGCTCATCCCGCTGGCCCACCTCATCACCCCCAATCTGCCGGAGGCGGCCGAACTGCTGGGCGTGCCGGTGGCGGAAACCGAGGACGACATGCGCCGGCAGGGCGAAGCGCTGCTGGCCCTCGGCCCCGGCGCGGTGCTGATGAAGGGCGGGCACGGCTCAGGCCCCGAGAGCGTGGACCTGCTCGTCACCCCCGGCGACGTGACGCGCTTTGCCGCCCGCCGCCACCCCTCGCGCAATACCCACGGCACCGGCTGCACCCTCTCCTCCGCCATCGCGGCGGGGCTTGCCGGCGGATCGGACCTGAAGACCGCCGTGGGCCGGGCCAAGGCTTACATCTCCGGCGCCATCGCCGCGGCGGACCAGTTGGATATCGGCTCCGGCCATGGCCCGGTGCACCATTTCTTCGAGCTGTGGGGGAAATGAGCGGCAACGGGAGGGCTGCTGGGCTGCCACCCCCCTCCCCCGCAAGCGGGAGAGGGTTCCACGGCGTTACCGGTCGCAGCGACAGGCTCTCAAGCCGAGACCCCAGCCCTTGAAACTTTCCCTGCAGCGGCCGCTTCCCTCGCGCGGGTTTGCTGAGTATCGTCCGCCACAGCGAACGCTCGTTCGGAATTAAGGATCGCTGGGCATGGCAGTCAAGGAGCGCGGGAACACCCTCGAGACCGGTGCGCAGGTCATCACCGGCCAGCTCGGCAAGACCATCCAGCGCCTGCGCAAGGCCTACAATCTGTCCCTGTCCGACCTCGCCGAGCAGTCGGGCGTGGCGAAATCCATCATCAGCCAGATCGAGCGCAACGAGACCAATCCCACGCTCGCCACCGTGTGGCGCCTGTCGCAGGCGCTGGACATGACGGTGGAGCGGGTGCTCGCCTCATCCGACGACGCCCCCTTCGTGGAGAAGCTGTCGCGCGCCGACACGCCGATCCTGCTCTCCGAGGACGGGCTGGTGCGGCTCTCCATCATCGGCTGGATCAAGACGGTGGAGTGGCTGCAATATTATGACATGGACGCCGCCCCCGGCGGCGAGCTGGATTCGGATGGCCACCAGCGCGGCTCGGTGGAATGCCTCACCGTGCTCAAGGGCACGCTGGAGGTGGAGGTGGGCGGCGTCATCGAGACGGTGAAGGAGGGCGAGACGGTGCGCTATCGCTGCGACCGCCGCCACGTCATCCGCAACCGCACCGACGCCCCCGCCCGCGCCTTCATGGTGTGCCTGCTGAAGGCCGCCGTCCTGGAGTGAGGCGACCCAACAGCCGGGATCGGTCAAACCCTCTCCCGCGTGCGGGGGAGGGAAGGGAGGGGGCTGGGG
>NZ_JAIVFO010000201.1 GCF_029991245.1 Xanthobacter autotrophicus
GCTCGACCCCTCCTCCCCCACCTCGGCCAGCGATGTCCTCGCCACCGCGGCGCGGCGCCAGCGCATCGCCGACCGGGAATTCACCCTCGCCACGCCGGAAGGGCCGCAGGCGGTGTCGGTGAACGGCGCCCTGCGCTTCGACCCGCGCGGGCGGCCGGTGGGCGTGGTGCTGGTGGGCCGGCCCATCGGCGAGCTGCGCGCCGCCTATCACGCCCTCGCCAACGCCCATGAACACCTCAAGCGTACCCAGCAGCAGCTGGTGCATGCGGAGAAGATGGCTTCCCTCGGCCGCCTCGTGGCCGGCGTCGCCCACGAGCTGAACAATCCCATCTCCTTCGTCTATGGCAACGCCCACGCGCTGAAGCGCTACGCCGAGCGGCTCATCGCCTATCTCGACGCGGTCCACGCCGGCGCCGATGCCGCCGCCCTCGCCCGCACCCGCGGCGAACTGCGCATCGACCGGGCGCTGGCCGACATTCCCGCCACCCTCGCCGGCATGCTGGAAGGCGCCGAGCGGGTGCGCGACATCGTGGCGGACCTGCGCCGCTTCTCCTCCGACAAGCGCGAGGCGCGCGAGGTGTTCGACCTCGGCAGCGTGGTGCGCTCGGCGGTGGACTGGGTGGCGAAATCGCAGATGCCGGACCTCGCCATCCGCGTGGCGATCCCGGCGGGGCTGGAGGCGGTGGGCCATCCCGGCCACATCCACCAGGTGCTGATGAACCTCGTCCAGAACGCCGTGGACGCGCTGGAAGGCCGGCCCGACCCGCGCCTCGACATCACCGGCGAGCGCCTCGGCGGCCCGGACGGGGAGCGGGTGGCGGTGCGGGTGCGCGACAGCGGGCCGGGCATTCCCGAAGACATTCTCGGCCGCGTCTTCGATCCCTTCTTCACCACCAAGGCGGTGGGCAAGGGCACGGGGCTCGGCCTCTCCATCTGCTACCGCATCGCCGAGGAGCATGACGGCCGGCTGGAAGCCGCCAACCATCCCGAGGGCGGCGCCGTCATCTCCCTCATCCTGCCGGCCGGGGGACGGGCATGAGCACCGCTCACCGCGCGCCCTTCACCGTGCTGTGGCTGCAATCGGGCGGCTGCGGCGGCTGCACCATGTCGCTGCTGTGCGCCGAGGCGCCGGACCTTGCCGCGACGCTGGCCAGCGCGAACATCCGCTTCCTGTGGCACCCGACCCTGTCGGAGGAGACCGGGGACGAGGCCATCGCCCTGTTCGACGCCGTGCTCGCGGGCGAGATCCGGCTCGATGCCCTGTGCATCGAAGGCGCGCTGCTGCGCGGGCCGAACGGCACCGGGCGCTTCCACACCCTCGCCGGCACCGACACCCCCACCATCGAATGGGCGCGGCGGCTCGCTGCCGTCGCCGAGCACGTGGTGGCGGTGGGCACCTGCGCCGCCTATGGGGGCGTCACGGCGGCCGGGGTCAATCCGGCCGATGCCTGCGGCCTGCAATATGACGGGCGCCGCCCCGGCGGGGCGCTGGGCGCGGCCTTCCGCTCCCGCTCCGGCCTGCCGGTGATCAATGTGGCGGGCTGCCCCACCCATCCCAACTGGGTGACCGAGACGCTGATGCTGCTCGCGTCCGACCTCATGCGCGCCGAAGACCTCGACAGCTACGGCCGCCCGCGCTTCTACGCCGACCACCTCGTGCACCACGGCTGCCCGCGCAACGAATATTACGAGTACAAGGCCAGCGCCGAGAAGATGAGCGACCTCGGCTGCATGATGGAGCATCTGGGCTGCCTCGGCACCCAGGCCCATGCCGACTGCAACACCAGGTTGTGGAACGGCGAGGGCTCCTGCACCCGGGGCGGCCACGCCTGCATCAACTGCACCGCCCCCGAGTTCGAGGAGCCGGGCCACGCCTTCCTCGACACCCCGAAGATCGGCGGCATCCCGGTGGGCCTGCCCACGGACATGCCCAAGGCGTGGTTCATCGCCCTGTCGTCCCTCGCCAAGGCCGCCACCCCGGAGCGGCTGAGGCGCAACGCCACCGCCGACCACGTGCTGACCCCGCCTGCCGTGCGGGACATCCGCAAGCGATGAGCGCGCAGACGAAACGGCTCGTGGTCGGGCCGTTCAACCGGGTGGAAGGCGACCTCGAAGTGCGGCTGGACGTGGCCGACGGGGAAGTGCGGCAGGCCTTCGTCAACTCGCCCCTGTTCCGCGGTTTCGAGCGCATCCTGGAAGGGCGCGACCCGCGCGACGCCTTGGTCATCGCGCCGCGCATCTGCGGCATCTGCTCGGTGTCGCAATCCCACGCGGCGGCGCTGGCGCTGGCCGGCCTGCAGGGCATCGCGCCCACGGACAATGGCCGGGTCGCCACCAACCTCATCCTCGCCACCGAGAATGTGGCGGACCACCTCACCCATTTCCACGTCTTCTTCATGCCCGACTTCGCCCGGGCCATCTATGAGGACCGCCCGTGGTTCGCCACCGCCACCCGCCGCTTCAAGGCGGCGCAGGGGGAGAGCGTGCGCCGGGCGCTGGCCACGCGGGCGACGCTGCTGCACGTCATGGGCCTGCTCGCCGGCCGCTGGCCGCACACGCTGGCGATCCAGCCGGGCGGCGTTGCCAAAGGGGCCGACGCGCGGGACCAGATGCGCCTCATCGCCACCCTCGGCGCGGTGCGCGCGGACCTGGAGGACCAGCTTTTCGGCGCCCCGCTGGAGCGGGTGGCCGAAATCGCCGACGTGGTGGAACTGGAGGCGTGGCGACAGGCGGGGCCGGACGGCGACTTCCGCCTGTTCCTCGAAATCGCCGCCGACCTGGATCTGGCGCGCCTCGGCCGCGCCCATGACCGCTTCCTGTCCTACGGCGCCTATGCGCTGGACGAAGGCCGGCTCTACGCGGGCGGCACCTTTGCCGGCGGCAGGGAGGCGGGCCTTGACCCGGCGGCCATCACCGAGGACCACAGCTTCGCCCGCATGGAAGGACGCGAGGCGCCGCACCCGCCCTTCGAGGGCTCGACCTTCCCCGACGCGGCGGACGAGACCGGCTACACCTGGTGCAAGGCCCCGCGCCTCGCCGGCCTGCCGTTCGAGACCGGCGCCTTCGCCCGTCAGGTGGTGGCCGGCCATCCCCTCGCCCGCGACCTCGCGGCGAAGGAGGGCGCCAACGTGCGCGCCCGCGTGGTCGGCCGGCTGGTGGAGACGGCGCGCACCCTCATCGCCATGGAAGGCTGGGTGCGGGCGCTGCATCCCGGCGCACCCTGGTGCGCGCAGGGGGCGATGCCGCAGGCCGGACGCGCCTTCGGCCTCACGGAAGCCGCGCGCGGAGCCCTCGGCCACTGGATGGTGGTGGAGAAGGGGCGCATCGCCCGCTACCAGATCATCGCCCCCACCACCTGGAACTTCTCGCCTCGCGATGCGGTTGGCCAGCCGGGGCCGCTGGAGACGGCGCTGGTGGGCGCCCCCATCCGGCAGGGCGAGACCACGCCGGTGAGCGTACAGCACATCGTGCGCTCGTTCGACCCCTGCATGGTCTGCACGGTGCATTGAGCCCCATGAGCACCGATGTCGCGGGCGAGGAGATCGAGGTTTCAGGCATCGTGCAGGGGGTGGGCTTCCGCCCCTTCGTCTATCGCCTCGCCCGCCGGCTGGACCTGAGCGGAGACGTGCGCAACGCCGGCGACCGCGTGGTCATCCGCATCGCCGGCCCCGCCGCCGCCCGTGACGCCTTCGCGGCGGCGCTGGTGCACGAAGCACCCGTTCTGGCGCGGGTGGAACAGGTGACGCGACGCTCCGCACCGGTGCCTGAAGGCGCCTTCCGCATCGCCGAGAGCGGGGCGGGCACCGTCTCGGTGGGGGTGGTGCCGGATGTGGCCACCTGCCCCGCCTGCCGCACCGAGATCGCCGACCCCAAGGCGCGGCGCTTCCGCTACGCCTTCACCAATTGCACCGATTGCGGCCCGCGCTTTTCCATCGTCACCGGCCTGCCCTATGACCGCCCGGCCACCACCATGGCCGGCTTTCCCATGTGCCCCGCCTGCCGCGCGGACTATGAAGACCCGGCCGACCGCCGCTTCCACGCCCAGCCCATCGCCTGCCCGGACTGCGGCCCCCGCCTGTGGCTGGAGGGCGACGACGCTGCCGGCGCGGACCCCATCGACCGCGCCACCGGACTGCTGAAGGCGGGCCACATCCTCGCGGTGAAGGGCATCGGAGGCTTCCACATCGCCTGCGACGCCACCAACGCGGACGCCGTCGCCCTGCTGCGCGCCCGCAAGCATCGCCCCACCAAGCCGCTGGCCGTGATGGCGGATCTCACCGCCGCCCACGCTCTTTGCCATATCACCCCGGACGAGGCGGCCGCCCTCGCCCACCCCTCCGCGCCTATCCTGCTGCTGCCGCTGAAGCCCGGCGCGCCGCTGGCGCCCGGCATCGCCCCCGGCCAGCGCCATCTCGGCGTGATGGCGCCCTATACGCCGCTGCATCACCTGCTGGTGGCCGCCGCCGGCCGGCCGCTGGTGATGACCTCCGGCAACCGCTCCAGCGAACCGCAGATTTTCCGCGACGACGAGGCCCGCGACCGCCTCGCCGGCATCGTCGATGCGGTCCTGATGCACGACCGGCCCATCGCCCGCCGCCTCGACGACAGCGTGGCGCGCCATGTGGCCGGCCGGCTGCGCGTGATGCGGCGGGGGCGCGGGCTCGCCCCCATGCCGCTGGCCCTGCCGGCCGATTTCGCCGACGCCCCGCCCGTGCTCGCCTTGGGCGGCGAGCTGAAGAGCGCGCTCTGCCTTACCCATGGCGGGAAAGTACTGCTCTCCCACCATCTCGGCGACCTGGACGAACCGGCCACGGGCGACGCCTTCGAGACCGCGCTTGCCGACTACACCGCACTCTTCGCCCACCGGCCGGCGGTGGTGGCGGTGGACCTGCATCCGGACTACCGCGCCACCCGCCTCGGCGAGGATCTCGCCGCCGCCCTTGGCCTGCCGCTGGAGCGGGTGCAGCACCACCACGCCCACATGGCCGCCGCCATGGCGGAAGCCGGCTGGCGGCGGGCGGACGGGCCGGTGGTGGGCATCGCGCTGGACGGCCTCGGGCTGGGCGACGACGGCACCGCCTGGGGCGCCGAAATCCTCGTCTGCGATTACCGCTCCAGCCGCCGCGTGGCCCGGCTCTCGCCCATCCCGCTGGCCGGCGGGGATGCGGCGAGCCGGGAACCGTGGCGCGTGCTGCTGGCCCATCTCGACCGCGCGCTGGGACGCGCGGCAGTGGATCACGACCCGCGCCTCGCCGCGCTGTTCGCCGGCAAGCCGCTCCTGACCCTGCGCGCCATGATGGACAAGGGGCTGAACGCGCCTCTGGCCTCCTCCGCCGGGCGGCTGTTCGATGCCGTGGCGGCCCTGCTGGGCCTCGCGCCCGACCGCCTCAGCCACGAAGGCGAGGCCGCCATGGCGCTGGAGGCGGCGGCGGAAGGCGAGGCCCCGCCCTATCCCTTTGCATGGCAGGCAGACGCAGAACCCGCCGAGATCGACCCCGCCCCGCTGTTCACGGCGCTGATGGCCGACCTCCACGCCGGACGGCCCCGCGCTGCAATGGCCACCGCCTTCCACACGGGCCTCGCCGAAGCTTTCGCCGGGGCGGCGGCGCAGGTGGCGGCAGCGGAGGGCCTCACGGCCGTCGCCCTGTCCGGCGGGGTGTTCCAGAATGCCCGGCTGCTGGCAGCGACCCTGCGGCGGCTCGAAGCCTGCGGCCTCATCCCGCTGGTGCCCGCCGCGGTGCCGGCCAATGACGGCGGCCTCGCCCTCGGACAGGCCGTGGTGGCCGCCGCCCGACGCATGGGGTGAAGCCGGGCGTGTTTCACCGCCGCGCGCGGCATCTTCAGTCGCACACGGCGCAGGCCCGCGCCCCGTTTTCGTCCCGCGCGCGGGCGGCTATGGTGGCGCCATGACCAGCCCGCACCGATCGCCCGCCCCCGTCCGCCCGGAGCCCTCCGCCGCCCGGGCGGACCCGAACACCTTCCTCATCGCC
>NZ_JAIVFO010000202.1 GCF_029991245.1 Xanthobacter autotrophicus
CCCAGGGACCGCGAGCGAACAGGCGGTGAAGGACGCGGAGGCCGAGGCACCGGAGGGCGCGGAGCGGGCGGTGGCCTGCAAGGCCCACGCGCTGGAACGGCTGCAGGCCCGCTCGCCCTCGATCTCCGACATCTCCATCGACATGGACGGGCTCACCATCGCCAAGGCCGACGTGGCGGTGGGCAGCACGCGCGTGACCGGGGTGCTGATGGGCGAGGCCTATATCCAGCGCGACCGCTCCGACAAGGCCCACCGCTTCCTCTGCCTCGTGGGCGAGGACGACAAGGTGCTGATGACCTTCCTCACGGAACGGTAGGCCCGGCCGGCCGCTTGCGGCCCGCGAACATGCCCCGCCCCCACCTCTTCACAGCGTCATGCCCCGGCTTGGCCGGGGCATCCACCGGGCCGCATGCGCGGTGCAAGGGCCAAGGCCATGGCCCCAGCCCGGCCGCACCGTGGATCCCCCGGTCAAGCCGGGGATGATGGCGGTGGGGACCGGCCCAGCACCGGCAAGCGCCGGGGGACCCCACCGGCGCAGCCCGCTCAGACCCCCGCCTGGGAGACGAACTTGGGGTTGAGATACGCCTCGATGGCCTCCGAGCCGCCTTCCGAGCCGTAGCCGGAATCGCGCACGCCGCCGAACGGCACTTCCGGCAAGGCGAGGCCCAGGTGGTTGATGGTCATCATGCCCGCCTGCACCTGGTGCGCCACCGCCTGCGCGGTCTTGGCCGAGCTGGTGTAGGCGTAGGAGGCAAGGCCGTAGGGCAGCCGGTTGGCCTCGGTGATGGCCTCGTCGAAATCGGCGAAGGGCAGCAGCATGGCGAGCGGGCCGAACGGCTCCTCGTTCATCATGCGCATCTGCCGGGTGACGCCGGTGACCACGGTGGGCTCGAAGAAATAGCCCTTGTTGCCGATGCGCGAGCCACCGGTCCTCACCTCCGCCCCCTGCTGCCGGGCGTCGGCGATGAGCGCCTCCATGGCCGGGATGCGCCGGTCGTTGGCCAGCGGCCCCATGGTGGTGCCCTCGTCCAGCCCGTTGCCCACCTTCACCGCCTTGGCGACGGAGACGAAGGTGTCCACGAACTGTTCATAGACCTTCTCCTGCACCAGGAAGCGCGTGGGCGACACGCACACCTGGCCGGCATTGCGGAACTTCGCCGTGGCGATCTGCTTGGCCGCCGCCTGCACGTCCGCATCGTCGAACACGATGACCGGGGAGTGGCCGCCCAGTTCCATGGTCACGCGCTTCATGTGCGCGCCGGCCAGCGCCGCCAGCTTCTTGCCCACCGGGGTGGAGCCGGTGAAGGTGATCTTGCGGATGACCGGGTGCGGGATGAGATATTCGCTCACTTCCGCCGGCACGCCATAGACCAGGGCGATGACGCCCTTGGGCACGCCCGCATCCACGAAGGCGCGGATCAGCTCGGCTGGCGAAGCCGGGGTCTCTTCCGGCGCCTTCACGATGATGGAGCAGCCCGCCGCCAGGGCGCCGCACAGCTTGCGCACCACCTGGTTGATGGGGAAGTTCCACGGCGTGAACGCCGCCACCGGACCCACCGGCTCCTTGATGACCAGCTGGTACACGCCGGGCGCGCGGGCCGGGATGACCCGGCCATAGGCGCGGCGCGCCTCTTCCGCGAACCAGTCGATGACGTCGGCGGCAGCGAGCGTCTCCATGCGCGCCTCGGGCAGGGGCTTGCCCTGTTCCAGGGTCATCAGGCGGGCGATGGCATTGGCGCGCTCGCGCAGGATGTCGGCGGCCTTGCGCATGAGCTTGGAGCGCTCGAAGGCGGAGGTGCGGCTCCAGGTGGCAAAGCCGCGCTCGGTGGCGGCGAGCGCTTCGTCGAGGTCAGAGATGGAGCAATGGGCAACCGTGCCGATCTCTTCCTCGGTGGCGGGATTGATGACGGGAATGCGCCGTCCGCCGTCCGCGTCGCGCCAGACGCCGTCGATGTGAAGCTGAACGTCGGGATAGGTGACGTCGGAACTCATGGGGAGCCTCCTCAAGACTTGTGCGAATTGCAGCGCGGCGCGGCCGGGGGAGCCGACGGCGCCATTTGTATCGATTTAGATTGAAGCTTCTACGGCGATGCCCGGCCTGCGGCCAACGATCCGCGCAAGGATGCGCCGGGTCCCGGTCGGCAAGGCGAGGATGGCATCGGCGCGGGACATCCGGTTCAGGGGTTCAGGGTGGGCGCGGAACTCCGCTGGCATGGAACCGGCGAGCGCACGCTCGATAACCATCCTAGAGCGCGATTCCCTCGGACGGAAGCGGTTCCGTTTCCCTTCCGGGGCTGAATCGCCCGGTCGTGATGACGGCAGGCAGCCTCCCACGCAGCGGGGGCGAGCCCGCCAGAAGGCACCCCATGCCAGCGCCGTCTCCTGGCGCACGCTCCGACCTGGGGGCCGGGGGAACCCAATCGCGTCCACACTTTTTCCGCACCGCGGGAAACCATGCGGCCCGCTCGCACGTTCTTTCCACAGAACCCGACTTTTCGTTTCAACGCCTGGCCTTGGCGGGGGACCCCCCCAGGGCCCGAGGAGAGATCCATGCGCATCGCCCAGGTCGCGCCGCTGATCGAGAGTGTTCCACCCCGCCGCTATGGGGGCACCGAGCGCATCGTGTCCTATCTCACCGAGGAGCTGGTGCGCGCGGGGCACGAGGTGACCCTGTTCGCCAGCGGCGATTCGCTCACCTCCGCGGCGCTGGAAGCCATGTGCGAGACCGGGCTGCGCCTTGCCCCCGGCCCGGTGGACCCGCTTTTGTATCACCTGCTCATGCTGGAGGAGGTGCGCAAGCGCGCGGACGATTTCGACGTCATCCACGTGCATGTGGATCTGCTGCATTACCCCGTGCTGCGCGAGCATCGGGCGCGGAGCCTCACCACCCTGCACGGCCGGCTGGACCTGCCCGCCGCGCACCGGCTCTATGCCAATTTTGCCGACTATCCGCTGGTCTCCATCTCCGACCACCAGCGCACGCCCATGCCGCCGGTGAACTGGGCCGCCACCATCCATCACGGCCTGCCGAAAGACCTCCTGCCCTTCAACCCCAAGGGCGGCGACTACCTCGCCTTCCTCGGCCGCATCTCGCCGGAGAAGCGGCCGGACCGCGCCATCGTGATCGCGGTCAGGGCCGGCATGCCGCTGAAGATCGCCGCCAAGGTGGATCGCGCCGACCAGGCCTATTGGGAGGACATGATCCGCCCCATGGTGGAGGCCAATCCCAATGTGGAATTCATCGGCGAGATCGACGAGCGCCAGAAGGCGGACTTCCTCGGCAACGCGGCGGCCCTGCTGTTCCCCATCGACTGGCCCGAGCCCTTCGGCCTGGTCATGATCGAGGCCATGAGCTGCGGCACGCCCGTCATCGCCTTTTCCCGCGGCTCGGTGCCCGAGGTGCTGGACGAAGGCGTCACCGGCTATCTGGTGAACAGCGTGGAGGAGGCCGTGGCGCGGGTGGGCGAACTCTCCCGCCTCGACCGCTCGGCCATCCGCTGCGCCTTCGAGCGCCGCTTCTCCGCCGAGCGCATGGCGAAGGATTATGTGGCCGTCTACCAGCGGCTGGCCGCAGCCAGGGCGACCAGCCCCGCGGTCCGGCGCGCGCCCAGGCCCGAGCTGCGCCTCGTCGCCGGACATGATGCCCTCCATGACGCCATCCGTTGACGCCCCGGTGGTGGAGCAGGGCGTCCACGAGCCGGACTATGTCATCGCCGCCAGTGCCTCACAGATCGAGACCACGCCGCGCACCCTGAAGCACGACGACACCTTCGCCGTGTTCGACGCCCACGGCGACGCGGTGCCGGGGCTCGCCAGCAACCACGGCCTGTTCCATCGCGACACGCGCCACCTCTCGCACTTCTTCCTGACCATAGACGGGGTGCGCCCGCTGCTGCTCAGCTCGACCGTGCGCGAGGACAATGCCACGCTCACCTGCGACCTCACCAATCCCGACCTCCCTGGCCGGGACGGCGGCGAGGCGCTTTTGCACGACCTCATCCACATTCGCCGCTCGCGTTTCCTCTACCGCTCGGCCTGCCACGAATGCGTGTCGCTGCATAATTTTGATGTGGTCCCGCGGCAGGTGGTCATCGCTTTTTCCTTCGACGCCGATTTCTCGGACCTGTTCGAGGTGCGCGGCGCGAAGCGGAGCCGGCGCGGGGTTCGCCACGCTCCGCTGCTCGCCCGCGACGGCGTGGGCCTCGCCTATACCGGCCTCGACGGCAAGGTACGGCGCACCGGCCTGCACTTCGAGCCGGCCCCCACCGAGCTGGAAGGGTCGCAGGCCCGTTACCGGATCGATCTTGCCCCGGGCGCCACGGGCGTGATCTTCATCGAGATCCGCTGCGACGGGGCGCAGCCGGAGGCCGGAGCCAAATTCACGTTCCGCAAGGCCCTGCGCTCATCCCGCGCGACACTGCGGGCGCGCGTGGCCCGGGCGGCGGAGGTCACCTCCTCCAACCAGCACTTCAACGACGCCATGAAACGCGCGGTCAGCGACCTTGCCATTCTCATCACCGACACCCCCGAAGGTGCCTATCCCTATGCCGGGGTGCCGTGGTTTAGCACCGTGTTCGGGCGCGACGCCCTTATCACCGCCTTCGAAACCCTGTGGATGGACCCGGCCATCGCCCGCGGCGTGCTGCTCCACCTTGCCGCCAACCAGGCCACGGTGCTGGATCCTGCGGCGGATGCGGAGCCGGGCAAGATGCTCCACGAGGTGCGCTCCGGCGAGATGGCGGAACTCGGCGAGGTGCCGTTCCGCCGCTATTACGGCAGCGTGGATTCCACCCCGTTGTTCGTGATGCTCGCCGGCGCCTACCTGGAGCGCACCGGCGATCTCGACACCGCGCGCCTGTTGTGGCCGGCGGTGGCCGCAGCGCTGGGCTGGATCACCGATTACGGTGACCGGGACGGCGACGGCTTCGTGGAATATGGCCGCATGAGCGGCGACGGCCTCTTGAACCAGGGCTGGAAGGACAGCCACGATTCCATCTTCCACGCCGATGGGAGGCTGGCGCGCGGCCCCATCGCACTGGTGGAGGTGCAGGCCTATGTCTTCGGCGCCTGGCGCGCCGCAGCGTCCATCGCCCGCCGCCTCGGGTACGTACAGGACGCGGCCGTGTTCGAGCGGAATGCGGGCCGGTTGCGCGACGCCTTCGATGTGGCCTTTTTCGACCCTGGGCTGGGAACTTACGTGCTCGCCCTGGATGGCGAGAAGCGGCCCTGCCGGGTCAAAAGCTCCAATGCCGGGCATGCCCTGTTCACCGGCATCGCCCTGCCGGAGCGCGCACCGGCGGTGGCGGCCCAGCTCATGGCCGGCGCCTCCTTTTCCGGATGGGGCGTGCGCACCATCGCGGCCGGCGAGGCGCGCTTCAACCCCATGAGTTATCACAATGGTTCAATCTGGCCCCACGACAATGCGGTGATTGCCATGGGCCTTGCCCGCTACGGCTTCCGCCGGGAGGCCGCGCGCATCTTCGAGGGCCTGCTGCAGGCATCGATCTCGTTTGATCTGCGGCGCCTTCCGGAACTGTTCTGCGGCTTTTCCCGCCAGCGCAGCCAGGGGCCGGTGTCCTATCCCGTCGCCTGTGCGCCTCAGGCCTGGGCGGCCGCCGCGCCGCTCGCCCTGCTCCAGGCGACGCTCGGGCTCGGCTTCGACATCGACGCGCGCCGCGTCACTTTTGCACGGCCCGAATTGCCTGATTTCCTGGACGAACTCGTGCTTCGGCGGCTGACGCTGGGGGGCGAGATGCTGGACGTGCGAATCGTGCGCGCCGGCGGATCGCCAGCGCTTTCAGTCCTGGATCGCCGCGGCGATATCGCCCTGTGGGTCGAAGCGTGAGGGTGAGCGTGAGGGTGAGGCCGAGCGCGGGTCGACGTCGTGCCGGCCTTGCCTCGGGGCCGTCCTGGCTTGGCGGCCTTTGGCGCGTTTGCATTCTCTGGGATGCGGGCGGCCGGGCGGTGTTTGGGG
>NZ_JAIVFO010000203.1 GCF_029991245.1 Xanthobacter autotrophicus
CCCCCCCCACCCTGACCGAGACGGACTATTCCGCCGGCTGGCGCCGCCTCGCCATCGCGCTGGCCATCGCCGTGGTGGCGGGGGTCCTGATCGGCTACTGGTACGTGGTGCCGCGCACGGCCGCCTGGCACCGGATTGAAGCTCGCCCCATGAGCCTGGAGATCAACGGGCCGGGCCTGCTCGACGCCATCAACCGCGTGGTGGTGACGAGCCGCATCCAGGGCTTCCTGAAGTCCATCGAGGTGGACCGCAACGACGCCGTCACCCGCGGCCAGGTGCTGGCGCGGCTGGAATCCGTCGACCTCCAGAACCAGCTCGCCGCCGCCCAGGCGCAGGCGAGCGCCGCTGCCCTTGGCATCACCGGGAGCGAGAGCGAACGGGCCCGCGCCAAGGCCGGCTTCGACCGGGCCAAGGTCGAGTTCGAGCGGCGCACCGCCCTCGCCCGCACCAATGTCATCTCGCCCGCCGAACTGACCACCGCCGAATCCAACTTCCTGCAGGCCCAGGCGGACATGGCCCGCGCCGACGCCGCCATCGAGCGCTCGAAGGCGGAGCTGCTCGCCCAGCAGGCGAACGTGAAGGTGCTGGAAGCCCGCCTCGCCGATGCCACCATCACCGCCCCGCTCGACGGCGTGGTCATCTCCCGCGAGCGCAATCCCGGCGACCTGCTGTCGCCCGGCGCCAACCTGATGCAGGTGGTGGAGCTGTCCACCATCATCATCTCCGCGCGGTTCGACGAATCCGCCCGCTCCGCCATCAAGCCGGGCCAGCCGGCGCGCATCCGCTTCGCCTCCGACCCCACGCGGGTGTGGACCGGGCGGGTGCTGCGCCTGTCCCGGCAAGTGGACCAGGAAACCCGCGAATTCACCATCGACATCACCCTCGACGAACTGCCCGAGAGCTGGGCCGTCGGGCAGCGGGCCAATGTGGCGGTGGAAGCGCAGTCCCCGGCGGTGGCCATCGGCGTGCCGGAGAGCTTCGTGACCCGCCGCGACGGCCGCGCCGGCGTCTGGCTGGCGCGGTCCGGCCGGGCGACCTGGACCCCGGTGGCACTCGGCTATACCAGCGGCACCAACATCGAGGTCTCGCGCGGCCTCAAGGCCGGCGACGTGGTGCTGTCGCCGGCCGGCCGCTACTCTTTCGAGCCGGTCGACCTCGGGGAAGAGGTGCCCTGACGCAGGCGGCGGAGGCGGAAGCCCATGAACATCGCCCTCAAGGACATGCGGTTTTCGATGCTGCGCTTCGCCCTCACGGCGGTGGGCATCGGCCTCCTTCTGGGGGCGACCATGGGCATGATCGGGCTCTATCGCGGCATCGTCCACGAGGCGCTGCTGATCATCAACGACGTGGGCGCCGATCTCTGGGTGGTGGAGGGCGGGCGCTCCGGGCCGTTCGCCGAAACCTCCGCCGTGCCCTCCAGCCTCGACCGCCGGGTGGAGGGCGTGCCGGGGGTGGCCGCCACCCGCCGCTTCATCCAGTACAACCAGCAATATAATATCGGCGGCAAGAGCGTGCGCCTCGCCGTCACCGGCATCGACTATCCCAAGGATTCCGGCAGCTGGATCCCGCTCATCGACGGCCGGCTGTTCCGCTCCACCCGCTACGAGGCCATCGCCGACCAGTCCACCGGCCTGCTGGTGGGCGACGTGATCCGCCTCGGCCATGACGACTACACCGTGGTGGGCCTCACCAAGGGACAGGTGGACATGGGCGGCGACGGCATGTTCTTCGTCACCATCGCGGATTCCCAGGCCATCAACCGGGTGCTGCCTTCCGAGGCCATCCTGCTGAACCGTGTCGCCAAGGGACGCTCGCGCATGGGCCTCGGCGACGGCGGCGCGCTGGCGGCGGTGATGGTGGAGCTGAAGCCCAATGCCGACCCGCAGCTGGTGAAGGCCCAGATCAAGGCCTGGGGCGACGTGGAGGTGCTGACCAAGGAAGAAGAGCGCTCCATGCTGCTCGACGGGCGGTTGTGGCGGCTTCGGGTGCAGATTCTCGCCTTCACCGCCATGACGCTGCTGGTGGCGGGCTCCATCATCGCGCTCACGATCTACATGCTGACGCTGGAGAAGATCAACCAGATCGCGCTCCTCAAGCTCATCGGCGCGCGCGACCGGGTCATCATCGGCCTGATCGTGCAGCAGGCCCTGTGGATCGCCGCGCTCGGCTTCTCGGTGGCCCTGTTCATCTCCTTCACGATCTATCCCAATTTTCCGCGCACCGTGCTGCTGGTGCCGGAGGACCTCGCGGGCATCGCAGGGGCGCTGCTCCTGATCAGCCTCGGCGCGAGCTGGTTCGCGATCCGGCGGGCGATGCAGGTTCGGGCGCAGGAGGTGTTGGCGTGACCGCTCAATTCTGGCCCAGCCATGTGGTGATGGAGGTGCGCAACGCCTCGAAGACGTACCTCTCCGGTGCCAACGAGGTGCGCGCCCTCACCGACATGACGCTGGCGCTGAAATCCGGCGAGCTGACCGGCATCGTCGGCCCGTCCGGCTCGGGCAAGACCACCTTCCTGATGATCGCCGGGCTGCTGGAGCCGCCCACCACCGGCACCGTCCACTTCCGCGACCAGCCCATCGCCAACGCCTCGACCCGCCTCAACAATTTGCGCGACTTCCGCCGCACCCATGTGGGCTTCATCTTCCAGAAGGCGAACCTGATCCCCTTCCTCACCGCGGTGGAGAACGTGCAGATCGCCCTTGAGATCAACGACGTGCGGCCGAAGCAGGCGAAGGCGCGGGCGCGGGAGCTTCTGGCCCAGTTCGGCCTCGACCACCGGGAAGACAATTACCCCTCCCAATTGTCCGGCGGCGAGCAGCAGCGCGTCTCCATCGCCCGGGCCCTGGCCAACGACCCGGTGATGCTGCTGGCGGACGAGCCCACGGCCGCGCTGGACGGTTCGCGCGGGCGGCAGGTGATGGAGGTGTTCCGCACGCTGGCCGACGTGCACCGGGTGGCGGTGTGCGTGGTCACCCACGATCCGCGCTGGTCCGACATCTTCGACCGCATCGTGGAGATGAGCGACGGCCGCGTGGTGGAGGTCCGCCCCGGCGGCGCCATGAAGGCGCGGCTGCAGATCTGAGGATGCGTCCGGCGCGATCCGGTTTTCGGATTGCGCCCGCCTCCGTCACACCACCGGCGGCAGGTGGTCCGCGACATCGTCCAGGGTGCCGGCGGGCGCGAGATACTCGATCAGCCGCAAGGTGCGCTCCCCGGTGCCGGCGAGCTTGGCGATGATTGCGCGCAACACCTTGAAGTCGGCCGCCGAGAGCGGTTCGAACAAAGCGTCGTTGGCGGGCACCTGAACCCGCGTCAGATCGGCGAGGCGGCGCTCGGCCTCCTCGGTCACCGCCAGCACCACGCGGCGGCGATCGTCCGGGTTCGGCACCTTGGTGACGAGGCCGGCCTGGACCAGCTTGTTGACCTCGATGGTCACGAACGCCCCCGACAAATGGAGATGCTCGGCCAGCGCGTTGACGCCCAGCTCCGGCGTGCCCCGGCTGAGCCGGGCGATGGAATTGAGGATGGTGTATTGCGTGCCCGACAGCCCGATGAGGCCGCCGAGCCGGTTGCGCACCTCCTGGATGGCGGTGGCGAACGCCAGCATGTTGTGCACCATCTCGCGGAATTCGAGGTCCGATCCGTTCACCAGCAGGGCGGCGCGGGACGCGGTCAGGGGCAGTCGCCTGCGGGCTTTGGACGGGGCTTGAGGCATGCGGGCGCTCCCTGGTCGTGCCGGCCGCGGGGGGCGCGGATCTGACGGCGGGCGCAATCCGCGATCCGCCTTGCCCTGATCCGCCATGCCCCGACCCGCTCTGCCCCGACGCAGACGTATCGTGATCGCGCTTCATTGGCACGGAAGGGCCTTGACGTCTATCACCCCTTCATAATAGCTTTGTTACAAAGCTAATAGAAGCGGACATTGCCCCATGTCGGCCAGCACAGCAGACGCCTTCGACACACGCGCCTTCCGGTGCACCCTCGGCGCCTTCGCCACCGGCGTCGCCATCGTCGCTGCCGAGGGCGCGGATGGAACCCTGGTCGGCATGACCATGAGTTCGTTCAACGCGGTCTCCCTCGACCCGCCGCTGGTGCTGTTCTCGGTGGCGCGGACGGCCCTGTCCCTGCCCGCGCTGAAGACAGCGCGCGCCTACGGCATCTCCGTTCTGGCCCACCACCAGCAGGATCTTTCCGGCCGCTTCGCCCGCGCGCAGGGGGAGAAATGGGCCGGAGTGGCCCATCTGCGCGGGGCCGGCGGCGCGCCGCTGATCGCGGAGGCGGCAGCGCACCTGGAATGCGCGCCCCACGCCATCCATGACGGCGGCGACCACGAGATCTTCATCGCCCGCGTCCTCGCCCACCGCTGCGAGCCCGCGGCGGACCCCCTCGTCTTCCATGCCGGACGCTATCGCAGTCTTTCGGCCATCGCGTCCTGACCCCCCTTCCGGAGCCCCCGCCATGATCAAGACCGGCAGCGCCCATATCGCCAGCCTCAGGGACGGCCGCGAGATCTTCCTCGACGGCCAGAAAATTTCCGACGCCACCGCCCACCCCGCATTCCGCCGCGCGGTGGCCTCGGTGGGGCGCATGTTCGACTTCCACAGCGCGCCGGACAACCGCGCCCTGATGACCTTCGAGACCGACACCGGCACGCTCGCCAACCGCATCTGGCAGCTGCCCACCAGCTATGAGGAGCTGAAGACTCGCCGCCGGGGCCTGGAGGCCTGGACCGAACTGCACGCCGGCTTCCTCGGCCGCGCGCCGGACCATGTGGCCTCCTGCATCTCCGGCATGTACATGGGCCTCGACCAGTTCGAGCTTTACGATCCGGCCCGCGCCCGGGCGCTTGCCGACTACTATCGCCACGCCCGCGACACCGATCTTTATCTCACCTACGTCATCATAAACCCGCAGGCCGACCGCTCCAAGAACGCCGCCGAGCAGGCCGACCCCTTCCTCTCCGCCGCCATCGTGGACGAGGACACCGGCGGCATCACCGTGCGTGGGGCCAAGATGCTGGCCACCGGCGGCATCATGGCCAATGAAGTCTTCGTCACCTGCATCCAGCCGCTGCAGAAGGGCGAGGAGGCCTATGCCCTCTCCTTCGCCATTCCCATGAATACCAGGGGCCTGAAGATCCTGTCGCGCAAGTCGTATGAGGCGGCGGCGCCGTCGGTGTTCGACAATCCCCTGTCGAGCCGCTTCGACGAGAATGACGCGGTGCTGTATTTCGACGACGTGAAGGTGCCGTGGGACCGGATCTTCATCGCCGGCGACATCGCCATGACCGGCCGGCAGTTCCATGCCACGCCCGCCCACGTCTACCAGAACTACCAGGCGCAGATCCGCCTGTCGGTGAAGCTGAAATTCCTGCTCGCCATCGCCCGGCGCACCGCCGAGGTGAACGGCACCACCGGCTTCCCGCAGGTGCGCGAGACCCTGGGCCAGCTCGCCGCCGAGGCCGCCATGGTGGATGCCTTCGTCACCGCCATGGAGGCCAAGGGCAGCTATTACGGCCCCTATTTCGTGCCCGACCGCCACACCCTCTATGCGGCGCAGACGCTGACCCAGCAGCTCTACGGCAAGTTCATCACCAGCCTGCGGGAGCTGGCCGGCGGCGGCATGATCATGCTGCCTTCCTCGGTACATGACTACCAGAACCCGGAGCTTGCCGCCCTCATCGCCAAGACCCAGCAGTCGCCCGCCGCCAGCGCCGAAGAAAAGGTGAAGTTCTACAAGCTCGCCTGGGACGCGGTGGGCTCGGAATTCGCCTCCCGCCACGCCCAGTACGAGATGTTCTATGCGGGCGCCGGCTTCGTGGTGAAGAACCACTCCTTCCGCACCTATGACTGGGCCGGCGCCGAGCGCCTGCTCGACATGATGCTTTCCTCCTATTCCCTCGCCGACGAGGTGGCCCAGCCCGCCGCCCGCGCCGCCGAGTGACCCCCTTCACCGCAGGAC
>NZ_JAIVFO010000204.1 GCF_029991245.1 Xanthobacter autotrophicus
CCCCCAAAACACCCCCGGGCCGCCCGCATCCTGACGTGGCCCTTAATGCAAACGCGCCAAAGGCCGCCAAGCCAGGACGGCCCCAAGGCAAGGCCGGCACGACGTCGACCCGCGCTCGGCCTCACCCTCACGCTTCGATCACTCCGGATGGCGCAGCGCCCGGCCGGGCAGAACCTGCTGCGTGATCCAGTTGGCGATTTCGCGGGTGCGCACGTCCTTGGCGATTACCGCGCCGTCGATCCCATGGCGCCAGGCCAGCGCGGCGTTGCCGGGCTCGCGCTCGAAATGCTCGAGATCGGCGATGAACGCGGCTTCCTCGTCCTCATCCATGAAGAAGCCTTCCGCCACCAGCGATGGACGAAGGCGCCGGAAGATGGCCGCCATCTCCCGGAACGGATATTCGGGGTGATACTGCACCCCCCAGCACCGCGCGCGACCGCACTGGAAGGCCACCGCCTGGACCTCGGAATGATCATTGCTCGCGAGGAGTTGGGCGCCGTCGGGGAGGGTCTCCACCTCGTCGAGATGCACGGTCATGGCCTCGAACACCGCGGGCTTGCCGGCGAACATGGGATGCTGCGCTCCCGCAGGGGTGGTGCGGATGCGCCGGCCGAAGCCGACTTCCCGGCCCCTGGGATTGCGCCGCACCGCACCGCCCGCCGCCACGGTGAGCAGTTGCAAGCCCCAGCAACTGCCGAAGATCGGCACATCCGTGGTGAAGGCGGCCCGCATGAGGTCGATCTGTTGCGAGATCTCGCTGCCGCCATGATAGATGTTCAGCGAGGAGCCGGTGATGGCGATGCCGTCATAGCCGTCCAGCCCACCGGCATCGGGCAAGCTGGCTCCGGGATCGGCCGGATAGCAGATGTCCACGGTCACCTGCCCGGGAAAAAGCTCCCGCAGCAATTGTGCGTAGCCCTCGCTTGCGGCCTGGCCCCCGAATGTCACCTGGCGGGCACGGGCTTCCGCGGTGTTTCCTTCAACGACGAGAAGGCGGGCGGCGGGCATTGGCATCCTTGGGGCTGGGGTCGGAGGACCCAAGGATAAGGTGCATTTTGACGAAAACGAGAAACGCTCCTCCCCATCGCGGCCGGTCGAGCCACACCGCGACCCGCTCGGCACCGGCCCATGGGGGGCGTCGGCCCCTCAGATGCGG
Organism: Xanthobacter autotrophicus; assembly: GCF_029991245.1. GTDB lineage: Bacteria > Pseudomonadota > Alphaproteobacteria > Rhizobiales > Xanthobacteraceae > Xanthobacter > Xanthobacter autotrophicus_C. The sequence continues at coordinate 1,157 of NZ_JAIVFO010000204.1, forward strand.
CGGCTGCGGGATTCAATCACCAGCAGATAGCCTCCGGAGGCGATGACGACGCCTGCGCCGGCAAGGGTCCAGGCGCTCGGCACCTGGCCGAACACCAGCCAGCCCAGCACAATCATGGCGATGATCTGGGTGTAGATATACGGTGCTAGCGTCGCCGCGGGTGCTCGTCCATGGGCGAGAATCAGCAGGAAATGGCCGATGCCCGCCACCGTGCCCAGCCCCAGCATGGCGCCGATGACGAGGGGATCGCGCGGCGTCTCCCACACGAACGGCAGGGGCAGGCTGGCCGCCACGGAACCGACCAGCGACGAATAGAACAGCGTCGTCGCGCTCGAATCGCTGGTTGCCAGCATGCGGGTGGTGATGGCGTAGAGCGCATAGGTGGCGGCGGCGCCGAGGGAGAGGACGGCGGCGGGATGAATGCCCCCGGCCCCGGGCCGCACCACCAGCAGGATGCCGGCGAAGCCGACCAGGATGGCGCACCAGCGCTGGACACCCACGCGTTCGCCCAGCATGGGCCCGGCGAACAGTGCGACGAAGAATGGCACTGAGAACATGATGGACACGGTCTGGTCCAACTGGAGCACCTGCAGCGCCGTGAAATTGAGCGCGGTGGTGAGGAACAGCATGGCCGAGCGACCGATCTGCAGCAGCGGCCGGCGCGTCTTCATCAGGCCCTGCACGGTCCAGGGATTGAACACCACCAGTGAGCAGGCAAAGTGGATGATGTAGCGTGCCCACACCACGATGAAGACGTTGGTGTGGCCGCTCAACCATTTGGCCGTGGTGTCGGTGACCGCGAAGCTCGCCACCGCGACGCACATGAGGGCGATGCCGGCGAAAGGCGCATGAGCCGGGGTGGGCGATGGGGCGTGCGCCGGAACGGCTCGGTCTTCTTCCGGCACACGCATGGACAACCCCGGTTTCAGTAGGTGGCGCGTCCGCCCGAAAGGTCGAACACGGCGCCGGTGGTGAACGAGCAATCGGCCGAAGCGGCAAACGCAATGGTGGCCGCAGCCTCTTCCACGGCCAGGAATCGCCCGCGCGGAATCTTCGAAAGCATATAGTCGATGTGCTGCTGGCTGAGCTGGTCGAAAATGGCCGTCTTTGCCGCAGCGGGTGTCACGCAATTCACTGCGATGTTGTATTCCGCCAGTTCCTTGCCCAGCGACTTGGTGAGGGCGATGACCGCCGCCTTGGAGGCCGAATAGGCGGAGGCGTTGGGATTGCCCTCCTTGCCGGCGATGGAGGCCACGTTGACGATGCGGCCGTAGCCCGTCGCGATCATGTGCGGTGCCACGGCGCGGCAGCAGAAGAAGGGGCCGTCCACATTGATGGCCATCACCTGGTGCCAGGCGTCTTCGGGGTAGTCCCACAGCTTCATGTTGGGTCCGGCGATGCCGGCATTGTTGACGAGGATGTCGATCTTCCCGAAGGCGGCGATCACCTCGGCGACACCATGTTCCACGTTCTCGCGGCTGGTCACGTCCACGGTCACGGGCATGACGCGGGCGCGGCCGAGGTCGTCGGCGGTCTTAACGGCCAGCTCCGTGTCGCGGTCGAAGATGGCGACGCGGGCGCCGGAGGCGATGAAGCGCTCCACCACCGCGCGGCCGATGCCCTGCGCGCCGCCGGTGACGATGGCGATGCGGTCCTTGAGGTCGATGGCGTTGGACATGTTTCCCCCGTCCTGAGCGGCCGTGCCGGCCGTTGTTGGTGACGGAAGGCGGGACCCGCCGGGATTTCACCCCCGCGCAGGTCAGCCTCCCAACTCGAACACGACGCAGCCGGTCGCCTGTCCCGTTGCGGAAAGGACGAATGGTCAGGTGCGTCGCAGTCCATCCCGAACGCCCGCGTCGGACGTTGGATGCCTTGCGCGCAGTTTGTCTCTAATCGATTGAAATAGCCAGACCGTCTGTACCGGTTTCAGGAAGACGGACGCGGGTGTCCGGAGCGGCACAGCCTGAAAGTCATGGCGGATCGCCGCAACGACGCCGGCGAACCACCGATCCCGTCACTCTTCAAAAGGCAGGGGTTGAGTGCTTCCGGATGGAAAACCCACGGCGTCCATCCCGGCCCGGCAGTTCCCCTGAAACGGCCTGCGGGGCAGGGCCCTCAATTGTCGTCGTCGTCCTCGCCGAGGTCGGGCTCGTCGTCGATGCCGCCGTCGGCGCCGAGGCGGTGGGCGAGGTTCTTCTCCACCTTGCGCAGCAGCTTGCGCAGGCGCTTCTTTTCCTTGTTGTCGAGCCCGGCCACCATCTCGCCCTCGAGCTGCTCCCACACGCTGTCGATGGAGGCGCCGCGCTCGCGGCCGGCCTCGCTGAGGAAGACCCGCACCAGCCGGCCGTCGCCGTCGGTGGTGCGGCGCTCCACCAGGCCCTGGGTGGTGAGGCGGGCGATGGTCTTCGACGCCGTGGGCGGGCGCACGCGCAGGGCGCCGGCGAGGTCGCCCATGGTGCGGCCGTCCTGCTCGCACAAAAGCTTCAGCACCGCTTCCTGCCCTGGAAACAGGCCCAGCGTCGCCAGCAGCCGCGCCGACAGCGCCTTCTGCAACCGCGCGGTATGGGTCAGCCGGTAGCCGATGGTCTTCTGAACCGGATCCTTCATATCATCCCCCACCCGCCGACCCTGAACTCCAGCCCGCAGCCCGTCCCCACGGCTCTTGGCTGCAGGGGGATGCTCCGGCCGTCTCTGCGGCGGGCTACTTATCCACACGCCGGCTTACAATTTTGCGAAGGTCGCCCATCTATCTGGTGCGCTGCACGGCTTTCTGCCGCGCGCGGCCTGTTTCGTTCCTCTCCCGCGGCGTGCGTGCCTGCGCTTGACAGGTGCGCGCCCGCGTCGCTTGGTTCGCCCATGACTTCTTTCGTCCAACAGGACAATGCCCCGAAAGCTGTCGCCGGAGCATCCGCCATCCAGGCGCGGCGCGAGGCGGACGATCCCCACTCCCCGGTGGCGCGCTTCGGCGCCGGCAAGCCGCTGAAGCTCGATGCGGGGGTGGAGCTGTCGCACCTGCAGATCGCCTACCAGACCTATGGCGAGCCCAATGCGGCGCGTTCCAACGCCATCCTGGTGTGCCACGCCCTGACCGGCGACCAGCATGCGGCGAGCCTCAATCCCGTCACCGGCAAGCCGGGCTGGTGGGAGACGCTGGTGGGTCCCGGCAAGCCCATCGACACCGAGCGCTTCTACGTCATCTGCGCCAACGTGCTCGGCGGCTGCATGGGCACCACCGGGCCGGCCTCCACCAATCCCGTGACCGGCCAGCCCTATGGGCTCGACATGCCGGTGGTGACCATCCGCGACATGGTGAATGCGCAGGCGATGCTGCTGGACCATCTGGGCATCGACAAGCTGCTCTGCGTGGCCGGGGGCTCCATGGGCGGCATGCAGGTGCTGCAATGGGCGGCGAGCTATCCCGAACGGGTGTTCTCGGCCCTGCCCATCGCCACCGGTGCGCGCCATTCGGCGCAGAACATCGCCTTCCACGAGGTGGGCCGGCAGGCGGTGATGGCCGATCCCGACTGGCGCTCCGGGCGCTATCTGGCGGACGGGGTGACGCCCCATCGCGGGCTCGCCGTGGCGCGCATGGCGGCGCACATCACCTATATGTCGGACCAGTCCCTGCACAACAAGTTCGGCCGTCGCCTGCAGAACCGCGAGATGCCCACCTTCGGCTTCGACGCCGACTTCCAGGTGGAAAGCTACCTGCGGCACCAGGGCGAAAGCTTCGTGCAGCGCTTCGATCCCAATTCCTATCTCTACGTGACCCGCGCCATGGATTATTTCGACCTCGCCGCCGACCATGGCGGTATTCTTGCCAACGCCTTTCGCGGCGCGAAGACGCGCTTCTGCGTGGTCTCCTTCACCTCCGACTGGCTGTTCCCCACGGAGGATTCGCGCGCCATCGTCCATGCGCTCAACGCCTCGGGGGCGAACGTGTCCTTCACCGAGATCGACAGCGACAAGGGCCACGACGCCTTCCTGCTGCACGAGCCGGAACTCACCGCTATCACCCGCGGCTTCCTCGACAGCGCGGCGCGGGCCTTCGGCCTGCCGGCCGCACGGCAGGCCTGAGATGGCGCTCCGGGAAACGGCGCTCAGCGAACCGGTGCTGGACGAGGGCGTGGTGCGCCTGCAGGGCGGCCGCGTCGACCTTGTGGTCGTGGCGGAGATGGTGGCGCCGGGCTCGCGCGTGCTCGACGTGGGCGCGGGCGACGGCGAACTCTTGGAGCTGCTCGCCACCACGCGGGGCTGCGACGCGCGCGGCATCGAACTGTCCCGCGAGGGGGTGAATGCGGGGGTGGCGCGCGGGCTTGCCGTGGTGCAGGGCGACGCGGATGTGGACCTTGCCCACTATCCCGACGACGCCTTCGATTATGTGATCCTCAGCCAGACCCTGCAGGCCACCCGCCGCCCGCGCTGGGTGCTGGAGCAGATGCTGCGCATCGGCCGCCGCGCGGTGGTGTCCTTCCCCAATTTCGGCCACTGGCGCTCGCGGCTGGACCTCATGGTCAACGGCCGCATGCCGGTGACCGACAACATGCCCATCTCCTGGTACGAGACGCCCAACATCCACTTCTGCACCATCCGCGACTTCGTGGCGCTGGCGGAGCTGCTGGATGCCCGCATCGAGCGGGCGGTGGCGCTGGATTCGTCCGGCCACCGGGTGCGGGTGAACATGCCGTGGTGGGTGTGGAACCTGCTCGGCGAGCAGGCGGTGTTCCTGCTGACGCGGAAGGGGTAGGGCAGGGGACCGGCTCGGCTCCCTTTCCCGCTTGCGGCGGAGGGCTGGGG
>NZ_JAIVFO010000205.1 GCF_029991245.1 Xanthobacter autotrophicus
CTCCCTGCCCTCCCCCGCAAGCGGGAGAGGGTGTCCGCCCCGAACATACGACACGCCCCGAACCGGAGCCCTGCCCCATGTCCGTCACCGCATTGAAAGAGCCGCCCAAAGAGGCCCGGCGCTCCGGGAGCGCCGCCGTGGTCCGCCTTGCCGCCCCTTCCACCCCGGCGCGCCCCTCACCCTGGCCGGGCTATGCCAAAAGCGTCGCCCTCAGCGTGCTGCCGCCGCTGGTCATGACGCTGCTGCTGGGCCTCTTGTGGGAGCTTCTGTGCTCCGGCCCCGGCGCCACCCTGCCGCCGCCGAGCCGCATCTGGGCGGATTCGAAGGACCTGATCCTCGATCCCTTCTTCGTCGCCGGCCCGCAGGATATCGGCCTCGGCTGGCGCGTGCTGGTCTCGCTCCAGCGGGTGGCGGTGGGCTTCGGCCTTGCGGCGGTGGTGGGCATCCTGCTCGGCGCGGTGATCGGCCAGTCGGTGTGGGCCATGCGCGGCCTCGACCCCATCTTCCAGGTGCTGCGCACGGTGCCGCCGCTGGCCTGGCTGCCCATCGCACTGGCGGCCTTCCGCGACAGCAATCCCTCGGCCATCTTCGTGATCTTCATCACCGCCATCTGGCCGGTGATCATCAACACGGCGGTGGGTATCCGAAATATCCCGCAGGACTACCGCAACGTGGCGCTGGTGCTGCGGCTGAACCCCATCGAATTCTTCTGGAAGATCATGCTGCCCTCGGCGGCGCCCTACATCTTCACCGGGCTGCGCATCGGCATCGGCCTCTCGTGGCTGGCCATCGTTGCTGCCGAAATGCTCACCGGCGGCGTCGGCATCGGCTTCTTCATCTGGGATGCGTGGAACTCCTCCCGCCTGCCCGACATCATCGTGGCCCTCGTCTACATCGGCGTGGTCGGCTTCGTGCTCGACCGCCTCGTGGCCGGCGTCGGCTCCTTCGTCACCCGTGGCACCAGCGCGTCCTGATCGCACTTTCGAGGAGCATCCCATGTCCGCCTATCTCGAACTCAGCCAGATCGGAAAGAGCTTTTCCCGCGGCTCCGCCACCACGGAAGTGCTGCGCGACGTTTCCCTCGACATCGCCAAGGGCGAATACATCTCCATCATCGGCCATTCCGGCTGCGGCAAGTCCACGTTGCTCAACATCGTCGCCGGCCTCACCCCGGTGACCACCGGCGGTGTCATCCTCGACGGCAAGGAGGTCAACGCCCCCGGCCCCGACCGCGCCGTGGTGTTCCAGAACCATTCCCTGCTGCCCTGGCTCACCGTCTATGACAACGTCCGCCTCGCGGTGGACAAGGTGTTCTCCGGCACCCGCTCGCGCGCCGAGCGGCACGACTGGACCATCCACAACCTCGACCTGGTGCAGATGGGCCACGCCAAGGACAAGCGCCCATCGGAAGTCTCCGGCGGCATGAAGCAGCGCGTGGGCATCGCCCGGGCGCTGGCCATGGAGCCCAAGGTGCTGCTGCTGGACGAGCCGTTCGGCGCGCTGGACGCCCTCACCCGCGCCCACCTGCAGGACAGCGTCATGCAGATCCATGCGAGCCTCGGCAACACCATCCTCATGATTACCCACGACGTGGACGAGGCGGTGCTGCTCTCCGACCGCATCGTGATGATGACCAACGGCCCCTCCGCCCGCATCGGCGAGGTGCTGGAGGTGAAGCTGGAGCGTCCGCGCAAGCGGCTGGAGCTGGTCACCAACGCCACCTACCTCAAGGCCCGCGAGGCGGTGCTGAAATTCCTCCACGAGCGCCACCGCTACGTCGAAGCGGCCTGAGCCCTCTTTCGGAGCGGGCCGGCGCGCCCGCTCCCCTCGCCTTTTTCAAAGCCGGAGAGATTGCCATGACACCGACCCAGATTGACCTGGTCCAATCCAGTTTCGCCAAGGTGGCGCCCATCGCCGATACGGCGGCGGGCCTGTTCTACGGCCGCCTGTTCGAGATCGCGCCGGAGGTGAAGCCCCTGTTCAAGGGCGACATGACCACCCAGGGCCAGAAGCTGATGGCCACCCTCGGCGTGGTGGTGGCCGGCCTCAAGGACCTGCCGCGCATCGTGCCCGCGGCGCAGGCCCTCGCCCGCAAGCATGTGGGCTACGGCGTCAAGACCGAGCACTACGCCGTGGTGGGCTCGGCCCTGCTGTGGACGCTGGAACAGGGCCTTGGCGAGGCTTTCACCCCCGAGGTGAAGACCGCGTGGGCCGACGCCTATGGCCTGCTCTCCTCCGTCATGATCGCCGCCGCCGAGACCCCCGAAGCAGTGGCCTGAGGACAACGACATGAGCGAGCCCCTTCTCATCATCGGCAACGGCATGGCCGCGGCGAAGCTCTGCGAGGAGCTGAGCCAGCGCGCGCTGGGCCGCTATGCCGTCGCGGTGATCGGGGCGGAGCCGCACCTCGCCTACAACCGGGTGCTGCTCTCCGAGGTGCTCGCCGGCCACATGACCGCCGCTGACGCGCAGATGAAGCCCGCCTCCTGGTGGCGCGACCGCGGCGTGACCCTGCAATACGGCACCCCCGCCGCCGCCATCGACCGCGCCCAACGCGCGGTGGTGCTGGCGGACGGGCGGCGCCTGCCCTATGCGCGCCTCGTGCTCGCCACCGGCTCGCATCCCATCCGCCTGCCCCTGCCGGGCATGGATCTCGACGGCGTGCACACCTTCCGCGACCTGAAGGACGTGGCGGCGCTGCTCGCCGCCGCCGCCGTGCCCGGCACGCGGGCGGTGGTGATCGGCGGCGGGCTGCTGGGCCTCGAAGCCGCCGTGGGCCTCGCCGGGGCGGGGGTGAAGACCTCCCTCGTCCACCTCATGGACCGGCTGATGGAGCGCCAGCTCGATCCCGCCGCCGCCGGCTTCCTGCGGCGGGCGGTGGAAGCCAAGGGCGTCGAGGTGCTGCTTCAGGCCGCCAGCGACGCCATTGAGGGGGACGCGCACGGCCGCGTCACCGGCCTCAGGCTGAAAGATGGGCGGGTGGTGGAGGCCGACCTCGTGGTGGTGGCCTGCGGCGTCATCCCCAATGCCGACCTTGCCCGCGCGGCGGGGCTGGAGGTGAAGCGCGGCGTGGTGGTGGACGACACGCTCGCTACCAGCGATCCCGCCATCTGCGCCCTCGGCGAATGCGCCGAGCATCGCGGCATCGCCTACGGCCTCGTGGCGCCGGCCTATGAGCAGGCCCGCGTGCTCGCCCGCCGCCTCGCGGGGGAGGAGGCGCGCTACGACGGCTCGGTGGTGGCCACCAACCTGAAGGTTTCGGGCGTCCCCGTCTTCTCGGCGGGGGACGTCACCGGCGGGGAGGGCACGGAAGACATCGTGCTCACCGACCGGGGGCTGGGCGTTTATCGCCGGCTCATCGTGAAGGACGGGCTGCTCGCGGGCGCCGTGCTGTTCGGCGATACGGCGGACGGCCTGTTCTATCTCGACCTCATCACCAAACGCACCCCCATCACCGCCATGCGCGCCGATCTTGCCTTCGGGCGGGACGCCATCGCCGCAGCGGCCTGAGGAGAGACACCATGGGCGGCGATTTCACCATCGACCAGAAGCGCTATCTGGAAGGCTTCGTCTCCGGCGCCAAGGCCGTGCAGATCACCCGCGGCGCCGCGCCTGCGAGCGCGCCCGCCGCTGCCGCCGAGCCCACCGGCCCGGATGCGGCGGGGCTGAAGGCCATGGCCCGCTTCGAGGCGGAGGGCAGGAAGCTCTCGCCCGAGGAAAAGGGCAAGCGCGAGGAATTCGGCCTCGATTCTTACCCCCGCATGAAGACCGCCGCCCACGACGGCACCTTCCCCAAGGGGCCGGACGTGTTCCGCTGGAAGTTCCACGGCCTGTTTTATGTGGCGCCGGCGCAGGACAGCTTCATGTGCCGCCTGCGCATTCCCAACGGCATCCTCACCCACTGGCAGTTTCGCGGCGTGGCCGACATCGCGGCCGCCCACGGCGGCAACTACACCGACGTGACCACGCGGGCCAATTTGCAGATCCGCGAGATCCCGGCCACCGACGGCATCGCCGTGCTGGAGAGGCTGGTGGATCTCGGCCTCACCGCCAAGGGCGCGGGGGCGGACAATATCCGCAACGTGACCGGCACCCCCACCGCCGGCATCGACACGCAGGAATTGCTCGATACCCGCCCGCTGGCGAAGGAGTGGCACCACTACATCTTGAACAATCGCGACATGTACGGCCTGCCGCGCAAGTTCAACGTGGCCTTCGACGGCGCCGGCACCATCGGCGCGCTGGAGGATACCAACGACATCGGCTTCCAGGCGGTGGAGGTGAAGGACGGCTTCGGTGTCGCGCCGGGCGTATGGCTGCGGCTCGCGCTGGGCGGCATCACCGGCCACAAGGATTTCGCCCGCGACACCGGCATCGTGGTGCGCCCGCAGGAGGCGAGCGAAGTGGCCGCGGCCATCGTGCGCGCCTTCATCGACACCGGCGACCGCACCGACCGCAAGAAGGCGCGGCTCAAATACGTGCTCGACGCCATGGGCTTCGACGGCTTCCTGGCGCTGGTGGAGAAGAAGCTCGGCCGCCCCTTCACCCGCCTGCCGGCCGAGGCGGTGGCGCCCCGCGCCGAGGCCGACCGCCTCGCCCATCTCGGCGTCCATGCCCAGAAGCAGCCGGGGCTGAACTATATCGGCGTCGGCCTGCCGGTGGGCCGCATGAGCGTGGAACAGATGCACGGCCTCGCCGACATCTCCGCCCGCCTGGGCGACGGCGACATCCGCCTCACCGTCTGGCAGAACCTGCTGATCTCCGGCGTTGCCGACGCGGACGTGGCGCAGGCCTGCACCGCCGTCGCGGCGCTGGGGCTATCGACCGAGGCGACGCCGCTGCAGGCCGGCCTTGTGGCCTGCACGGGATCGAAGGGCTGCCGCTTCGCCGCCGCCGACACCAAGGGCACGGCGCGCGCCATCCTCGCCCACTGCGAGGAGCGCGTGGCGCTGGACGGGCCGGTGAACATCCATGTCACCGGCTGCCACAATTCCTGCGCCCAGCATTATATCGGCGACATCGGCCTCATCGGCGCGCGGGTGGCCATCAATGACGACGGCGACACGGTGGATGGCTATCACCTGCTCGTCGGCGGCGGCTTCGGCGCGGATGCCGCCATCGCCCGCGAGCTGTATCGCGACGTGAAGGCGGAAGACGCCCCGGTGGTGGTGGAACGCCTGCTGAAGAGCTGGCTCGCCCACCGTACCGAAGGCGAGGCCTTCGCCCCCTTCACCCGCCGCATGGACCCCGACGCGCTGAAGGCGCTGGCGGAGGGGGAGGCATGAGTACGATTGTCCGCTGCGCGGAAGTCGAGCGCTGGGGCCCGGCTCTCCTTTCCCTGCGCTGCGCTCCGTTTCAGTCGGCCGGGACACGCACCGGCCTCGTGTCCCGGACGCATGGAGCGTCAGCGGAATGCGAGCCGGGACCCAGCGCAAAGCTCAAGTGCCGCAGGCACTTTCATTGATCACCGAGACCACAGCCATGAGCCTCCAGACCCGCATTCCCGTTGTGCCCGTCCTGCCCGACAGCGCGCCCTTCACCGGCGAGCAGCGGGCGTGGCTGAACGGCTTCTTCGCCGCCATCCTCTCGGCCGATCAGGTCAGCGCCCCCACCGCCCTCTCGGCGGGCGACGCGGCGGCGCTGATGCCCGACATGCCCGCCCCGGCGGCTGACGATGGTGCCGACGATGGCGCCCCCTGGCACGACCCCGCCATGCCGCTGGCCGAGCGCATGGCGCTGGCGGAAGGCAAGGCCCTGCCCCGGCGCATGATGGCGGCCATGGCCCAGCAGGATTGCGGCCAGTGCGGCTATGTCTGCGAGAGCTACGCCAAGGCGCTGGCCGATGGTGCCGAAAGCAAGCTCAACCTCTGCGCCCCCGGCGGCAAGGAGACCCTGCGCATGCTGAAGCAGCTCGCGGAGGAGACCGCC
>NZ_JAIVFO010000206.1 GCF_029991245.1 Xanthobacter autotrophicus
CTCCCCCGCACGCGGGACAGGGGGGCGGATCACCCCTGTGGGAGCGGCAGCTTGTCGTCCCGCGCGTAGGTGAAGCCTCTCCTTCCCGAGGCGGGATGTTTCCGGCCTTGGGCCTTGGGACCAGAACTCGGCAGCAGCCGAGTTCTGGGTGGGAGAGGGGGCGACGGCGCTTCGTTTCGAACCGAAACCTCACGGGCGTGCGGGCCGCCTTCTCCATGCCCGATGCAGCCTCTACACTCGGAGCGAATCCCGCCCTCCCGAAGCGCCGTCCGCGCCCTCAGCGCGCTGCCCCAGGAACCTCGACCATGACCGAAGACGACATCGCCCTGCGCGTGGGCGCGGACAACGGCGTTCCGCTCACGCAGGCGGAGGCGCGGGCCGTTTCCGCGATCGCCCGCGATCTCAACGCCCGCGTGGCGGCCGGCGCCGACCAGCGCCTCTCCCTCGACGCCGCGCCGTGGAGCTTCGCCACCCTGTGCGCCGAAATCGCCGCCGAAAAGACCGTCCGGAAGACCGGACCGGAGGCGGGCGAATGAGCGGCTTTTTCACCCTCGGCGTGGTCGAGATGGCCGATGCCGTGGCCGACGGTTCGGTCTCGTCCGAAGCCCTCACCGAGGAGGCGCTGAAGCGGCTGGAAACCCTCGGCCCGCGCTACAATGCAGTGATGCAGGTCGAGCCCGAGCGGGCGCGGGAACAGGCGCGCGGCATCGATCTCGCACGGGCGCGGGGCGACAAGCTGGGGCCGCTTGCCGGCGTGCCTTTGGCCCACAAGGACCTGCTCTATCGCGCCGGCCGCATCGCCACCGGCGGCTCGCTGATCCGCAAGGATTTCGTGCCGGATGTGACCGCCAGCGTGCTGGAGCGGCTGGATGCGTCGGGTGCGCTGGATCTGGGCTCCCTGCACCTGGCCGAGTTCGCGCTTTCGCCCACCGGCTTCAATCTCCATTACGGCCATGGCCTCAGCCCGTGGAACACCGCCTATGGCGCCGGCGGCTCCTCCTCCGGCTCGGGGGCGGCGGTGGCGGCGCGTCTTGTGCCGGGGGCGCTTGGCTCGGACACCGGCGGCTCCATCCGCCATCCCTCGGCCATGTGCGGGGTGACGGGCCTGAAGCCCACCCATGGCCTCGTGCCGCTTTATGGCGCCATGCCGCTGGCGCCGAGCCTCGACACCATCGGCCCGCTCACCCGCACCGCCCGCGATGCGGCGCGGATGATGACGGCCATCGCCGGCCCCGACTCGCGCGATGCCGCCACCCTGCCGGCCCCGCGCCTCGATTTCGAGGGCGCTCTGACGGGCGACCTGAAGGGCCTCACCATCGCCGTGCCCTCCGGCTCTTACCGGGAGCTGGCGACGCCGGAGATCGCGGCGCTCATGGATGACAGCCGCGCCGTGCTGAGGGAGGCCGGCGCTCGCCTCATCGAGACCAGCCCGCCCGACATGGCGCTGGTGAACGCGCTGATGCAGGTGGTGATGCTGGTGGAGATGGCCACCCTCCACCGCCGCTGGCTCACCGAGCGGCCGCAGGACTACAGCGCCCAGGTGCGCGCCCGCATGCTGCCCGGCCTCGCCCTGCCGGCCACGCGCTACGCCGAAGCCCTGATGATGCGCGCCAGCGTCACGCGGGACTGGCTCGCCGCCGCCATGGGCGCGGCGGACATGGTACACATGCCGACCCTTCCCGTTCCCGTGCCCAGCATCGCCGAGACCACCGCCGGGCCGCCGGAGGACATCGCCGCCACCGTCGGCCGCATCGCGGCCTTCACCCGCGGCATCAATTATCTCGGCCTGCCGAGCCTGTCGGTGCCGTGCGGCTTCACCGCCAACGGCCTGCCGGCCGCCTTCCAGCTGGTGGGCCGGCCCTATGCCGAGCCGGTCCTGCTCAAGGCGGGCGATGCCTATCAGCGCCGCACCGATTTCCATAGGCTGCTGCCGCCCGGCTGCGGGCCGCTGGCCTGAGCCGGCCAACCGGGCCGTTCACGCCATCCGCGTGGTTGCTGCCCGGGCCGATCTGATGCCATTGCCCGGCAGCCGGTGCCGTCTGGCCATGGCAGTCCGTGCTGGTCCAAGATGAGTGCCCAAGATGAGTGCCATGGTCCCCGTCATGAGCCACACCCCGTCCGATGCCCCCTTCGCCGCCCCGTCACGCGGCGTGCATGGTCCTTTCAACCTCGCCCGCCATTGCCTCGACCAGGGGGCGGATGCGGCCAAGCCCGCCCTGCTGGTGGCGGAAGGCCCCAAGGGGCGCATCGTCGAGACCTGGACCTATGGCGAGATGCGCGCCGCGGTGGCGCGCATGGCCGGGGGCTTTGCCGCCTATGGCCTGCCGCGCGGGGCGCGGGTGCTGCTGCGGGTGGGCAACACCTCGCAGTTTCCGCTGCTGTTCTTCGGTGCCATCGCGGCGGGGCTCGCGCCCATCCCCACCTCCACCCTGCTCACCCAGGACGAGGTGGACCTGATCCTCGCCGATTCCGGCGCGCGGCTCGTGGTGAGCGACGGCTCCGGCGCCATGCCGTCCACGACGGCCTCGGCGCCGGGAGCCGCCATCGTGCTCGGCCCGTCGGACATCGACCGGCTGGGGGCGGCGACGGCCCTGGATTACGCCGACACCGATGCGGAGGACCTCGCCTTCCTCGTCTACACCTCCGGCACCAGCGGGCGGCCGAAGGGGGTCGCCCATGCCCAGCGCGTGGTGCTGGGCCGAAAGCCCATGCGGGAGGGCTGGCTCGGGCTTGCGGCGAGCGACCTCCTGTTGCATGCCGGGGCCTTCAACTGGACCTACACCCTGGGCGCCGGGCTCATGGACCCATGGTCGGTGGGCGCGACCAGCATCGTCCATCTCGGCGAGCGCCCGCCCGAGGTCTGGCCGGATCTGCTGGAGGCCACCGGCGCCACGGTGTTCGCCGCCGTGCCCGGCCTGTACCGGCGCATCCTGAAATACGGGGCCGTCACGCGCCGCCGCTTCCCGTCGCTGCGCCACGGTTTGACGGCCGGCGAGGCGCTGAAGCCCACACTGCATCGCGACTGGATCAAGGCCACCGGGCGCCCGCTCTACGAGGCCCTCGGCATGAGCGAGATTTCCACCTACGTCTCGTCGGGTCCGCACGTGCCCACGCGCCCCGGCAGTCCCGGCAAGCCGCAGGCGGGCCGGCGCGTCGGCGTGCTGCCACCGGATGCGGCGGCGGATGCGGCCGACCAGCCGCTGCCACAGGGGGAGGCGGGCATCCTCGCCGTCCACCGCTCCGATCCCGGCCTGATGCTCGGCTACTGGGGCCTGCCGCAGGAGACGGCGGCGGCGATGCGCGGCGACTGGTTTCTCACCGGCGACCTCGCCCGCTTCGATGCGGACGGCTACCTCTGGTACGAGGGCCGCTCCGACGACCAGATGAACGCCTTCGGCTATCGCGTGGCGCCGGAGGAGGTGGAGCGGGCGCTGGCCGATCATCCCTCCGTCGCCGAGGCGGCGGTGGTGGAGGTGAAGTCCGGCGAGGTGTCGCTGATCACCGCCTTCGTGGTGCTCAACGAGGGGGCGGCAGGCGATGCGGACGCGCTCGGGCATCACGTGGCCCGGCATCTTGCCGAATACAAGCGCCCGCGCGCCTATGTCTTCGTGCCGGAGCTGCCGCACACGCCCTCGGGCAAGGTGTTGCGCCGTGCCCTGAGGACGTGAGCGGATTGCCTCGGGCTGGCCTCACGCTGCCGCGGTTGCGGAGGATGCGCCCAGCGCCGCATCCTCGATGGCAAGGCGCGCGCCCTTCTCGGCGATCATGGCGGTGGGCGTGTTGGTGTTGCCCGAGGTGATGGTGGGCATCACCGAGGCGTCGATGACGCGCAGACCCTCCAGGCCGAACACCCGCAGCCGTGCATCCACCACCGCCATGGGATCGTCCGGGCGGCCCATCTTCGCCGTGCCCACGGGATGGAAGATGGTGGTGCCGATATCGCCCGCCGCCTTGGCCAGCGCCGCGTCGTCCTCGCCCACCGCAGGGCCGGGCAGGTATTCCTCCGGCCGGTAGGGGGAAAGGGCCTGCTGGCGCATGAGGCGGCGGGTGACACGGATGGCATCCGCCGCCACCTGCCGGTCCTCCTCGGTGGAAAGATAATTGGGGGCGATCTGCGGCGCGGCGTCCAGCGCCCGCGAGGTGAGGCGCACCACGCCGCGCGATGTGGGCCGCAGGTTGCAGGCCGCCACCGTGATGGCCGGGAAGCGGTGCAGCGGCTCGCCGAACTTGTCGAGGGACAGGGGCTGCACGTGGAACTGGATGTTGGCCCGTTCCTGGCGCGGGTCCGAGCGGGTGAAGATGCCGAGCTGGGACGGCGCCATGGTGAGCGGCCCGCGCCGGCGCAGGGCATAGTCCACGCCCATCAGCGCGCGGCGGGGCAGGGAATAATAGGTTTCGTTCAGGGTGCGGATGCCGGAAACCTTGTAGATGGCCCGCTGTTGCAGGTGATCCTGAAGGTTGCGGCCCACCCCCGGCCGGTCGCGCACGGTCTCGATGCCGAGCGCCGAGAGCCATTCGCCGGGGCCGATGCCGGAGCGGTGCAGCACCTGCGTGGAGCCGACGGAGCCGGCGGAAAGGATGACCTCGCCGCGGGTGCGGGCCTCCATCAGCCGGCCGTTCTGCAGGTAGCGCACCCCCACCGCCCGGCCGTTCTCGATGACGAGCCGGTCCACCAGCACCCCTGTTTCCAGCCGCAGGTTGGGGCGCGACAGGGCGGGTTTCAGGAAGCCGCGGGCCGAGGACCAGCGCCGCCCGCGCTTCTGGTTCACGTGGAAATAGCCGACGCCCTCGTTGTCGCCGGTGTTGAAATCGGGCACCGAGCGGATGCCCATCTCGCCCGCAGCCTGCGCCACCTTGTCGAGCACGTCCCAGGCGATGCGCGGCGCCTCGATGCGCCAGCCGCCGCCGGTGCCGTGGATGTCGCTGGCGCCGAGGAAATGGTCCTCCAGTGATTTGAAGGCGGGCAGCACATCGTCCCATCCCCAGCCGGCAAGGCCCAATTGGCGCCAGTGGTCGTAGTCCGCCGCCTGCCCGCGCATGGAGATCATGGCGTTGATGGCCGAGCAGCCGCCGATGACCTTGCCGCGCGGATAGGCCAGCGAGCGCCCGTTCAGGCCCGGCTCGGGGTCGGTCCGGAACATCCAGTCCGCGCGCGGATTGCCGATGGCGAACAGGTAGCCCACCGGAATGTGGAACCAGATCCAGTTGTCGTTGCCGCCGGCCTCCAGGATCAGCACGCGCTTGCGCGCATCCGCCGACAGCCGGTTGGCGACGATGCAGCCGGCGGTGCCGGCGCCCACGACGATGTAGTCGTAATCCCCTTCCAGCCGTTCGGCGGCCTTTTCGTTCTGGCGCTGCATCTGGCGTTCCTCCTCGCGCTGGGTTTTGCCTTGATCCCAGCTTGCAGATTTGCACTCAAGGCCGATAGAGTCGGATCCATTCTGCAAAATTGCAGCAATTGGCGACGGATCCCGAGGCCATGGATTGGGACGACCTGCGCATCTTCCTCCAGCTGGCGCGCACCGGCCGGATGGCGGGGGCCGGGCGTGCTCTGGGGCTCGACGATACCACGGTGGGCCGCCGCGTCGCGCGGCTGGAGAAGGAGGTGGGGGCGCCCCTCGTTGCCCGCGCCGGCCGCCGCACTGTGATCACCGAGCAGGGCCAGAAGCTGGCGCAGGCGGCGGAGGAGATGGAATCCATCGTCCTGCGCAAGATCGTCGGCCTCGGCGAAGCCGGCATGCAGGTGGCGGGGCGGGTGCGTATC
>NZ_JAIVFO010000207.1 GCF_029991245.1 Xanthobacter autotrophicus
GCTCTGGCGGGAGCGGCGCGGGGAGCGGGAGCGGGAGCGGGAGCGGGGCCACCACCGGCAGCGTGACCCTTGCCACCTCCGGCGGCAGCGCCTGCGCCACCACGGCGGCTTCCGCGACACCGTCCATGCGCTCCAGCCGCTGGCGCCAGAGCGTGGCGGCAAAGGCATCGGGCACCGGCAGGCGGGCCAGCGCCGCGTCATCCACCGCCCCGGCCTCGGTGAGCGGCAGGGCCGCCACCGCAACCCATGCCACCGGTCGCTGCCATGGGGGCAGGATGCTTGCGGCATGCAGCGGCCACGCCTCCGGCGCCGCATGGCCGTGTGGCACGCCATAGGCGACGAGGCGGGTTGCGCCCGCCGTATCCACCCGGTCCAGCACCCGGCACTCGGCGAGGCCGGCATGCCCGCGCAAATCCGCCTCGATGACGGCGAGGCCGAAGCGCAGGCCGCCCGCCTCCACGCGTCGCCCACCATCGGGTCGGCGCTCGAAGCGCCCGTCGGCGCGCTGCCGCGCCCGCGCACCCGGCGTCACCTCGGGCAGTCCCGTGGCGGGTGTGACCACGAGGCTGCCGACACCGCCCAGCGGCACCATCTGGCCATGGCGATCAAGGATGCGCAGGGGCGCGCCCAGCAGCGGCACCCCCTCCCCCACCGGCTGTGCCAGCACCGGCCCGCCGGCTTCCGCGAACTGCCACAGGGTGAAGACATGGGCCCCCGCCGGGCCGGAGGCGCCGGGGAGCGGATCACCATCGAGGAACACCAGCCGCAGCGGCAGGCCATCCAGCAGCGGCAGGGCGGCGGCAGGCAGCATCGCGAACGATGCCCCTGTGGCACGTGCCTGCGCCGCCAGCGCGGCCGGCTCGGCTTCAATCGGCACAAGCGCCACTTTGGCTCCCACCGTCAGCGGCCAGAACAGGCTGGCGACCGCCGATATGTCGTGGAGCGAAGCGGCGAACAGGCTGACATCGCCAGCCCCGAGCCGGAACGCCTGCCGCAGCCACGCCAGCCGCTCCGCGACCGCCCGTTCCGGCACGGCCAAGAGCGCCCGTTCCGGCGCGATCAGGGCAAAAGCGGATGGGTCGGCGGCGGCGGTGCCTGCCTTTGCAAGATCTCCCTTAGCGAGATCTCCCTCAGCGAGACTTGCCTCTGCGGCCCCCTCCTGCGTCAGCACGAACCGCGCCGATGCCCGCAAGCGGTCGAGCCGTGCCGGCGCATCATCCGGCTCCAGCGGCAGGAGTGCGCAGCCGGCCTTCAGGATGCCGATGAGGCCGGCAACCAGCACCGGCCCGCGCGCAAGGGCTAGCCCCACCCCATCCCCCGGCCGCGCGCCCCGGCCGCGCAGGGCATCGGCCCATGCCGCCGCGCGAGCGTGCAGTTCACCGTAGGTCAGCCCCTCCCCGCCATCGGACACCGCCGGGGCGTCGGGCGTGAGCCCCGCCTGGCGCTCGAACAGGGCCACGAAGCCCTCGGCCGGGGCGACGGCACGGCCTTTTCCCTCCGCCATCAGCCGCGCCAGCAGGGCGCGCTTCTGGGCGGCGGAAAGGCCGGTGCCGGCCCCCGCAGGGCCATCGTCCCGGGCGATGCTCATGGCGCGTGTCTCATGGCGCGTGTCTCATGAAGCCTGTCTCATGGTGTGTGGTCGACGCCCTCGTCCATCATCTCGCGCAGCAGGGCATCCACCTCCGCGTCGCTGAGGTTCTCGATCTGCTGGAGCGTCTGCGCCAGCGCATCGGAGGCATCGGGTGCGGCCGACGCCAGCGGCAGCCGCGACACCGGCAGGTCGGGGGCCTCCACCATGGCTGCGAGCACCGCCGCGAACTGGCGCTCCAGCTGCGCGACGCTCGCGGCATCGAACAGGTCGGCATTGTAGATGAAGGAGGTGGAGAGGCCCTGGTCGGTCTCCCAGACATGCACTTCCAGGTCGAAGCGCACGGTGCCGTTGTCGAGGTCCCAGACCGGGCCGATCTTCAGGTCCCGCGCGTCGAGGTCGGGCTTCGGCACGCCGCGCTGAAGCACGAGGATCACGTCGCAGAGGGGATTGCGGCCGGGATGGCGCTCCGGCTTCAGCTCCTCCACCAGTCTCTCGAACGGCACGTCCTGATGGGCAAGGCCCCCGCGCACCGTCTCCGCTTCGCGGGCGAGGGCCGCGCGCACGGTGGGGTCGCCCGAAAGATCGCCGCGGAACACCACCATATTGGCGAAGAAGCCGATGAGCCCCTCGATCTCCGGCCGGTCGCGATTGGCCACCAGCGAGCCGATGACGATATCGGGCGCCTCGGTGAGGCGATGCAGCAGGATCCGGAAGCCGGCGAGAAGGGTGGCGAACAGGCCCGCCCCGGCGCTGCGGCCCAGCGCCTTGAGGCCATCCGCCAGATCCTTCGGCAGCATCACGGTGAAGGCGCCGCCCCGGTGCATGATTGCGCCGGTGCGTGGCCGGTCGGTGGGCAGGTCCAGCACCGGCAAGGGCGCGGCGAGCTTTCCGCGCCAATAGTCCAGCTCCGCCGCAAGGCGCGGCCCGCTGAGCCAGTCGCGCTGCCACATGGAAAAGTCGGTGTATTGCACCGGCAGCTCCGGCAGGGGCGAGGCCTCGCCGCGGGAGAAGGCCCGGTAGAGCGCCCCCAGCTCCTGGATGAACACCACCGCCGACCAGCCGTCCGTGACGATGTGGTGGATGGCGACGATGGCCCGCTGCAGCTCCGCGCCCAGCTTCAGCACCGTGAGCTTGAACAGCGGCCCTTCGGCCAGATCGAAGGTGCGGCGGGATTCCCCATCCACCCACCGCGCCATCTGCCGCGCGCGCTCCGCCTCGGGCAGGCCGGAGAGGTCCACCCACTCCAGCGGCAGCGGCAGGTCGGTCGCGATGCGCTGCACCGGCGCGCCGTCCACCTCCGGGAAAGAGGTGCGCAGCGCGCCTTGCCGGCGGACGATTTCCGCCACGGCGCGGGCGAAGGCGTCGGGCTCGAACGGGCCTTCCAGGAACAGGGAGAAGGTGACGGTGTAGAAGGCCGACCCCGGATCGAGCCGCGACAGGAACCACAGGCGCTGCTGCGCGAACGACGCCGGCGCCTCGGCAAGGTGAAGCGGCACGATGCCTGTGGGCGGCGCCGCGCCCTCCCCCGATGCCGGCGCGATCTTGCCGGCGGCCACCGCCACCAGCTGGGCGAGGCTGCCCGCCTCCATCATCTCCGCCACCGGCAGGTCGATCTCCAGCTCGGTGCGGATGCGGTTGCGCAGCTGGATGCTGACGAGGGAATCCAGCCCCAGCTCCTGCAGCGGCTGGGTTTCGGACAGCACCTCCCCGCCCTCCAGCCGCAGCAGGCGGCCGACGACGCCGCGCAGATACTCCAGCAGCAGGCCGTCGCGTCGGGGGGCATCCGCACTGCGCAAGGCGGTGCGCAGGGCGGCGAATGTCTCGGCGGCGGCAGCGGCCTGCTCCAGCTCCCGCTCCACATGGGCGAGCACCGAGAGGCGGCGCGGCAGGCCCTCGAAGTAAAGCCGCCAGTCGAACGGGGCGACGCCTACCTCGGCGGCATTCTCCCGCATCAGCTGGCCGAGGATGGCGAGCCCCTTCACCGGCGGGATGCTGCCGCCATAGGCGAGGCTCGCGGCCACCGCCCCGCCGGCGGTCATGCCGGTGTCCTGCCAGCCGCCCCAGTTGATGGCGAGGGCGGGCAGGCCCCGGGCGCGGCGGGCGTGAGCCAGCCGGTCGAGGAAGGCGTTGGCGGCGGCATAATTGGCCTGCCCCGGCGCGCCGAGCACCGAGCCGAGCGAGGAGAACAGCACGAACAGGTCCAGCGGGCGATGCTCCGTGGCCCGGTGCAGGGCGAAGGCGCCGCGCACCTTGGCGGCGAACACGCTGGACAGCCGCGCCGGATCGAGCGCGGTGAGAACGCCGTCATCCAGCACCCCGGCGGCATGGATGACGCCCCGCAGCGCCGGCATGCCGGCATCGACGGCCGCGAGCACCTCTGCCAGCGCGGCCTCGTCCCCCACGTCGGCGGCGAACACCTCCACCCGCGCCCCGGCAGCCCGCAGCGCCGCGATGGCGGCCTCGGCCTCCCGGTCCGGCGCGCGGCGGCCGACGAGGGCGAGGGTGCGGGCGCCGCGCTCCACCATCCAGCCGGCCACCAGCCGGCCGATGCCGCCGAAGGCGCCGGTGACCAGATAGGTGGCGTCGGCGACAAAATCGCCCCGGCGCGCGCCGGCGGCGGGCGTCGCCAGCACCAGCTTGCCGGTGTGCCGCGCCTTCTGCATGGAAGCCATGGCGTCGAGCGCGTCCTCCACCCCGTAGATGGTGGTGACGGGCTGGCCCAGCGCGCCGCTCGACATCAGCTCCAGCGCCTCGGCGAGCAGCGCGCGCACCAGCTCGGGCTCCTCCACGGCGGTGATGTCGAAATTGACGATGGAATAGGAGATGTCGCCCCGCGCCGCGCGGGCCTGCTCCACGCTCCAGATGTCGCGCTTGCCGATCTCCACGAAATGCCCGCCCGGCGTCACCACCGAGAGGCTGGCGGGAATGGCCTCGCCGCCCAGGCTGTTGAGCACGATATCGACGCCGCGCCCGCCCGTCAGCCGCATGATCTCGTCGGCGAAGGCGGTGTCGCGTGAGTTCATGATGTGGGTGACGCCCAGCGCCCGCAGGAAGTCGTGCTTGTGGGGGCTGGCGGTGGCAAAGATCTCGGCGCCCACCATCTGGGCGATGCGGATGGCGGCGATGCCCACGCCGCCCGAGGCAGAATGGATCAGCACCCTGTCCCCGGCCTTGATGCCGGCGAGGTGGTGCAGGCCGTACCAGGTGGTGAGATAGACGATGGGCAGGCCCGCCGCCTCCACCACCCCCATGCCCTGCGGCACCTTGAAGACCACCGCTGCCGGCAGGGTGACGTGGCTGGCGAAGGTGCCGAAATGCATGGCGACCACCTCGTCGCCGGGCGCAAGACCGGTGACGCCCGGCCCCACCCGCAGCACCCGCCCGGAGCATTCCCCGCCGAACGGGCCGGCCTCGCCGGGATAAAGGCCCATGGCGTTGAGCACGTCGCGGAAGTTGAGGCCCATGCCCAGCACTTCCAGCTCCACCTCCCCCGCCTGCGGGCGGCGGCGGGCATGGGGCACCACCAAAAGCCGGTCGAGGCCGCCCTCGGGCAGCCGATCGATGCGATAGGGGGTGTCGGGAATGTCCAGCCGGTTGGGCACTACTGTGCTCTGGTGGTGCTTCAGCCGCGCCACGAATCGGGCGCCGGCGCGATAGGCCACCTGCTGCTCGCCATCGGCGCCGGTGAGTTCGGCGGCGATCTGCGCGGCCTCATCCGCCGCAGCCTCGATTTGCGCACCCTCTGGAGCAAGGTCGAGGAGTGTTGCGGGCAGGTCGGGATATTCGTGCCACACGGTGCGCATCAGGCCCCAGAGCGGCGCGGCGGCAAGGCCCGCATCGGCCGGCGCCTCGTCGGCCACGACGCCGCCCTGGGCGCCGCGCGTGAGCACGAACAGCGGAAGATCGCTTGTGCGGCCGGCGGCGATCATGGCCTGTATCAGCGCCAGGAGATCGGCGCCGGCGCGCTCGGCGGCATCGGGGATATGGGCATCGCCGGCCTGCGCGCGCAGGTCCAGCGCCCGCAGATCCACAAGGCCGGCGAAAGCGCCGGTGGCGAGGAGATCCGGCAGGCGGCCGACCTCCCCCGCAGGCAGGAGCAGCGCGGACCAGCCCGGCGCCTCCAGCCGCGCGGCGATGGCGCTCGCCAGCCCGTCGCCGCCCACCAAAACCC
>NZ_JAIVFO010000208.1 GCF_029991245.1 Xanthobacter autotrophicus
GGCAGGGGTACCACCTTGTCGGAGGCCGGCTGCGGCGGGCGGGCAGTGTCGCGGGAATAGGGATCGTAGGGCGGACGCTCGCGCCCGGTCCGTTGCCCGAGCACGCTGCGCAGGCGCACGAAGATGAAGACCGCGAGGGCCAGGAAGATGATCGTGTAAATGTCGAGCACTGCGCTTCGCCATGCCTTTCGGGCGCCGCGGCAGAGCCGCATCGCCGTGTTGCCCCGTACCGGCATCGTCCCGCCGACCGCGCCGCGGGCCGAAACCGATCTCAGCTTATGTACGTCGAAGCTGCGGTCCCGCCAGCCCCCCATCTGCATGAGACGCACAGTTTGGCCGGACACACAATTTCAGTGTGAGCTTACGGCACGTGACCGCTCGGCGCCACCTCGCCCACCGCCGCAGGCCGCATCGGCCCGTCGGGCGCCGTCCGGGCCGCCCATCAAAACGATTGAACCCCTCTGGGGACAGGCGACCGGCACCACCACCCGCCGGCCTTCGGGGGCCGGGCTCGCCCGCGCCGCGTCGCCGTTCGCCGCCGGCTTCGCGCGGCCGGTCTCGGGGTCGTGAACCGGCGTGGAACGATCCTGCCGCTATGGTCGGCCGTCCACAGCCGCCGCGCCGAGGCCCCAAGGAGAACGGGCAAGCCGCACCAGCCTCCTCAACAGCCCCCGCGCGGGCGGCAAGCGGCGCTTGCGTCCGGCCGGCGCTTGGCGCAGTAGAGCAGGCATCCGCTCGGCTCCGACAAGCCGGGCGGTTCAGGCTTTAGTTACAAGGCGCTGAGCACAGCGGGCCTCGATTGCGACCGCATCGGCGCCGGCTCACGCGGCGCCCCATCCCTCGGACTTATCCCATGGCTCCCACCGTATTGCTTGCGGACATCGGCGGAACCACCACGCGCATCGCCCGCGCCGGGGTGGACGGGGTCCCGTTCGACATTCGTCTCGAGGCCAACGATTCCTACGGTTCGATCGAGGACCTGCTGAGGACCTATCTCGAGTCGCTGGGCGGCGAGCCGCCCCGCTGCGCGGCGCTGGCCGTGGCCGGCCCCATCGACGGCGACGCCGTGCGGCTGACCAACCGGAACTGGCGCTTCTCCAGCGAGGGGCTTGCCCTCGAGCTGTCCTTCCTGCGCCTCACCGTGCTCAACGATTTCGAGGCCTTCGCCCACGGCCTGCCGCTGCTCACCCGCGACGACCTGATGGAAGTGGGAACGGGGCGCCGCGTCGCCGGCGCGCCCATGCTGCTGTCGGGCCCCGGAACCGGGCTCGGCACCGCCCTGATCCTGCCGCGGGAGGACGGCTACGAGGTGCTTGCGAGCGAGGCCGGCCACATGCGCCTCGGCGCGGTGACCACGGACGAGGCCCGCATCGTCGCCCATCTGGTGCGCGACCTCGGGCCGGTGGCGGTGGAGCACGTGCTGTCCGGGCCGGGACTGGTGCGGCTGCACCGCATCCTCTCCGGCGAGCATTTGTCCTCCCATGCCATCATCAAGGCCGCCCTGGACGGCCAGCGGCAGGAGAAGGAGAGCTGCCACATCTTCCTGCGCCTGCTCGGCCGGGTGCTGGGCGACCTCGCCCTCGCCTTCGATGCCAAGGGCGGCGTCTATGTGGGCGGGGGCATCGGCCGGGCCATGGCGCCCTTGTTCACCGAAAGCCCGTTCCGCGCCGCCTTCGAGGAACATCCGCCCTATCTCGACCGCCTGTCGCTCATCCCCATCCATGTGGTGACGCACGCCACCCCCGGCCTGATCGGCATCGGCGAGATCGGCCGGCGGCTGCTGGTGAGCGAATAGGATACCGGTCGGGCGGCATCCATCCCCACCGGTCGGGCCTCCCGGAGAGTGGAGGCGCTCACGCTCGTGCGGTCAACCGGAGCCAATCGCGGCACTCGCGGCTGGACGCCCTGCGATCCCGCAATCCGCGGGGTGACGCGAAAGACCCGACGGGCCGGCCCCCTTAGCTTTCGAGGCACGCGACTCCCGTCGCGCTGCAACCTCCCGGGGGGAAGGAACACATCATGGATATGAACCGACGTGCGTTTTCCACAGCCCTGATAGCCGGCGCGGCGGCGTCCCTCGTTTCCAGCCGCGGCATGGCCGCGACCGCTGCTACCGCTGCTACCGCTGCTACCGCTGCCGCGGCGGTATCCCGCAATATCGTGCTCGTGCACGGTCTGTTCGCCGACGGGTCGTGCTGGTCGGAGGTCATCGCCCGGCTGCAGGCGGCCGGGCTCAATGCCACATCCGTGCAGAACCCCCTCACGACGCTGCCTGATGCCGTGGCCGCGACCCTGCGGGTGCTGGAGCGGCAGAATGGTCCGACGGTGCTGGTCGGACATTCCTTTTCAGGGATGATCGTCACCGAGGCCGGCCTGCATCCCAACGTGTCGTCGCTGGTCTATGTGGCCGCACGAGCCCCCGACGCCGGCGAGGACTACACGGCTCTGGCGAAGACGTTTGCGACCCCACCGGCAACCGCCGGCATTGTCTTCGACGGCGATGAGGGGCGCCTCACCGAGGAAGCGTTCCTCCGCGACTTCGCGGGCGACCTCCCTCCCGCCCAGGCGCGGGTGCTGTACGCCGTCCAGCAGCCCTTCCGGAAGGCGCTGCTCACCGGCAGGACCACGCAGGCGGCCTGGCGCTCGAAGCCGAGCTTCTATGCCGTCTCCACGGAAGACCGCACCATCAATCCCGACCTCGAGCGGTTCATGGCACGGCGCATGGGTGCAAAGACCATCGAGGTGAAATCCAGCCATCTGTCGCTGATCTCCCACCCACTGGAAATCACCAACCTGATCCTGGAAGCCGCCGGGCATTCCGCCTAGGCGGTTGTGGCGCCGCCTCGGCGCGGTCGCCCTCAGGCGGCGTGTTCGAGGCCGGCCTCCCGGTCGCAGAAGGAGATGATCAGCCCGGCGAGGTCGCGCGTGGCGGCACACGGGCGTTCCGCCACCAGGAGGGTCAGTTCGGTGGGCGGCACCGGCGGCCAGAGGTCCGGATCGTCCAGCACCCGCAGCCGCGGGCCGATAGACCGCGCATTGAGCACGGCCACACCCAGCCCCCCGGCCAGCGCCGCTTCGATGCCGATGAGGCTCGGGCATTCATAGGCGATGCGCCACGGACGACCGATCTTCTCCAACGCCTGGACGGCGCGGTTGCGATACAGGCAGCCCTGCCGGAAGGCCACCAGCTCCACCGTTCCGGGGGCCGGCGCCGCGTCGCGCCCCGCCACCCAGTAGAGCCGCTCGGGCCACACCGCCTCCGCCGGGCCGCTGCCCGGCTCGCGCTTCATCAGCACGATGTCCAGTTCGCCGCGCACCATGGCGGAGGACAGGTCGCGGCTGAGGCCGCAGGTGACGGCGAGCCGCACCCCTGGCCGGGCCCGAACGAATTCGGCGATGACCCCGGTCAGCGCCACCAGGGCGAAATCGTCGGGAATGCCGAGCCGCACCACCCGGGGCGGCGGCGCCCCCGTGAGCGCGGCGCGCGCTTCCGCCCCCAGGGCGAGGATCTGCCGGGCGTAGCCGAGCAGCCGCTCGCCCTCGGCGGTCGGGGTCACGCCGCGCGTGTCGCGCACCAGCAGCTGATGGCCGAGCTGGTCCTCCAGCCGGCGGATCTGCTGGCTCACCGTGGACTGGGTGCGGTGGACACGCTCTCCGGCACGGGTGAAGCCGCCGGCATCCACCACGCTCACGAAGGCTTTCAGCAGATCCATATCGAGCATGGTGGCCTCATTCGATTATCCACTAGTCAACATCATGACATTCAATTTTTCAATTCCCTCATTTCGTGGTCTCTGGCCAAGGCGGGTCCCCGACACGGTGCCCTCGGCGGTCAAGGAGGTCCCCGTGAGTTTGCCCATCCGCGCCCTTGCGGCGCCTTCTGCCGTCGCCGGCCGACCCAACGCCCTGCCGCTCCTGATCATCCTGTTCTGCCTGATCTGGAGTTCGGCCTTTGCCGTGGCCAAGATCGCGCTGGCGGATTGCCCGCCTTTGCTGCTGCTGGCGTTCCGCTTCCTCCTCGCCGGCAGCATCATTCTCATCGGCTGCGCGATCCTGCTGCCGCGCGAACAATTCTCGCGGCTCACCGGGCGCGACCTCGTCGCCCTGGCGCTGATGGGGATCCTCAACAACACCTGCTATCTCGGCCTCAGCTATGTGGGCATGACCCATGTGTCGTCGGGGCTGACGGCCGTGCTCATCTCCGCCAACCCGCTGCTCACCGCGCTGGCCGCGGCGCCCCTGCTGGGGGAACGGCTCACCGGCCGCAAGCTCGGCGGCCTGGTGCTGGGCATGGCGGGGGTGGCGCTGGTGGTGCGCTCGCGCATCGTCGCGGGGCATGAGGATCCGGTGGGCGTGGCCTATGTGGCCGGCGCGCTAGTGACGCTGGCGGCGGCAACGCTGCTGTTCAAGCGGGTGCGCACCTCGGCCTCCCTGTGGGTGGGCAGCGGCATCCAGTGCCTGGCCGGCGGGCTCGCCCTGCTGCCGGTGGCCCTGTGGCGGGAGGACCTCGCCGACGTGCATCTCACCGTGCCGCTGACCCTGTCCTTCGCCTACCTCACGCTCGCCGGGTCGGTGGGGGCGTTCAGCCTGTGGTTCTTCATCCTTGGCCGCACCAGCGCCACCCGCGCCAGCGCCCTGCACTTCCTGATGCCGCCGCTCGGGCTCATGTTCGGCTGGCTGCTGCTGGGGGAAAGGGTGCCGCCATTCGACCTTGTCGGCATCATACCCATCGCGCTGGGCATCCGCCTCGTCACCACGACGCCCGGGCAGCGCTGAAGTCAGAAGCGGTAGAAGCCGGTGAGCACCACGCCGTTCTCCTGCGGCGCGTTGCGGGCGAAGACCGTGGACACCAAAGCGGCCCCCAGCGTCACCGCCGCGCTCAGGTCGTAGGCGGCGCCAAGCTGGAGCTTGCAATATTCGTAGGAGGCGCCGAAATACGGCCCCTCCCCGGCCCCTTCCGAGACCACGTTGAAGGACTGGACCAGGACCTGCCAGCGCTCGGCCACCCGCACGCCCAAGGTCAGGTCCAGGTGGAACTCGTCCGGCGGATCGCCGAAGCGCAGGCGCTGGGCCGCCTCCACGTCGAGGAAGGCGGCCTTGCCGAAGAGCGGGAACGACCAGCCCGCGAGCATCCGCAGGTCAAGCTCGGCGTCCTCGTAGCCCACCGCCGCCGCGCTCTGCGAAGTGCCGGTGCCGGGCAGGCGGCCGACCACCTGGGCGGAGACCACCATGTTGTTTTCATTATAGATCCGCGCCCGTGCGCCCGCGTCCGTATAGCCAAGCCCGGCATAGGAGGAGGGCGCCGGCGCGCCCAGATCGACCGAGAGCAATTGCGGGGCGACGATGAGGGTCAGCCAGTCGGAGGCGCCGTATTCGAAGACGAGGGTCGCCTCCTGCTTGTCGTAGGGCCGGCTGTCGTAGAGATCGGAAGACGGGCCGAATTCGGAGCCCGAATGCACCGCGCTGCCCTGCAGGATGACCTGGCCGTGTCCTTCCTCCTGGGTCCAGGCCCCCGCCCAGACCGGCGAGGAGGCAAGGACGAAGGCAAGGACTGGGGCAAGGACCATGGCAACCAGTCCCGACGGCGCAAGGCGCAGCGGGACAGCGCGCGGAGCCGTGAAAATGGCACGCCGGCTAAGCTTCGACCCACCGCGATGCGGTGCAGCGAAAGCCTCTCCTCCGCGCGCTCCAAGTGCGCCCTGCGTCCCCATTTCCCCCTGCGC
>NZ_JAIVFO010000209.1 GCF_029991245.1 Xanthobacter autotrophicus
GGCTGGAGCCTCTCCCTGCGTCGCGCCGTTTTCCATGCGGGGCTGCCCCCTCCCCAGCCCTCCCCCGCACGCGGAAGAGGGGGTGACGGCGCTTCGTTTCGAAAGGAGGCGCGCCCCCACCAAATCGCTTGCCAACGCCATCCGCTTTAGTCAATATCTCAATCCATATTGAGGTGTTGAGATGGATGAAGCCCACGCCCTCGCCGCCTTCGCCGCCCTGTCGCAGGAGACGCGGCTGCGCATCGTGCGGCTGCTGGTGGAAGCCGGCCCGGAAGGCCTGCCCGCCGGCGCCATCGGCGCGGCCATGGGCGGGGCCTCGTCCTCGCGCATGTCGTTTCACCTGAGCCACCTGGAGCAGGCGGGGCTGGTGCTGTCCCGGCGCGAGGGGCGCTCCATCCTCTACAGCGCGGTCTATCCGACTCTCTCCGGGCTGATCGCCTTCCTCATGCGCGACTGTTGCCAGGGCCACCCCGAAGTGTGTGCCCCCGCCGTCGCCGCTTTGTCCTGCGCCTGCGAACCCACCGGGGACCCCCATGCCTGAAGCGAAGAGGCCTGACGCCATCACCGGGCACGTCTACAACGTGCTGTTTCTGTGCACCGGCAATTCCGCCCGCTCCATCCTCGCCGAGAGCATCCTGGCCAAGGACGGCGCCGGGCACTTCCGGGCCTTCTCGGCCGGCAGCCAGCCGAAGGGCGAGGTGAACCCCTTTGCCCTGAAGGTGCTGAGCGCCCTCGACTATCCGGCCGAGGGCTTCCGCTCCAAGAATTGGGCGGAGTTCGCGGCGCCCGGCGCGCCGGTGATGGATTTCGTCTTCACCGTCTGCGACAATGCCGCCGGCGAGACCTGCCCGCTTTGGCCGGGCCAGCCCATGACCGCCCATTGGGGCATCGAGGACCCCGCGGCGGTGGAGGGCACCGACATCCAGAAGGAGGCCGCCTTCGTCGCCGCCTTCCGCTATCTTCGGAACCGGATCTCGGTCTTCACCGCGCTGCCCATGGCGAAGCTCGACCGGCTTGCCCTCGGCGCGCAACTGCGGGAGATCGGCCGGCTCGACGGCACCACCCAGCCCCGTACCGACGTCGCCTGAGGCCCGCCATGGACGTGATCATCTACCACAACCCCGCCTGCGGCACCTCGCGCAACACCCTGGCCATGATCCGCAATGCGGGCATTGAGCCGCATGTGATCGAATACCTGAAGACGCCGCCGTCGCGGGCGCTTCTGGCCCAACTCATCGCCCGCGCCGGCCTCACCGTGCGCGCCGCGCTGCGGGAGAAGGACACGCCCTATGCCGAGCTTGGCCTCGCCGATCCCGCGCTCACCGACGACGCCCTGCTCGACGCCGTGATGGCCCATCCCATCCTCATCAACCGGCCGCTGGTGGTGTCGCCCAAGGGCGTGCGCCTGTGCCGGCCGTCCGAGCTGGTGCTGGACCTGCTGCCGCCCCAGCAGGGTGCCTTCACCAAGGAAGACGGCGAACGGGTGGTGGATGAGGCCGGCCATCCCGTCGCCGCCGGCTGAAGCCCGATAGAAAGATTGCGATCATGTCCATTTTTGAACGGTTCCTCACCGTCTGGGTCGGCCTGTGCATCATCGTCGGCATCGCGCTGGGCCATCTGGCGCCCTCGGCGTTCCAGGCCATCGCCGCCGTGGAGGTGGCGAAGGTGAATATCCCGGTGGCGGTGCTCATCTGGCTGATGATCGTGCCCATGCTGCTGAAGATCGACTTCGCCGCCTTGGGCGAGGTGGGGCGCCACTGGCGCGGCATCGGCGTGACGCTGCTGGTGAACTGGGCGGTGAAGCCGTTCTCCATGGCGCTTCTGGGCTGGCTGTTCATCGGCTGGCTGTTCCGCCCGCTGCTGCCGGCCGACCAGATCGACAGTTATATCGCCGGCCTCATCATCCTGGCCGCCGCGCCGTGCACCGCCATGGTGTTCGTGTGGTCGAACCTGACCCGCGGCGAACCCCATTTCACCTTGTCCCAGGTGGCGCTCAACGATGCCATCATGGTGGTGGCCTTCGCGCCTATCGTGGCGCTGCTGCTGGGGCTCTCCGCCATCACCGTGCCGTGGGGCACGCTGGTGCTGTCCGTGGTGCTCTATATCGTGGTGCCGGTGATCGTGTCGCAGCTGGTGCGCCGGCGGCTGCTGGCGCAGGGCGGGCCGCAAGCCCTCGAGCGCGTGCTGGCGCAGCTCGGCCCGGTCTCGCTGGTGGCGCTGCTGGCAACGCTGGTGCTGCTGTTCGGCTTCCAGGGCGAGCAGATCATCGCCCAGCCGCTGGTCATCGCGCTTCTGGCGGTGCCGATCCTGATCCAGGTCTATTTCAACTCGGGCCTCGCCTACATCCTCAACCGCATCGCAGGCGAAGAGCATTGCGTGGCGGGGCCGTCCGCTCTCATCGGGGCGTCCAACTTCTTCGAGCTGGCGGTGGCGGCGGCCATCTCCCTGTTCGGCTTCCAGTCCGGGGCGGCGCTCGCCACCGTGGTGGGGGTGCTCATCGAGGTGCCGGTGATGCTCTCGGTGGTGTGGATCGTGAACCGCTCCAAGGGCTGGTACGAGCGCGGGGGGCAGGCCGCAAAGCCGGCGCGCCAGACGCCATGAGCGACCATACCCTGCCCAACCTGGACGCGCGCCTCCTCGACATCCCGTCCATCGACCGGCTGCTCCCGGCCGCGCCGTCCCGGCATCCGCCGCGCATCCTGCTGCTCTACGGCTCGCTGCGGGAGCGCTCCTACAGCCGCCTGCTGACGCTGGAGGCCGAGCGGCTGCTGCAGCATTTCGGCGCCGAAACCCGCATCTTCGACCCCCACGACCTGCCGCTGCCGGACGGCGCGCCGGTGGACCATCCCAAGGTGCAGGAGCTGCGCGAGCTGGCCCTGTGGTCCGAGGGGCAGGTGTGGTGCAGCCCGGAGCGGCACGGCGCCATGAGCGCGGTGCTGAAGGCGCAGATCGACTGGATCCCCCTCGCCATCGGCGCCATCCGGCCCACCCAGGGCCGCACCCTGGCGCTGATGCAGGTGTGCGGCGGCTCCCAGTCCTTCAACGCCGTCAACCAGATGCGCATCCTGGGGCGCTGGATGCGCATGCTGACCATCCCCAACCAGTCCTCGGTGGCCAAGGCCTATGCGGAGTTCGATCCCGCGGGGCGGATGAACCCCTCCCCCTTCTACGACCGCGTGGTGGACGTGATGGAGGAACTGGTGAAGTTCACGCTGCTGACCCGCGACGTGGCGCCCACCCTCACCGACCGCTACAGCGAGCGCAAGGAAGCCGCCGAGGCGCTGGAGGCCCGGCTCGCGCTCGACGCGGCGGCGCGGTGACGGGGCAGGGTGCCGGGACGGCGGCCGAGGCGGAGGGCGTGGCGCCGGGGGCGGCACGAGGTATCATCGTCGCGCTCGGCGTGGTGCAGATCCTCACCTGGGGCTCATCCTACTACCTGCTTGCGGTCCTTGCCGCCCCCATCGCCGAGGACACCGGCTGGCCGCTGCAATGGGTGGTGGGCAGCCTGTCCCTCGGGCTGCTGGTGGCGGGGCTCGCCTCGCCGCGGGTCGGCGCGCTGATCGGTGACCATGGCGGCCGGCCGGTGCTGATGGCGGGCTGCGCCCTCCTGTCCCTCGGGCTGCTCACCATCGCGCTGGCGCCGAGCCTCCCCCTGTTCGCCCTCGGCTGGTGCATCATCGGCGCCGGCATGGCGGCGAGCCTCTATGATGCGGCCTTCGCCACCCTCGGCCAGCTCTATGGCGCCGCAGCCCGTCGCCCGATCACTTCGCTCACCCTGTGGGGCGGCTTCGCCAGCACCGTGTGCTGGCCGATCTCGGCCTTCCTTGCCGCGCACCTCGGCTGGCGCGGCACCTGCCTCGCCTATGCGGCGGTGCAGGCGATGGTGTGCGTTCCCCTGCTGGCGATGGTGCTTCCTGCCCCACGGCGCGGGACCGGGCGTCGGGACGGGGGCGCCGGAGGTCGGCCCATCGTGCTTCAAGGCGGGGAGCTGGCCACCTTCCTGCTGCTGGGAGGAATCGTCACCCTCATCGGGACCATAGCCTCCACCATGTCCGTTCAGGTTCTGGCCCTGCTCCATGCGAAGGGCTTCAGCCTGGTGGAGGCGGTGGCGGCGGGAGCGGTGCTCGGGCCATCCCAGGTCGCCGCCCGCGCCATCGAACAGGCCAGCGGCGGACGGCACCACCCGTTGTGGACCATGACGTGGGCGGTGGGGCTCATGGGCGTGGGGCTGGCGCTGCTGGCCGCCGGCTTCCCCCTCATCGCGGCGGCGCTCGTCGCCTACGGTGCCGGCAACGGCCTCTTCTCCATCGCCAAGGGGTCGGTCCCCCTCGCGCTGCTGGGGGCGGAACGCTATCCGGTGCTGGCGGGACGGCTGGCGCGGCCGGCGCTTCTGGCCCAGGCCCTGGCGCCGCTCGGGGCGGCGTATGTTCTGACCATCGCCGGGGCCGGGGCCGTGCTCGTCCTGCTGGTGCTGCTGGCGGTGGGCGCGGGCGCGCTGCTGGGCCTGCTCTGGCGGTCCCGTTGACCGTGCGGTCCTGATCCCCTGGGATGTGCGGGCGCTGGCGCGGCTATAGACTTCATTATCCAGGCCGTTGCGCAGGAAAAACCGGTCGTCGTGCCCTCCCGGCGGTCCTGAAGACGGCAGGGCGTCTGCACAGCTGCAAGTCGAACCACAAGCGAGGTCCAGAAACGCTATTTCGCAAATTGCGAATACACGGTCAGATACCGCCTTGCGGTCATGAGTTGTGGCTTTTTGCTTGCCCTTGCGTTTGCCATGTGCACCCTGTGCCTTGGTGTTCCCGACGGGGCGGACGGCAACATGGCAACGAGAACAATTACATGGTCATGGGGCGTTCATAAGGTCGTCACATTCGACCCTGCCGCGGATATCCTTGATTTCGGCTGGCTGAATGCCGACGACTTCACCATTTCCGAAGTGAACGGCTCGGTGGTCATCACTCTTCCGGCCAATTCCCACAGCTACACGCTCGAAGGCGTCAGCCTCTCCGATCTGTCGCTGGCGAACATCAGCGCCTTTGATGCCTCGGTGTTTGCGGAATGGAGCGCGGCGATTGCCGCGAGCGGCTCCGCCGCGCCAGCCGGCGGCACCCTCACCACGCTCGCCTTCGCCCGCGACACCGACACGGTGCTCGCCTTCGACCCCGCCGCGGACAAGCTCGATTTCAGCGGCCTTTCCGCGACCGACTTCTCCATTGCCGAGGTCAACGGCTCGGTGGTGATCTACATGGCGGCCGAGCGCCAGACCTACATCCTGGACGGGGTGACGCTCTCCCAGCTCTCCCTGGCCAGCATCGCGAGCCAGGACAGCGCCGTGCTCGCCGAATGGAGCCAGGCGCTGGCCAGTCCGGCGGGAAGCGGCGGAACGGTCGCGCCCGGCACCGGCGATGCCGTCACCACGGCGCTGGCCTGGAACTGGAACACGCAGACGGTGCTCGCCTTCGATCCCGCCACGGACAAGCTCGATTTCGGCTGGCTGACGCCCCAGGACTTCTCCGTGGTCGAGCTGAACGGCTCGGTGGTGATCCTGATGCCCGCGGCCCAGCAGAGCTATACGCTGGAAGGCGTGACCCTCGCCGCGCTTTCGGCGGCCAACATCGCGTCGCGCAGCGCCGTGGTCCTCGACGAATGGGCCACGCTTCTCTCCGGCGCAAGTGGATCGGGCCAGGGGGGCGGCCAGGGG
>NZ_JAIVFO010000020.1 GCF_029991245.1 Xanthobacter autotrophicus
GCCCCATGACAGCCCCTGTCCGCCGCATCGATTATTTCTTCTCCTGCGTCAGCCCGTGGAGCTTCCTCGGCCACGCGCCGTTCCTGGCGGTGGCGCAGCGGCACAAGGCCACCGTGGCCTTCCATCCGGTGGAACTGGGGCCGGTGTTCGCGCAGACCGGCGGCCTGCCGCTGGCCAAACGGGCGCCGGAGCGCCAGCGCTACCGGCTGGTGGAACTCCAGCGCTGGCGGGCAAAGCGCGGGGTGGAGCTTCATCTCGCGCCGGCCTTCTGGCCCTTCGACGGCACGCTGGCGGACCAGACCATCATCGCCGCCCTTCAGGCCGGCCTGCCCGTGGATGCCCTGATCGCCCGCATCTGTTCCGGCGTCTGGCAGCGGCAGGAAAATCTCGCCCTTCCGGAGGTCATCGCCGCCCTCGCCGATGCCGCAGGCCTGCCCGGCGCCACCCTCGTCGCGGCGGCCCAGGGCGAGGCGGCGAAAACCGCCTATCTGGACAATCGGGCAAAGGCCATGGCGGCGGACGTATTCGGCGCCCCGTCCTACGTGCTCGACGGCGAGGTGTTCTGGGGGCAGGACCGTATCGAGCTGCTGGACGACGCCCTCGCCAGCGGCCGCCCGCCGTTCCGGCCACTGGCGTAAGTTCGCTTCTGGCGCATGGGGAGGTGGACCGGTTGCGGTCGGACCAAGGGGATGCCCATTCCGTTATGCCTTGGGGCACCTTGTAAAGATCAAGCCGTCCCCTTCCGGCCGGGAGCGGAGCGCTTATGTTTCGCCAAAGGCGGCCGCGCGCCGCCCCCACACGGGAGGCGATGATGACCCGTTCCGCCGTTGATCTGCGCCTCGTCACGCTGTGCGCCCTGGTTCTCATCCCGCTCGCGGCCGCTCCCGCCCTGGCGCAGGGCGCGCCGCAAGGAACGCCGCAAGGAACGCCGCAGGCGGCACCGTCCGCCGAGACCTCCGCGCCGCGCTTCGCGTTCGCCCCGGTGGAGGGCGGCGCACTGAAGCTCGACCGGGAAACCGGCCTTGTGTCCCTGTGCGCCAAGCGGCGCTCGGGCTTCACCTGCGAGGCGGTGCCGGACACCCGCGATGCCTATGAGGCCGAGATCGCCCGCCTCAAGGCCGAGGTGGACACCCTGCGCCGCGCCGCCGGCATGCAGCCCCAGCCGGGACGACCGGTGCCGCCGCCGGGCGCCGCGCCGGACGCCACCGATCTCGACCAGGCGTTCGCCTATGCGGAACGCTTCTACCGGCGCCTGAAGGGCCTCATCGACGAGCTGCGCGCCCCGACCGGGGAGGAGCGCCTCTGACGGCGCCGGAGCCCGGCTTGCGCCGGCTTCAGAACGCGCTCAGGTAGGTGCACATGCGCTTCAGGCCCTGGTCGGCGAGGGTGCCGGGAAAGCCGATGAAGACGTGGCAGCCGCCGGGATAGACATCGAGCGCCGTGGCATTGCCGGCGGCGAGCCAGGCGTTGGCCATGAACAGGGTGTCGTCGAGCAGCGCATCGCGCGTGCCCACCATGAACAGCGCCTTCGGCAGCCCCTTCAGGTTGCCGAGGAGGGGGGAGACGTCCGGCGCATCCGCCTTGCCCTCCAGCCTCAGATAATTGTTCACGAAGAAGGTGATGTCCCGGGTGTTTAGCACCAGCGGCTCGTCGCCCCAGTTGCGCGCGGAAGGCGTGAGGCGCAGGTCGAAGCAGCCGGCGGTCAGCACCGCCGCCGAGAACGGCGAAAGCTGGTGCTTGTCGCGCAACCGCACCAGGGTCGCCACCGCCAGCGTCGCCCCGCCCGATTCGCCGCCGATGGCAAATCGCCCGGTGCCGAAGCGCGCGCCGCCCTCCTTCAGCAGCCACAGCGCCGCCGCCTCGCAATCGTCGGGCCCGGCCGGATACGGCTCCTCGGGGGCGAGCGCATAGTCCACCGAGACCACCGCGAGCCCGCATTGGCCGGCGATGCGGTCCAGCATCCCCTCGTTCTCCCGCGCCGAGCCCACGGTCCAGCCACCGCCATGGATGTGGAGGTAGACCCCCTTGGGCGGGCCGTCCGGCATGTAGATGCGCACCGGCACCGGGCCGCGCGGGCCGGGAATGGTCTCCTGCCGCGCCCGCGCGCTCGACGGCGCCAGCGGGAAGACCCCGTTGCCGGACAGCCGCGCGGCGCGGATCTCCGGCAGCGGCGCCGCCCAGCGGTCGGGAATGGTCTTCATGATCTTGACGATGGCGTCGTTGATCATGCGGGTATCGGGCGCCACGGCCGCCGGCGAGAACACGGCGGCATCGAGAACCAGCTTCGACATCGGCGACAGTCCTTGGCAGCGGCGGCCGGCCGCGATCGCGAGGGAAGACGGGGGGATGCGAAAACTGGTACGAGCCGCGAACGCCGGACGCAAGACGCCGATACCAGAAACCAGGCCGGCAGAAATCATCCGCGCAGGCGCCGTCGGGCTCACCTGCGCGCGACAGACGGGTTCCATCCGGCGCGCGCAGCTCGAACCCCAACTCATTGATCCGGTGGATCAACTTTTCGAACCGAAGGGGTACCATCCGTTTCGGTTGATCCCCCGGAGGAGACCCGCGATCATGGCCCGCACCACCCGCTCTGCCCCGACCCTGAGCGACGCCGTGCGCCACGCCGAGGCCCGCCTGAAGGTGGAGACGCCCGGCGAAGGCTTCACCGAGATCACCGCCGAGGCGGCGGCCTTCCTCGGCGACATCGGCGCCGGCGCGGGAGTGCTGACGGTGTTCTGCCGCCACACCTCGGCCTCCCTGACCATCCAGGAGAATGCCGACCCGGATGTACGCACGGACCTCCTCAGCGCCCTCGACAGCCTCGCGCCGCGCGATTTCGGCTGGGTCCACGACACCGAGGGACCGGACGACATGCCGGCCCATGTGCGCACCCTTCTGAGCGACACCAGCCTGTCCATCCCGGTGAGCCAGGGCCGCATGGCGCTCGGCACATGGCAGGGCCTTTACCTGATCGAGCACCGCGACCGGCCCCAGCGCCGCGAGGTGGTGCTGGCATTCACGGGAACAATCGGTCATATGGCGTGACCGGCTTGTCACCGCTCCGCCATGGATTGATGATCGGACCAGCCGATTCGCCGCGGGCGCCATCCCCCGCGGCGATAAGAAGAGCGGAGCCGTTGGGGAGGGAGCATTGGGAGAAGCCGCCGAGGGCAGCCTGCGCCTCGTTATCGCCGACGACCACCCCCTGTTCCGCGGCGCCCTGCGCGAGGCGGTGCTCGGGCGTCATGCCGACGCCACCATCGAGGAGGTCGGAACCTTCGACGAGCTGACCGCGCTCCTGGAACGCGACCGCGATTTCGACCTGATCCTGCTCGACCTCACCATGCCGGGGGCCCGTGGCTTCTCCGGCCTCATCTATCTGCGCGCCCAATATACCAGCCTGCCGGTGGTGGTGGTATCGGGGAACGAAGAGTCCGCCGTCATCCGCCGCTGCATGGACCTCGGCGCATCGGGCTTCATCCCCAAGACCATGAGCGTCGCCGCCATGCGCGAGGCGGTGGCGGGCGTGCTCGGGGGCGAGACCTTCGTGCCGTCGGACATCAGCCTCGCCGCCCGCGCCGATGCGGAGACGGATGCCATCATCTCCCGCCTCGCCACCCTGACGCCGCAGCAGGTGCGGGTGCTGATGATGCTGTCCGAAGGCCGGCTCAACAAGCAGATCGCCTATGAGCTGAGCGTCTCGGAGGCGACGGTGAAGGCCCACGTGTCCGCCATCCTGCAGAAGCTCAGCGTGGAAAGCCGCACCCAGGCCGTGATCGCGGTCTCCAAGGTG
Organism: Xanthobacter autotrophicus; assembly: GCF_029991245.1. GTDB lineage: Bacteria > Pseudomonadota > Alphaproteobacteria > Rhizobiales > Xanthobacteraceae > Xanthobacter > Xanthobacter autotrophicus_C. The sequence continues at coordinate 3,797 of NZ_JAIVFO010000020.1, forward strand.
GAAGCCGGGCTCTGGAGCCAGTCCCAGGCCTGACGGCTTCCGCCGCAGTAGGGACCTTTTCACCGGTCAGGCTTAAACGGTCGGAACAGGCATGGCGCGGGCACCCTCGGCCGCGCCGGCCCCGGCAACGGCCGAAGGATCCACATGACCGAGCAAACCCTCAGCCCGTCCGGCGGCTCCGCGCCGCAGCGCCGCTCCCTGAAGGAGGCGTTCGCGCTCTATACCCAGCGCGACGTGCTGAGCGTCAGCCTGCTCGGCTTCTCCTCGGGCCTGCCTCTGGCGCTCACCGGCGGCACCCTCGCCCTGTGGATGAAGGACGTGGGGGTGACGCTCACCACCATCGGCCTCTTCAGCCTCGTGGGCCTGCCCTACACCCTGAAGTTCCTCTGGGCGCCGGTGCTCGATGCCGTCGACGTGCCGCTGCTGTCGCGGCTGCTGGGCCGGCGGCGCGGATGGCTGCTGGCCTGCCAGATCGTGCTGATGGCCGCCATCGCCGCGCTCGCGGTGCAGGACCCGGTGGCAACCCCGTTCGCGGTGGCGGCCTGCGCGCTGGCGGTCGCCATCGCCTCCGCCACCCAGGACATCGCGGTGGACGCCTTCCGCGTGGAGCGGCTGGACACCTCCAGCGAGCAGGCCGCCGGCATGGCGGGCTACGTCACCGGCTACCGGCTGGCCATGCTGGCGACGGGCGCCGGCGTCATCGCCCTGGTGGCGTACCTTGAGGAAGCGCACGGCCTGCCGCGGGCTACGAGCTGGTTCTGGGGCTACATGCTCGCGGGGGCGTGCGTGGCCATCGGCGTCATCGCCACCCTGTTCGCCCGCGAGCCGAAGGCCCCCGAACGGGTCGCGGGCGAGGGCACCGGACACCGGCTCATCGCCACCACGGTGGGGGCGTTCCGCGACTTCCTCACCCGCGACCAGGCGGTGATGGTCCTGCTGTTCGTCATGCTGTTCAAATTCTGCGATGCCTTCGCCGGCGTGCTCACCGGGCCGTTCGTGCTGGACATCGGCTTCAGCAAGGCGACCTACGTGGAAATCGTGAAGGTGGTGGGCTTCGGCGGCACCATCGTCGGCGGCTTCGTCGGCGCCTATCTCGCCCGCGCCTATCCGCTCGTCACCTGCCTGTGGATCTCCGGCGTGCTGCAGATGACGTCGAACCTCGGCTTCACCGCGCAGGCCTATGCCGGGCCGAACGCGAGCGTGCTCACCGGCGTGATCCTGGTGGAGAACTTCACCAGCGCCATCGGCACCGTGATCTTCGTTGCCTATCTCTCCGCCCTGTGCGGGGCGCGCGAGCACACGGCCACCCAATATGCGCTGCTCACGGCGCTCACCGCCGTGGGCCGGACCCTGCTCGGCTCCTCCAGCGGCGCCATCGCCGAGGCGTCGGGCTGGCCGCTGTTCTTCGCTCTCACCGCGGTGGCGGGCCTGCCGGGCCTCGTCGCCCTGGGCTGGCTGCAGGCGAAGGGGCATTTCCGGGCGCTCAAACCCGACGAAGCCGTCTGACCCTCCCCTTCTACCGCCGTCCCCGCCCTGCCTGCTGGGCCACCTGAAGCACCACCCGCTCGCAGATGGCGGGGGCGAGGGGCGCGTTGCGTCGGGCGGCGAGCACGGCGTCGTCCACCGCCAGCAGCGCCTTCAGGCAGCGGTCCGGATCAAGCGCCCGCAAGGCCTTCTCCAGCTTGGCCTTGCGGGAGAAATGCACCGGCGGGCGGGCCGAGCCCACCACTTGGTCGGGGCTCGCCCCGGCGGCCACGGCCAGCGCCATGGGGTGCAGGGCGGTGAGCGCGCGCAGGAGGCTGCCGAGCACCGCATCGGGCCGCGTCGCGGCGCCGAGGGCCTTGGCGAGGGCGGCCATCGCCTCCCGCGTTTCTCCGGCCAGCGCCGAATCCACCACGTCGTCGAGGGCCAGCGCCGAGGCATCGCCCACGATGGTGCGCACATCCTCAAGGCTCACCCGCTGCTGCCCCTGGGCGTAGAGGATGAGCTTGGCGATCTCCCCGCGCGAAGCCAGGCGGTCGCCGCCGATGAGGGAGACCAGCAGGTCCCGAGCGTCGCGGTCGATGGCGAGGCCCGCCTCGGCCATCATGGAATCCACCAAGCGGGAGAGGTCGCGGTCGCTGTCGGCATAGCAGGCGATGGCAAGGGCGTTGGGGGCGTTCTCGCACAGGGCGCGCAAGGGTGCGCCCTTCTTGAGGTCCCCGGCCTCCACCACCACCAGCGCATCGCAGCGGCCCGCGAGCACCGGCTGGAGCGCCGGCACGATGTTGCGGCTGCCGGCGCGCACCCACACCACCCGCTCGCCGCCGAACAGGCCAATGGTGGAGGTCTCGTCGATCAGGCGGCGCGGGTCGGAGGAGATATCGTCGCCTTCGAGGCGCACCAGGGCGAACGGATCATGCGCATCGGGCACGGCCCGGCGCACCAGGCCCTGGGCGCGCTCATGCACGAGGCCTGTATCGGGCCCGAAGATGAGGACGACGCTTTTCCCCGGGTCGCGCCGGGCGAGCGCCGTCTCGGCGTCGCCGGGCCGCACCGCGACCACGGCTCAGCTCGCCGAGCCGGGGGCGCTGGGGTTCCGGATGAAGAAGGCGCCAAGCTGGGCCTTGATCTGATCCGCGACACCGCGCGCGGCGCGCTTCTCGGCGTCGATGGTGGCGCTGTAATTGGCGAAGCGCTGGTCGCTCGTGTCGATGGTGGCGGTACCGGATGCCGCACCGGTGGTCACGATCACCACCTTCTTCGGATCGTCTGCCGCCTTCACCAGGCGCCAGTTGGCGGTCACGCGGATCACCTGGTTCTCGGGCAGGCCCGAGGACGAGTTCACGATCGCCGTGGATGTGGACGTATCCACCGCGATGATGAGCTGAAGCGGCGCACCCTTCGGATTTCCCGACCCGCCGGTGAGGGCGAAGATGAGGTCGTTCCGCAGGTCGTTGCCCAGCCGGCCCCGGATCTCGATGACATCCACGTCCCGGAACTTGTCCATGAGGGCGGGACCGCCCACCGTGGAATTTTCCGCATAGAGCGGCTGGAAGCAGCCGGCCAGCGCGCCGGACAGGGCGCACACCAGCGCCAGCCGCGCCGCGAGCGGTGCACGGGCAAACCGCCCCAGCCGGGAGGCGGGGCGCGACACTTGGGTCGAGGGATCAGGCAACGACATTCACGATCCTCTGCGGCACCACGATGATACGCTTTGGCGCGCGGCCGTCGAGTGCCCGCTGCACGCTTTCCAGCTTCAGCACCAGGGCTTCGACTTCCGCCGCCGTCGCATCGCGCGGCACGACGATATCATCGCGCTTCTTGCCATTGATCTGGATCGGAAGTGTGACCGTGTCCTGACGCAGCAGGTCGGCCTCCACCTTCGGCCACGGGGCCTGCGCCACCAGCGTCGAGCCACCAAGGGCGACCCAGCATTCCTCCGCCAGGTGCGGCACCATGGGCGCGACAACCGACGCCAGCATTTCCGCCGCCTCGCGCAGGGCGAAGGCGAGGTCCGGCGGAACGTCCTTCTCCGCCCGGGCCGCGGCGATGGCGCTGCCGAAAGCGTTGGCGAATTCGTGCACGTGGGCCACCGCCACGTTGAAGCGCAGGCGCTCGATGTCCTCGGCCACCGTCGCCACAAGGCCGTGGGCGGCCCGGCGCAGGCCGGTGGCGGTGGGCGAGAAGGCATCCGGCTGCGGCGTGCCCGCGGGCGCGCCCAGCTCCACCGCCTCGTTCACCAGCCGCCAGACCCGCTGCACGAAGCGCCAGGCGCCCTCGATGCCGCCCTGCGTCCATTCGCTGTCGCGCTCGGGCGGGGTGTCGGAAAGCATGAACCAGCGGGCGCAATCCACGCCGTAGGTATCCGCCACCACCTCGGGGGCCACCACGTTGCGCTTGGACTTGGACATCTTCTCCGGCGGGGAGACGGTGACATCCGAGCCGTCGGCGATCTTGATGGCCTTGCCGTTGCCGAGGAGCTTCACCTCCTCCGGGAACAGCCACTTGCCGGCGGTATCCTTATATGTCTCATGGACGATCATGCCCTGGGTGAACAGGCCGGCGAAGGGCTCGTCCAGGTCCACGCGGCCACATTTCTTCAGCGCGCGGGTGAAGAAGCGCGAATAGAGCAGGTGCAGAATGGCATGCTCGATGCCGCCGATATATTGGTCCACTGGCAACCAGTGGGCCACCGCATCCTTGTCCAGCGGCACCTGCGGGTTGTCCGAGGCGTAGCGCAGGAAATACCAGGACGAATCCACGAAGGTGTCCATGGTGTCGGTCTCGCGCCGGGCCGGCTTGCCGCACCTGGGGCACGGCACGTCGCGCCACGCCTTGGCGCGGTCCAGCGGATTGCCGGGACGGTCGAAGGTGACATCGTCGGGCAGCGCCACCGGCAATTGCTCGCGCGGCACGCCCACGGGGCCGCAGGCATCGCAATGGATCACCGGGATGGGGCAGCCCCAATAGCGCTGGCGCGAGATGCCCCAGTCGCGCAGGCGGAAATTCACCCGCCGCGTGCCCTGCGGCTCGTCGCCGATGCGGTAGCGCTCCAGCCGGCGGGCCACCGCCTCCTTCGCGTCCGGCACGCTCATGCCGTCCAGGAAGCCGGAATTGAACAGGGTGCCGTCGCCGTCATAGGCCACGTCGTCCACCGCGAAGGCGCCGGGGTCGGTCTCCGCCGGCAGCACCACGGGGGTGACGGAAAGGCCATACTTGCGGGCGAAGTCGAGGTCGCGCTGGTCGTGGGCCGGGCAGCCGAAAATGGCGCCGGTGCCGTAGTCCATGAGCACGAAATTGGCCACATAGACCGGCACGGTGCGCTTGTCGTCCAGCGGGTGGACGACCTCGAGCCCGGTCGCGTAGCCCATCTTCTCCTGGGTCTCGATCTCCTCGGCCGAGGTGCCGCCGCGCTTGCATTCCGCGATGAAGGCAGCGAGGGCCGCATCCTTCTGCCCCAGATGCTGCGCCAGCGGATGGTCGGGAGACAGCGCGAGGAAGGAGGCGCCGAACAGGGTGTCCGGACGGGTGGTGTAGACCTTTACCGCCTTTGCCGCCGCCGGCAGGGCGCCCGCCGCAACCGAGGCCCTGGTGAACTCGAACAGCACCTCCATGCCTTCCGAGCGACCGATCCAGTTGCGCTGCATGAGGCGCACCTTCTCGGGCCAGCGGTCCAGCGTATCGAGGGCGTCCAGCAGTTCCTGGGCGAAATCGGTGATGCGCAGGAACCACTGCGACAGCTTGCGCCGCTCCACGATGGCCCCCGAGCGCCAGCCGCGCCCGTCGATGACCTGCTCGTTGGCGAGCACGGTGTTGTCCACCGGGTCCCAATTGACCTCGCTCTCCTTGCGATAGGCGAGGCCGTTGTCGAGGAAGTCGAGGAAGATGCGCTGCTGCTCCGCATAATAGGACGGGTCGCAGGTGGCGATCTCGCGGTTCCAGTCCAGCGAGAGGCCGAGCAGCTGGAGCTGCTCGCGCATGGAGGCGATGTTCTCGTAGGTCCAGCTCTTGGGGTGGATGCCGCGCTCGATGGCGGCATTCTCCGCCGGCAGGCCGAAGGCGTCCCAGCCCATGGGATGGAGCACGTTGAAGCCCTGCATGCGCTTGTAGCGCGCGAGCACGTCGCCCATCACATAGTTGCGGCCGTGGCCGATATGGATGCGCCCCGACGGATAGGGGAACATCTCCATGACGAAGAATTTCGGGCGCGGGTCGTCGTTGCGCGTGCGGAAGATGCCGCGCTCGGCCCAGGTCTTCTGCCACCGGGGTTCGGCTTCGCGGGCATTGTAGCGGTCAGGGCTACGGTCTTGCGCACGATCCTGGGCGCGCTCCGGCGTACGATCTTGGGTCATGGATCCGTCAAGGGTAAAATCGGGCGGGACTAGGACAGAAACAGGCCGCCCGGTCAACCGTTCTCCCGGTCGTGGCAGGTGCCGGACGTGGCAGGGACCGTGGCCACGGCGCCCCGCCCCGAGGGCACCATGGTGGCCTGCGGGGCGCGGGCCGAGGCACCACCTCGCCGAGCTTCACCTTGCCACCGGCGTCCGCTTCGTCCATCAAACCCTGATGGGTAATCCGAGGGGGTGGCGATGGCAGCGCAGGGTCGCGGGATGAAGTTTGGTCTCAGGTCCGCGGCCGCTTTTGCCCTGCCCCCCTTCACGCTCATCCTGGCACTGCCGCTGATGGCCGCCTCGCCCGCCGACGCGGCGCAGGGCCTGCCGGTTCTCGACGGGGCGCGGCTCTCCCCGCTCTGGGCCATCCCGTTCGCCGGCATGCTGCTGTCCATCGCGCTGCTGCCGCTGCTGGCGAGCCACTTCTGGCATCACCATTACGGCAAGGTGGCCCTGTTCTGGGGCCTCGCCTTCGTGGTGCCCTTCGCCGCCGTCTACGGCCCATCGGCCACGGGTCACGAGGTGGTGCACACCGCGCTCTTGGAATACATCCCCTTCATCATCCTGCTGTTCGCCCTGTTCACGGTCTCCGGCGGGGTGCTGGTGACCGGCAACATCAAGGGCACGCCGGCGGTGAACACCCTCATCCTCGCCATCGGCACCCTGATCGCGAGTCTCATCGGCACCACCGGCGCCTCCATGGTGCTCATCCGGCCGCTGCTGCGCGCCAATGACGACCGGCGGCACAATGTGCACACCGTGGTCTTCTTCATCTTCCTGGTGTCCAACATCGGCGGCTCGCTGACGCCGCTGGGTGACCCGCCCCTGTTCCTCGGCTTCCTGAAGGGCGTGAACTTCTTCTGGACCACCACCCACCTGCTGCATGACACGGCGGTGATCGCGGCAATCCTGCTCGTCGCCTTCTACCTGCTCGACCGCTATTTCTACGCGAAGGAGGACGCCGCCGTGCGGCGGCCCGATCCGACCCCGCCGACCGAAGGAATCGGCCTGCGCGGCGTGCAGAACCTGCCGCTGCTGGTGGGCATCATCGGCGCCATCCTGCTCAGCGCCCTGTGGAAGCCCGGCGTCACCTTCAACATCTACGGCACCCATGTGGAATTGCAGTGGATCGTGCGCGACGTGCTGCTGGTGGTCCTCGCCCTCGTCTCCCTCGCCATCACCCCCGCCATCGTGCGCGAGCGCAACGGCTTCGACTGGGAGCCCATCCGGGAGGTGGCGAAGCTGTTTGCCGCCATCTTCCTCACCATAATACCGGTGATCGCCATTCTCAAGGCCGGCTCGCGCGGCGCCTTCTCCCCGCTGGTGGACCTCGTGACGGGAGCGGACGGGCAGCCGGTGAACGTGTGGTATTTCTGGCTGACGGGGGCGCTCTCGGCGTTCCTCGACAATGCGCCCACCTATCTCGTCTTCTTCAATCTCGCCGGCGGCGACCCGCACCAGCTCATGGGGCCGCTGGCGGTGACGCTGGAGGCGATCTCGGCCGGCGCGGTGTTCATGGGCGCCATGACCTATATCGGCAACGCGCCGAACTTCATGGTGCTCTCCATCGCCCGCCACCGCGGCGTGAAGATGCCAAGCTTCTTCGGCTACATGGTCTGGTCGATCATCTTCCTGGTGCCGTGCTTCGCGCTCCTTACGGTGCTGTACTTCATCTGAGGCGCAGCGAGCTGCCGGCGCCTCAGCGGGTAATCACGATCGCCGTATTGCCGGGGCCATAGGTCCGGACCAGCCCATAGAGCGTGGCCGCATTGCCGGGATGCAGGCGGATGCAGCCATGGGAGGCCGGCCCCCCCAGCTGGCTCACCGCATAGCTGCCGTGGATGGCGAAGCCGCCGCTGTAGAAGATCGAATAGGGCATGGGCGAGTTGTAGTACTTGCGCGAATAATACTCGCGGTAGAGCCGCTGCGGCCGGTAGACACCGGTGGGCGTCACGTAGCCCCGCCGCGCGGTGGAGACGAGCCAGGAATAGCGCGGCACCCCGTTCACCGAGACCGTCATGCGCTGGGACGACAGGTCCACCCGCGCCACCACCACCGCCGCCTCGGCCCGGAACAGGGCCCCCGACAGGAGGAGCAGGGCCACGGCCGCCGGCACGGCCCGCCATCCTGCCCCCGTCCAGCGCTTCACGACCTGACGCTTCAAGACCTCACGCTTCACCGTGGCAAGCGTCAGGGCGGCAAGCGTCATGACTGATCGTCCCGCAGCATGGAAACCGGCGCTTACCTTTGCCATGGCTGCACCTCCTCCCCTTGGGGAAATCATACTGCCACGCCAAGGCTGCAACGCAAGGCTGCACGGCCGGCATGGCCCCGCCCGGTCGGGGGTAACCCTTTCCGCTGCCGCGCCCGTTGCACGGTCTGGCCGCCCCCACTTCACGCCTGCGCGAAGACGCCCTAGTTGCTTGTTCTGTCGCATTTTCTTCACGCAGAGCGCCGCCCACTTTCCTTCGAAATGGTCTATTGTCCGCGCGTCGGCCCCGTGACCGGCCGGCCCTTCAGGGCTGCCAGCCGTGCGCCGGCGTAGGAGATCAATCCATGGTGATGATGCTGTTCGGCCTCTTCGTTTTCCTCGGCATCCATGTGGTGGGTAGCCTTCGGGGGCTTCGGGCCAAGCTCATCGCCCAGGTCGGGGAAGCTGCCTACAAGGGCTTCTTCTCCCTCCTCGCCATCAGCGGCCTGCTGCTCACCGCCTATGGCTTCGCCCTGTGGCGGGCCTCCGGCGCACCGGACCTATGGAACCCGCCGCGGGGCCTGCGCCACCTCACCGTGCTGCTGATGCTGTTCTCCTCCATCGCGCTGGTGGCGGCCTATGTGCCGAGCCACATCAAGGCCTGGCTCAAGCATCCCATGCTGGTGGGCGTGAAGATCTGGGCCCTCGCCCACCTCCTCGCCAATGGCGACGTGGCCTCCGTCGTGCTGTTCGGCGCGGTGCTGGTCTGGGCGGTCTACGACCGCATCGCGGTGAAGCGGCGCGGCGATCCGCTGCCGGTGGCGCCCAACAATTATGCCGGCGACGCGCTCGTCGTGGGCGGGGGGCTGGTGCTCTATGCCGCGCTCGCCTACCTATTTCATCCCTATGTGATCGGCGTGCCCGTCATGTGAGGCCGCCTGCGTCAGAAAAGTAAGAGGAACGCCATGTCCAGTCAGGCCGATGCCCGCCGCATCACGGCGCCGCAGATCCAGGCGCGCAAGGGAGGCGAGCCCATCGTCTCCCTCACCTCCTACCATGCCCATACGGCGCGCCTGCTCGACCGCCATGTGGACGTGATCCTGGTGGGCGACAGCCTCGGCATGGTGATGCACGGCATGGAGACCACCGTGCCGGTCACCGTGGAGATGATGATCGTCCACGGCCGCGCCGTGGTGCGCGGCACCAAGCGCGCCCTCATCGTGGTGGACCTGCCCTTCGGCAGCTACGAGGCGAGCCATACGGAAGCCTTCCACACCGCCGCCCGCGTGCTGAAGGAAACCGGCGCCGGAGCGGTGAAGCTGGAAGGCGGGCGCCGCATGGCCGAGACCGTGCGCTTCCTGGTGGATCGCGGCGTGCCGGTGATGGGCCATGTGGGCCTCACCCCCCAGGCCATCAACACCCTCGGCTCGTTCAAGGCCCGCGGCCGGGACGACGCGGAAGCCTCCATCATCCTCGACGACGCCCGCGCCATCGCGGAGGCCGGCGCCTTCGCCATCGTGCTCGAGGCCATCGCCGAGCCGCTGGCCCGCCGCATCACCCAGGAGGTGGCGCCCCCCACCATCGGCATCGGCGGCTCGCCCGCCTGCGACGGCCAGATCCTGGTGCTGGAGGACATGCTGGGCCTCGGCGACCGGGTGCCGAAGTTCGTGAAGAAGTACGCCAATCTCGGCCCGGACATCGAGAAGGCGGTGGCAAGCTATGCGGACGAGGTGCGCGCCCGCACCTTCCCCGCCGCCGAGCACACCTACGCCCCGCGCCTCGTCGAGAAGCCGGCGAAAGCCTCCTGATGGGTGCGCGCCGGACCGGGGGCGCCTCCCTCAATCGCGCTCTTTTTGGCCTCCTCCTCGCCCTCGCCGCCGCGGTGCCCACTGCGCCGGCGCAGGCCGCGGAAGACTGCTTCATCGCCACCGATCTCGACACCGGGCGGGTGCTGGCGAAGCAGGGCCTGTGCGCCACCCGCCATCCGCCCAATTCCACCTTCAAGATCGCCCTCGCCCTCATGGGCTATGATGCCGGCCTGCTGAAAAGCGAGACCCAGCCGGTCTTCTCCCCGCCGCCGGGAGAAAACCCCGACCGTGAAGCCGCGCGCGGCCCGCAGACGCCGGGCTCCTGGATGCGCAATTCCGTGGTCTGGTATTCCCAGATCCTCGCCCGTGACCTGGGGCGGGAGCGCATTGCCGGATACCTGAAGGGCTTCGCCTACGGCAACGAGAACATGGGCGGGCTGCAGGGCGAGGACGAACCGCTGGTCCGTTTCTGGCTCTCCTCGTCGCTGCGCATCTCCCCGCGCGAGCAGATCGATTTCCTGCGCCGCATGCTGAAGGGCGCCCTGCCCGTCTCTGCCGATGCGGTCAGCGCCACCGAGCGCCTCATGGCCATCGAGGAGCAGCCCGCCGGCTGGCCGGTGTTCGGCAAGACCGGCACCGGCCATGGCCGGCTCGCCGACGGCGGCCTGGACCGCGGGCGGCCGTTCGGCTGGTTCGTGGGCTTTGCCCGCAAGGCGGCGCACACCGTGGTGTTCGTACGCTTCACCGCCCTCGACATCGCCGCCCCCGAGCCCCTCGGCCCACTGGCGCGGCGGCAGGCCATCGCCATCCTCGCCCCGGTGCTGGCGGCGCAGGCGCCCTGATCCGGACCGCGGCTTCCCTTCCTTTCCTTTGCCGCTCCCGCCCACACGCCATTCAGCCAAGGACAGGCCCGTGCGCGTCTCCGTCATCGTCTCCGCCTTCGTTGCGGCGCTCGTGGGATTCGGCGGAACCCTCGCCCTGATCCTCGCCGCCGCCGCCGAGGTGGGGGCGAGCCCCGCCGAGGCCTCCTCCTGGGTCGCCGCCATCTGCCTTGCCATCGCGGCAAGCTCCGCCCTGCTCTCCATGCGCTACCGCATGCCCATCATCGCCGCATGGTCCACGCCGGGGGCAGCGCTCATCGCCGGTTTCGGATCGGGGATCGGCATGGCCTCGGCCACCGGCGCCTTTCTGGTCGCCGGCCTGCTGGTGGTGCTGTGCGCGGCGGTGAAGCCCCTGGGCACGCTGGTGGCGCGCATTCCGGTGGCGGTGGCCGCCGCCATGCTGGCCGGCGTGCTTGCCCGGTTCGTCATGGCTCTGGCCGAGCATGCGGCGGCATCGCCGGCCCTGGTGCTGCCGGTGATCGCGGTGTTCTTCCTCGTGCGGCTTCTGTCGCCCAACTGGGCGGTGCCCGCCGCGCTGGTGGCGGGCGGCGCCGGAGCCGTCCTGCTCGGCCGGGTCGGCCCCATGCCGGCACCCGAACTCTCCGCCCTGGTGTGGACCACGCCGCGGTTCGAGCCCTCGGTGCTGGTGGGGCTCGGCGTGCCCCTGTTCCTCGTCACGATGGCCTCGCAGAACCTGCCCGGCTTCGCAGTGCTGCGCGCGAGCGGCTACATGCCGCCGGTGCGGCCCATCCTCGCCGTCACCGGCCTCGCCTCCATGGCCAGCGCGCCGTTCGGCGCCCATGCCACCAACCTGGCCGCCATCACCGCTGCCTTGTGCACGGGGCCGGAGACCCATCCCGATTCGAAGCGACGCTGGCTGGCGGGACCGGTCTATGCCGGCTTCTACCTGCTGCTGGCGGCGGCCGGCGCCTCGCTGGTGGGGGTGTTCGCCGCCCTGCCGCCCGCCCTCATCGCCACCATCGCCGGCCTCGCCCTGCTGACCCCGCTGACCGGCGCGCTGACGGCGGCGCTGAATGAAGAGAAGCACCGGGTGGCGGCGGTCGCCACCTTCGCCACCACCGCCTCGGGGGTCACCGCCCTGGGCCTCGGCGCACCGGTGTGGGGGCTGGCGGCGGGGCTTCTCATCGTCGGCCTCGACCGGCTGCGGCGGGTCTGAGCGCGACCTTCACGGCCGGCCAGCGACCGGGACCTCAGATCTGAAGCGCGGAATGTGACGCGCAGGACTTGAAACAAAAGATCCCGCGGGCGACGCCGGTCGCCCGCGGGATCTGCATGTGCTCAGCCGGCGGTGTCCGCCGGCGCGCATCAGTCCGCCTGCATCAGTCCGCCTTTTTGGCCTTGAACTGCTGGATGATGGCGATGACCTCGCCGACGAAGCCGCGGCGGAACAGGGACACGGCGAGCACGAAGATGACGCCCTGGATCACCAGCACCCATTCGCCCAGGCCGGCCAGGTAGTTCTGCATGGTGACGATCACCGCCGCGCCCACGATGGGGCCGAGGATGGTGCCCATGCCGCCCACCAGCGTCATCAGGATCACCTCGCCCGACATCTGCCAGGCCACGTCGGTGAGCGAGGCCAGCTGGAACACCAGCACCTTGGTGGCCCCGGCAAGGCCGGCCAGCGCCGCCGAGAGCACGAAGGCGACGAGCTTGTACTGGTTCACCCGGTAGCCCAGCGAGATGGCGCGGGGCTCGTTCTCGCGGATGGCTTTCAGCACCTGCCCGAACGGCGAGTGGATCGCCCGGTAGATGACCAGGAAGCCGAACACGAAGATGGCCAGCACCAGGTAGTAGAGGTTGATGTCCTTGGTCAGGTCGATGATGCCGAACAGCGCCCCGCGCGGCACCGCCTGAAGGCCATCCTCGCCGCCGGTGAAGGGCGCTTGCAGGCAGAAGAAGAAGAACATCTGTGCCAGCGCCAGCGTCACCATGGCGAAATAGATGCCCTGGCGGCGGATGGCGAGCAGGCCGGAGAGAAAGCCCAGCGCGGCGGCGAAGACGACGCCGGCGAGGATGCCCAGTTCCGGCGAGAAACCCATCACCTTGATGGTGTGGGCGCACACATAGGCCGACCCGCCGAAGAACATGGCATGGCCGAAGGAGAGCAGGCCCGTGTAGCCCAGCAGCAGGTTGAAGGCGCACGCGAACAGCGCGAAGCACATCACCTTCATGAGGAACACGGGATAGACGCCGAACGGCGCCGCCAGCAGCACCGCGATGGCGAGGACGCCGAAGATGGTGCCGACGCTGGCGCCGGAGCCGGAGGCCGCGGGCGCGCCGGCGGGATGGGTGGGGGTGGAGGTGCTCATCGCGCCGCGCTCACTTGGCTGTGCCGAACAGGCCGGCGGGCTTCACCATGAGCACGATGGCCATGATGACGAAAATCACCGTGGAGGAGGCCTCCGGATAGAACACCTTGGTGAGGCCCTCGACGATGCCGAGGCCGAAGCCGGTGACGATGGCGCCCATGATGGACCCCATGCCACCGATCACCACCACAGCGAACACCACGATGATGAGGTTCGAGCCCATGGTGGGGCTCACCTGGTAGGCCGGCGCGGCCAGCACGCCGGCGAGCGCGGCGAGGCCCACGCCGAAGCCGTAGGTGAGCGTGATCATGCGCGGCACGTCGATGCCGAAGGCCTGCACCAGGTCCGGCCGCTCGGTGGCGGCGCGCAGGTAGGAGCCGAGCTTGGTGCGCTCGATCACGTACCAGGTGGCGATGCACACCACGAGGGAGGCCACCACCACGAAGGCGCGGTAATTGGGCAGGAACATGAAGCCGAGGTTGGTGCCGCCCGGCAGGGGATTGTTGTAGGGCAGGCCCGAGGAGCCGTACTGCCGCCGGAACAGGCCCTCGAGGATGAGGGCGAGGCCGAAGGTGAGCAACAGCCCGTAGAGATGATCGAGATGGTACAGCCGTTTGAGCAGGGTCCGCTCGATCACCATGCCGATGGCCGCCACGATGATGGGCGACAGCACCAGCGCGCCCCAGAACGGGATGCCGGCATAGTTGAGCAGCATCCACGCCCCGAACGCGCCCATCATGTATTGGGCGCCGTGGGTGAAGTTGATCACGTTCAGAAGGCCGAAGATCACCGCGAGCCCGAGGCTCAGCATGGCGTAGAAGGCGCCGTTGATCAGGCCGAGCAGCAATTGCCCGAACAGGGCCTGCGGAGGAATGCCGAGAAGCTCGAACATCGAAGATCCGTCTCGTCAGGAGGATGCGGACCGGCCCTTAAGGCCGGCCCGCCTGCATTGGAGGATCAGCCCTTCTTCACCAGCGGGCAATCGCCCTCGCCGATGGGACGGAAGGCCTCGTTCGCCGGAATGGTCGCCTTCAGGGTGTAGTAATCGTAGGGGCCCTTCGACTCCGACGGCTTCTTCACCTCGAACAGGAACATGGGGTGGATGTGGCGCCCGTCGGCGCGCACCTCGCCCTTGCCGAACAGCGGATCATCGGTGGGGATCTTCTTCATCTCGGCCACCACGGCAGCGCCGTCCTTGGCCGACTTGAGGGCTTCCACCGCCTTCAGATAATGGGTGACGCCGGAATAGACGCCGGCCTGCACCATGGTGGGCCGCTTGCCGCCGTTGGCCGCCGCGAAGGCGTCGGCAAACTTGCGGTTGGCGTCGGTCATGTCCCAATACCAGGCCGAAGTCAGGTTCAGGCCCTGCGCCACCTTCAGGCCGAGCGAATGCACGTCGGTCAGGAAGATCAGCAGGCCGGCGAGCTTCTGGCCGCCCTCCACGATGCCGTATTCGGCCGCCTGCTTGATGGAGTTGATGGTGTCGCCGCCGGCATTGGCGAGGCCGATGATCTTGGCCTTCGACGACTGCGCCTGCAGCAGGAAGGACGAGAAATCGGCATTGTTGAGCGGCACGCGCACCTTGCCGGCCACCTTGCCGCCGTTTGCCAGCACCACCGCCTCGGTGTCGCGCTCCAGGGCATGGCCGAAGGCGTAGTCGGCGGTGAGGAAGAACCAGGTGTCGCCGCCGGTCTTCACGATCGCCTTGCCGGTGCCGTTGGCCAGCGCCCAGGTGTCGTAGGTCCAGTGCACGGTGTTGGGCGTGCAGGCCTTGCCGGTGAGGTCGGACGACGCCGCGCCGGAATTGATGAAGACCTTGTTCTTTTCCTTGGTGACGCCGCTGACCGCGAGGGCGACGCCGGAATTGGGGGTGTCGAAGATGGCGTCCACGCCGTCCACGTCATACCACTGGCGGGCGACCGAGGTGCCCACGTCCGCCTTGTTCTGGTGGTCGGCGAAGATCACCTCCACCTTGAGGCCCTTGGCGGCGGCGCCGAAGTCTTCCACCGCCTTCTTGGCGGCCCACACCGAGCCCTGGCCGCCGAGGTCGGCATAAAGGCCGGACTGGTCGTTGAGGACGCCGATCTTCACCGGAACCTGGGCGTAAGCGGCGCCGGCGCCCATGAGGCTGCTGGCCGCCAGGAAAATGGCTGCAAGACGCATGTGTTTCCTCCCACCGGCTGCAAGCCGGATTTCTCTGTCAGGAACCCGGCGTCAGACGCCGAGGAACGCTTCGAGACGTGCCGCGTTTTCCGCGATCTTGTCATTGGGGACCATGTCCACCACGCGTCCGTGCTCCACCACATAGTGGCGATCGGCGACGGTGGAGGCGAAGTGGAAGTTCTGCTCCACGAGCAGAACCGTGAACCCCTTCTTCTTGAGGTCCCGGATGATCTGGCCGATGTGCTGGACGATCACCGGGGCGAGACCCTCGCTGGGCTCGTCCAGAAGCAGGAGCTTGGCGCCGGTGCGCAGGATGCGGGCGATGGCCAGCATCTGCTGCTCGCCGCCCGACAGCTTGGTGCCCTGGCTGTTGCGCCGTTCCTCGAGGCGCGGGAACAGTTCGTGGATCTCGTCCACGGAGAGCCCGCCGGGCAGGACAACCGGCGGCAGCAGCAGGTTCTCGCGCACCGAGAGCGAGGCGAAGATGCCGCGCTCCTCGGGGCAGATGGCGATGCCGAGCCGGGCGATCTTGTTGGGCTGCAGCCCGACCGTCTCGGTGCCCTCGTAGCGGATGGAGCCGGCGCGCTTGCGCAACAGGCCCATGATGGCCCGCATGGTGGTGGTCTTGCCGGCGCCGTTGCGCCCCAGAAGCGTCACCACCTCGCCCGGATGCACGTCGAAGGTCATGCCGTGCAGCACATGGCTCTCGCCATAGTGGCCGTGCAGGTCCTTCACCGACAGAAGGGGCGCCGTCCCGTTCAATGCGGCCATCTCAATGCGCTCCACCGGTGCCCATGTAGGCCTCGATCACCTGCGGGTTCTTGGACACCTCGGCGTACGGCCCCTCGGTCAGGATCTCGCCGCGGGCGAGCACGGTGATCATGTCGGAGAGGTCCGAGACCACCGAGAGATTGTGCTCCACCATCAGGATGGTGCGGCCCTCGGAAACGCGCTTGATGAGGTCCGACGTCCGCGCGATGTCCTCGCGGCCCATGCCGGAGGTGGGCTCGTCCAGCAGCAGCATCTCCGGCTCCAGCGCCAGGGTGGTGGCAATCTCCAACGCCCGCTTGCGGCCGTAGGGAAGTTCTACCGCAAGATGTTTGGCGTAGGAGGTCAGGTCCACATCGGCCAGCAAAGCCATGGCGCGGTCGTTCAGCGCGTCCAGCGAAGTCTCCGACTTCCAGAAATGGAAGGAGTTGCCGATGGGACGCTGCAGCGCGATGCGCACATTCTCCAGCACAGTGAGGTGCGGGAACGTCGCCGAGATCTGGAACGAGCGCACCATGCCCAGCCGGGCCACATCCGCCGGCGGCGTGCGCGTGATGTCCTTCCCGTTCAGGCGGATGGTGCCGCGGGTCGGTTCCAGAAACTTGGTGATCAGGTTGAAGCAGGTGGTCTTGCCCGCGCCATTCGGCCCGATGAGGGCGTGAATGGTGTGCCGGCGGATCCTGAGGTCAACGTTCTTGACCGCAGCAAATCCTTTGAATTCCTTGGTAAGACCAGACGCTTCAACGATGTAGGGCACGTCTGAGACGGTGTCCATGATCGTAAGGTGCCCTCGCTATTGCGGCCGGTGGAGACAGCGAGCGTTCCCCTGGCCAATTTCCTCCGGATCGGCACCTTTTGCGGTGCACTTCATCTTGCGGCGCAAACTAGCACGTTGCGCCATGGAAGCGTCAATAGACTGCTATCGCGACGTTTGTCTATCTCGATCTTAGCTTGTGGATGTGCAGCGCAGCCTGACGACTGCTTAATCCACGGGCGTGACCAGGAAATCGAGCCGCGCGCCCTCCGCGCCCGACGCCTGAAGCCGGACATCACCGCTCGGAATCCTGAAGCGCAGGCTCTTGCGCAGGCCCGGACAGGCGTGCACGCCAGTGAAGGCGACGGGTGTCAGCGGCCGGCCGTCCACCACCACGTCGATCCAGGCATTTGCCGAAACTGTGACCTGCCACACCCGCTCGGGCGCCGGCACCTGCAGGTCCACCACGCCGGCGAAGGCCCCCTCCTCGCCCGTGCGCGGCGGAACGGGGAGATTCGCCCCCGGCTGCGGCACGAGGATGAAGCGCAGCGCGCCATGGAGCGGCAGAACCAGCACGTCGCCGGGCCTGACCGGACGCAGGCCAGGCGCCGAGAGCCGCGCCCGGTCGTCCGCGAGCGGCCAGGCGGCGCGGTCGCAATCCTGCGCCGGCGCGGCCGGCTGCGCCCTGCCCGCTCCGCCGCCCGCCGCCAGAAATTCAGCCGCCAGAAGCAGCGGGAGGAACAGGGCGTGCACCGCCCCCCGCCGGCGCCTGCTACGCACCGAACACGTCAAGAATGCCATGCCCGTCTCCAGTTGTATTTCATGGGATACATCATTCCATGAAATACAACTTCGGTGCGCCAGCCGCCAGCCTGCGCACCGAAAGGTGGTGCCGCCGTTTGAAAGGGTCCTGCATCGACCGGGCACGAGAGGACCGGAGCGGCCCCGCTCACTCGGGCAGGGTGCGGGCCTGGGCGTGGTAGGCCTCGTTGGGCCGCATGTCGGTGGCCGAGGCGATTCGGTTGGACATGTTGAAGAAGCCCACCACCGCCGACACATCCCAGATGTCCCGCTCCGAGAGGCCGACGCGGCGCAGGGCCTCGCGGTCCTCCTCCTCCACCTCGTTGGGGCGCTCGGTGAGCTTGGCGGCGAAATCGAGCATGGCGCGGCGGCGCGGATCGAGCCGGGCGGCGCGATAATTCATCACCAGTTGCTCGCCGAGGATGGGATCGCCGGAGAGCTGCCGTACTGCCGCGCCATGGGCCGTGAGGCAGTAATAGCAGCGATTCACCGCGGAAACGACCACGGCGATCATCTCCCGCTCCAGCTTGGAAAGACCGGATGGCGCGAGCATCAGATCGTTATACATGGCTGCGAAAGCCGAAAGCTTCGCCACGTCGAAGGCATAGGCTTGGAGTACGTTCGGAACGAAGCCGATCTTCTCCAGGCATTTGTCGAAATACGCGCGGTTGGCCGCATCAAGCTCCGCAGGCGCGAGCGGAAGGGCGATGGCGGGAAGATCGTCCCGCACCCGCGCCGGCGCGGGCGCCGCGGCCGGAACCGCCTTTGCGACGGCGACAGGCGCCGCCTTGGCAGGCGCCTTGCCGGCAGCCGCCTTTTTCGCAGGCGTGCCTTTAATTTCAGCGGTCCCGCTTTTGCCCTTTTCCGCGCCCACGCCAGCCCTCACCTTCGTTGCC
The DNA here is from genome assembly GCF_029991245.1 of Xanthobacter autotrophicus. GTDB lineage: Bacteria > Pseudomonadota > Alphaproteobacteria > Rhizobiales > Xanthobacteraceae > Xanthobacter > Xanthobacter autotrophicus_C. Next base: position 22,265 of record NZ_JAIVFO010000020.1, read on the forward strand.
ATAGCGTCGCCTCGTCATTGTCGCGTTGCCAGCCTGGTTGAAAACGCGGGTCAGGAACTCACCCGTTACCGGATCCACCGCAGCCGGAGCCGGCCGCTGCTCCACAGGGGAAAGGCCATGAACATCATGGGATTTCAAGCCGGCGCGATCAATTGGGGGGATCCCACCAGCCTGACGGATCTGAAGGCGCAGATCGCGGCCCAGGCCCCGTTCTTGCCGGAGGGCTTCATCGACACCTTTCTTGCCGCCGTGGCGCTCGAAGATCTCGTGCCCCTCACGCCATCCTGTGTCGCCCTGCTGCTCACCGAGGCCTGGTCCCACGTGTCGAGCCGCCCCCGGGGGCAGTCCTCCGTGCGCATTTTCAATCCTGAGCTTCATGGCGGGCCGGTCACCGTTATCGAGGCGGTGAACGACGACATGGCCTTCCTCTACACCTCCGTGGTCGGCGAGGTCATCGAGCGCGGACTGGAGCTGAAGCTCGCCGCCCACCCCATCCTCCATGTGGACCGGGACGCCGAGGGCCGCGTGACGGGGCTCGAGGTTGTCTCCCGAAAGGGCGAGCGGTCCGAAGAGAACCGCGAGAGCCTGATCCACATCCACGTCCCGGCGATGGGTGAGGCGGAGCGGGCGCAGCTCAAGGCCGTCCTCGAAACGGTGCTCGCGGACGTGGGCGTCGTGAACGACGACTTCGCCGCCATGCGCAAGCAGGTCCGGAGCCTCAGCAAAGGCTATCGCCGCGAGAAGCGCCCCTACGACGCCGACGCCCAGGAAGAGGCGGCCGACGTGCTGGAATGGCTGACCGAGGACAATTTCGTCTTTCTCGGCCTCAGGCACTACGAACTCCTCGAGGACGGCAGCCTCAGGGCGGAGCCGAACAGCGGCCTCGGCATCCTGCGCGATCCTGTCGTGCGCGAGCTGCGTCTCGGCGACAAGCCGGTGGTGACGCCGCCGGAGATCCGCGCCTTCCTCGAAGCCTCCTCCCCGCTCCACTTCACCAAGGCCAGCCTGCGCTCCCGCGTCCACCGGCGGGACGTGATGGACTATGTGGGCATAAAGGCCCACGACGACGACGGTCGCGTGGTGGGCGAGGTGCGCCTCATCGGCCTGTTCACCGCCACCGCCTACACCCAGCCGGTGCGTGAGATCCCCTATCTCAGGCTCAAGGCGGCGTCCGTGGTGAAGGAGGCCGGCCTCGAACCCGCAAGCCATTCGGCCCACGCCCTCCAGACCCTGCTGGAGACCTATCCGCGCGACGACCTGTTCCAGATCAGCACGGAAACGCTGCTGGTCCACGCCCGCGAGATCCTCTCCCTCTACGACCGTCCACGCCTCAAGGTGATGGCGCGCGCGGACCGGTTCGACCGCTTCGTCTCGGTCCTCGTGTTCCTGCCCCGCGAGCGGTTCGACGCGGAAGTGCGGGACAAGACAGGCGCCATCCTCGCCCGGGCCTTCGGAGGCAGGGTGGCATCGGTCGATCAGGACTTCGTCACCGGCATCCCGCTCATCCGCGTCCACTTCATCATCGACCGCAGCGACGGCCGCATTCCGGAGGTGGACCGCGCCGCGCTGGAGCAGGAAGTGGCGGATGCCATGCTCTCCTGGAGCGACCGGCTCGGCTCCGCCATCTCCGCCCTGCCCGGCACCGACCGGGAGATGGCGGCGCGCCTGAAGCACCGCTACGCCGCCGCGTTCGGCCCCGGCTACGAGGCCGCATACGACGTCACGACCGCGCTCGCCGACATCGACCGGCTGGAGCGCCTGTCACCCGCGCGCCCCGTCGCCCTCGACTTCTACCGTCGCCCGGGCGACGACGAGCGGCGCATTTCCCTGCGCCTGCTCTCGTTCGGCGCGCCGCTGCCCCTCTCCACCCGCGTCCCCATGCTGGAGAACATGGGCCTCAAGGCCATCAACGAGCGCTCCTACCGCATCGAGCCCGCGGGCGGGGCGGCGCGCAGCTGGCTGCACGACATGACGCTGGAGCGCGCCGATAGCGGCTCCATCTCCCTGGCGGGCGCCGACGAGCGGCTGGAAGACTGCCTCAACGCCGTGCTGCGCGGCGCGGCGGAAGACGACGGCTACAACGGCCTGGTGCTCGATGCCGCCCTCTCCTTCCGCGAGGCGGCGCTGGTGCGGACCCTCGGCCACTACATCCGGCAGGCGGGCATCCCGTTCTCGCAGGACTATATCTGGCAGACGCTGAACGCCCACGGCGCGCTGGCCCGCGCCATCGTGGCCCTGTTCCACGCCCGCTTCGACCCCGCTCTCGATGCGTCCGCCGAGGCGCGCGTGGCCCGCGAGGCGCCCCTGCGCGCCGCCATCGACGACGAACTTTCCGACGTGTCGAGCCTCGACCAGGACCGCATCCTGCGGCGCTTCGTGAACCTCGTGGACGCGGCCATCCGCACCACCTTCTACCAGCGCGATGCGGACGGCCGGCCCAAGGAGGCCATCGCCATCAAGTTCGAGAGCGCGAAGGTGGAGGGCCTCGCCCTGCCCCGCCCGCTCTACGAGGTGTTCGTCTATGCGCCGCGGGTGGAGGGCGTGCACCTGCGCTTCGGCAAGGTGGCGCGCGGCGGCCTCAGGTGGTCCGACCGGCCGCAGGATTTCCGCACCGAGGTCCTCGGCCTCGTGAAGGCGCAGCAGGTGAAGAACGCCGTGATCGTGCCGGTGGGCGCCAAGGGCGGCTTCGTGCCCAAGCGCCTTCCCGCCGGCGGCAGCCGCGAGGCGGTGATGGCCGAGGGCACCGCCGCCTACGAGATCTTCGTCTCCAGCCTGCTCGACCTCACCGACAATCTGAAGGGCGGGCAGGTGGTGCACCCCGCCAACACGGTGCGCCTCGACGCCGACGACCCCTATCTCGTGGTGGCGGCCGACAAGGGCACGGCCACCTTCTCCGACACCGCCAACGCCATCTCGGCCCGCCACGGCTTCTGGCTGGACGACGCCTTCGCCTCCGGCGGCTCGGTGGGCTACGACCACAAGGCCATGGGCATCACCGCCCGCGGCGCCTGGGAAGCGGTGAAGCGCCACTTCCGCGAGATGGACATCGACATCCAGGTGACCCCGGTCACCGTGGCCGGCGTGGGCGACATGTCCGGCGACGTGTTCGGCAACGGCATGCTGCTGTCGCGCGCCCTCAAGCTGGTGGCCGCCTTCGACCACCGCCACATCTTCATCGACCCCACCCCGGACCCGGCCGCCTCCTTCGCCGAGCGCCAGCGCCTGTTCAACCTGCCCCGGTCCTCGTGGGCGGACTATGACGCGTCGCTCATCTCCAAGGGCGGCGGCGTGTTCCCGCGCAGCGCCAAGAGCATCGAGCTGCCGGACGAGGTGCGGGCCCTGCTGCGCTTCCCCAAGGCCCATGCCACGCCGGCGGAACTCATCACCGCCATCCTGAAGGCGCAGGTGGACCTGCTGTTCTTCGGCGGCATCGGCACCTATGTGCGCGCCTCCGGCGAGACCGACGCCCAGGTGGGCGACCGCGCCAACGACGCGGTGCGCATCGCCGCCGCCGACCTCGGCGCCAAGGTGGTGGGCGAGGGCGCGAACCTCGGCATGACCCAGCGCTCCCGCATCGAGGCGGCGCGCCGGGGCGTGAAGCTCAACACCGACGCCATCGACAATTCGGCCGGCGTGAACACCTCCGACGTGGAGGTGAACATCAAGATCGCCCTCTCCCTGCCGCTGGAGCGGGGCGACCTGACCGCCCCCGACCGGGCGGCGCTGCTCAAGGAAATGACCGACGAGGTCGGCACCCTGGTGCTGCGCAACAATTATCTGCAGACGCTGGCGCTCTCCCTGGCCGAGCACAAGGGCGCCGACGACCTCGCCTTCCAGCAGCGGCTGATGCAGATGCTGGAGGCGCGCGGCGAGCTGGACCGGGCGGTGGAGTTCCTGCCCTCCGACGCCGAGATCGCCGACCGGCGCTCGCGCGGGGAACACCTCACCCGGCCCGAGCTGGCGGTGCTGCTGGCCTACGCCAAGCTGGCGCTGGACCAGGACCTCGTCGCCTCCAACGTGCCGGACGATGCCTATCTCTCCGGGGAGCTGGTGAATTACTTCCCGCGCGAGATCAAGCAGCGCTATCCCCACGCCATCGAGACCCATCGGCTGCACCGGGAGATCATCGCCACCGGCCTGTCCAACGCCATCCTGAACCAGGGCGGGCCGTCGTGCCTCGCCCGGATCGCCGACCAGACCGGCGCCGACGCCCCCGCCATCGCCCGTGCCTTCGCCGCCGTGCGCGACAGCTACCACGTGCCGGAGCTGAACGCCGCCATCGACGCCCTCGACACCAAGGTGCCGGGCGCCGTTCAGCTCGGCCTCTACGCCGCGGTGCAGGACCTGGTGGTGGGGCGCACCATCTGGTTCCTCGGCAACGTCTCCTTCGCCGATGGCATCGCCGGAGTGGTGGAGCGCTATCGCACCGGGATCGCGGCGGTGGCCGCCGTGCTGGAGGAGAGCCTGCCCGAGGCCTGGCGCCGCGAGCGCGAGGCGCGCATGGCCGACCTCATCGGCCACAACGTGCCGGAAGAACTCGCCCGCAAGATCGCCTTCATGCCGGGACTGGCGGCGGCCTCCGACATCGCCCTCATCGCCGAGACCACGGGCAAGTCCATCCCCAGCGCCGCCAGCACCTTCTTCGCCGCCGGGCGCACCTTCGCCATCGACGACCTGTTCATGCAGGCGCGCAGCATCCTGGCGCCGGACTATTACGACCGTCTCGCCCTCGACCGGTCGCTGGCACAGCTGGAGACCTTCATGCGCCGCATCACCGAACTGATGCTGGTGGACGACGTGGCGGGAGAAGCCGCGGTGAACGCCTTCATCTGCGCCCGCCACGAGGAGGTGGAGCGCATGCGCCGCACGGTGCGCGAGATCGCCGCCTCCGGCCTCAGCCTCTCCAAGCTGACGCTGGCCGCGAGCCTGCTCTCGGACCTGGTGCGGAGCTGAGCTGCACCCGCTCGGCCCCGATCAGGGACCGGGGCCGTTGACATGAAACCTGCGGCCTCGGTTCCCGACCGGAGCCGCATTTTTGTCCGGGCGCCGCCAGCATCCGATGACGCGTGAGCCGGATCAGGCCGCGCCGGCGCGAAGCGGAGCCGGTGCGGCAGCGGGAACGGCAGAGGCAGAGGCAGAGGGCGCAGGCACCGCCTCCACCGCCTCCACCGCCGCCGCGATGGAGGTGACCACCGCGTCCTCGCCTTCGAGCCGCTCCGTCTGCCCCTCGTCGATGCCCCAGTCGGCGACGATCACCCGCCGGCCCGGCGCATCGCGCTTGAGGCGGCGGATGGTGTAGCGCCGGTGTGCGGGCGTCGCCGGCGACAGATAGGACAGGACCAGCAGGTTCACCTCCTCGCCCACCGGCCGGCCGAGCCCGCCCCGCGAGCGCGTCTCGCACCGCAAGCCGGATTGGCGCAGCCGGTGGGCGAACAGCAGCGCCGCCGCCTCGTCCAGCGCCGAGCGGGCGGACAGGACGAGGACGTGAGGGGTCCCCTCGGCCGGCGGTCCGACCAGGTCGTCCGGATCGGGCAGGTAATCGAGAAGCTCCGCGAGGGTTTCCTTCAGGCGGACCTGGCGCGCGTCGTCCAGCACGCCGCGGGCGGCATCGCGCTGGGCGAGGCGCAACGCCGGCAGCGCCACGCTGTCGGCGTAATCGGCAAATGAGTTCTGCTTCAGGTGCTCCTCGGCCGCGGCCGCCGCCTCCAGCGGATCGCCCGCGAGCAGGCGCTGGTAGAGCAGTTCGCTGGCCGACAGGGGCGGCTGGTCCCCCAGCGCCACGTCGAGGAATTCAAGGCTCTCCACATGCCGGCCCAGCACCACCAGGCAGAGCGTGAGCGGGGTGGAGAGCAGCAGCCCCACCGGCCCCCACAGCCAGGTCCAAAAGGTGGCCGCCGCGATCACCGCCACCGGCGACAGGCCGGTGGAGCGGCCGTAGAGCAAGGGCTCGATCACATGGCCCACCACCGGCTCCACCACCAGGAACAGGGCGGCGGTGGAGAGCACCATGGTCCAGCCGGGGTCCACCGCCAGCGCGAGGCCGATGGGCAGCGCCGCGGCAATGGCCGCGCCGATGTAGGGCACGAAGCGCAGCACCGCCGCCGCCAGGCCCCACAGGAACGGGCTCGGCACGCCGATGGCCCACAGGCCAAGGCCGATGACCACGCCGAAGGCGGCATTGAGCGCCACCTGGGCCAGGAAGAACCGCGACAGCCGGCTCCCCGCATCGTCGAGGGCCGCCGTGGTGCGCTGGAGATCGTGCGCCCCCGCGAGCCGCACGAAGCGGTTTCGCAGGTCCTCGCGCTGGAGCAGGATGAACAGCACGAAGATGAAGACGATGCCGAAGGTGGCGAGGGGATGCAGCAGCGGCGCCACTACCGCCGAGAGTGTCCCCAGCGTGCCCGGCGGCGGCTGGTGAACCTCCACCAGCACCGGCCGCCCGTCGGCGGCGCCCGCAAGCCCCTGCCCGGCCTCGGCACCGTCGATCTCGCGGCTGAGGTCCTGGATCAGGTCCATGGTGCGCTCGAAGGTGCCGGAGCCGCCGGCGGCCTCCTTCAGGGACTTGATCTTGTCCCGCATGTTCATGCGGTACTGGGGCAGTTCGGCCACCAGGTCGGTGACCTGCAGGGCGATCATCCCGCCGAGCGCCATGAGGCCGAGGAAGGTGACCAGCACCACCGCCACCACCGCAGCCGTGCGCGGGATGCGGATGCGGCGCAGCACCATGATCACCGGCGCCAGCACGAAGGCGAGCAGGATCGCCACCGCGATAGGCACGAACACGTCGCGCCCCAGGTAAATCACAGTCACGATGGCGATGGCGGCGAAGAAGGTGACGAGGCGGTCCTGCCCGCTTCCGAGCAGGGGCATCTTGATGGAGGGGTCACCCGAACGCAGCATCACCGAAACCCTTTCCCCGCGCGTACCGCCGCGCGAAAGGGACAACGCTCCAGCTCCGCATTGCGATCCAAGGCCGCGTTGATCCAAGGCCATGCTGATCCAAGGCCATGTTGATCCGCGGCCGTCCGGTACTGGCGCGGAACGCCACCGCCGCCACGGGCGTTCGCATCAATGACCGAGGGAGACGAGGATGTTCATTTATCGCGTCGTGCTGCGCGGCAACCCCGAGGGCGAGATGCACGTGCGCGACAAGCGTCCGCCCAAGGCCATGGCCCGGGACCTGGTGAAGGACGGCTACCTCGTGACTGAAGCCGTGAGCGTGCGCGCCGCCACCTCCGCCTTCGACGACGCCGACGGCACCACCGTGAAGGAGGACTTCTTCTCCGCCACGCCCATCGGCGCCGCCGTGCTGGTCAAGGACGCGGTGGCCGCGCTGGTGGAGCACGTCGTTCCCAAGGGCGCCGAGCCCATGCCGGACTTGCCGGAGTAAGCGCCCCCGGCATGACAGCCGGCGACGGGCCGCCCCGCAAACCAGCGGTCCAGAACCCTCGGCCCCCGTGCCATCGGCCCACGCCCGCACTCTTGCGCGGCGGCGCGTCCTGTGCGCCCTTGGCCGGACCTGACCCATCCTGATCCGGCATGCCCGACACCTGCCCTTCCCTGCCTGTTCCTGCCCGGCCGGTCCCGCGCCGGGCCATCTTCGGCTGGATCCTGTTCGATCCCGCCTGCCAGCCCTATTTCACCCTCATCACCACCTTCATCTTCGCGCCCTATTTCGCCTCGGCCGTGGCGGCGACGCCGGTTGAGGGGCAGGCCCTGTGGGGCTTCGCCACGGGCGCTGCGGGGCTGGTCATCGCCCTGTGCTCGCCGGTGCTCGGGGCGGTGGCGGATGCGGCGGGCCGGCGCAAGCCGTGGATCTTCGCCTTCGGGCTCCTGATGATGACCGGCGCGACGGCGCTGTGGTTCGCCGAGCCGGGGAACACGGCGCGCATCCCGCTGGTGCTGCTCGCCTTCGCCATGGGCACCATCGGGGTGGAGTTCGCCACCGTCTTCAACAATGCCATCATGCCTGCCTTGGTGCCGAAGGAGCGGCTGGGGCGGCTGTCCGGCGCCGGCTGGGCGGCGGGCTATTTCGGCGGGCTGGTGGCGCTGGCGCTGATGCTCGCCTTCTTCGCCACCCAGCCTGACACCGGCCTCACCCTGCTTGGCCGTCCACCCGCCTTCGGGCTCGACGCGGCGGCACGGGAGGGCGACCGCTTCAGCGGACCGCTGACGGCGCTGTGGTACGCTGTTCTGGTCATTCCCATGTTCCTGTTCGTGCCCGACGCGCCGCGCGCCATGCCCATGGGCCAGGCGATCCGCACCGGCCTCGGCGAGATCCGCCGGCTGATCCCGCGACTGAAGGGACGCCCGGTGCTGGCGCGCTTCCTCCTCGCCAACATGGTCTATACGGACGCTTTGGTAGCGCTGTTCGCCTTCGGCGGCATCTATGCGGCGGGCACCTTCGGCTGGGGTTCCATCCAGATCGGCATCTTCGGCATCCTGCTTACCCTCGCCGGCACGGCGGGGGCGCTGACCGGCGGCTGGCTCGACGACGCGCTGGGGCCGCGCACGGTAATCTTCGGTGCGCTGCTGGTGCTGCTGTTTGCCAGTGTCGGCCTGCTCTCCGTGGACCGCGGCGCGATTCTGTTCGGCCTGGTGCCCACGGCGCCGGGCACGGGGCTCTTCGGTACGCTGCCGGAGAAAATCTATGTGGGGCTCGGCCTGCTCATCGGCGCCGTGGCCGGTCCGCTGCAGGCGGCGTCGCGCACCCTGCTGGTGCGGCTTGCGCCGGCCGAAAACATGGCGGAATGCTTCGGACTGTTCGCCCTCTCGGGCAAGATCACCTCGTTCGCCGCGCCCACCTGCGTGGCGCTGGTGACGGCGGCCACCGGCAGCCAGAAGGCGGGGGTGGCCGTCCTCGTCGTCTTCTTCGCCCTCGGCGCCGTGCTGGTGGCGGGACGGACGGCGGGACATGATGCCGCCGACACATCAGCACTTCGGGAATAGGGAGGCCGCCATGACCATCCGCTCCATCCGCTTCGATCCCAAGCCGGCCGTGGAGGCAGCGGCCGCCACCACCGTGCATGAGTGGTACCAGGACCGCACCGGCGCCTTCTCCGCCGGCTTCTGGGCCTCGCACCCCGGCGAAATCGCCGTGAGCTATGAGGAGGACGAATTCTGCGTCCTCATCGAGGGCACGGTGGAACTCACCGACGCCTCCGGCCACACCGAGACCTTCGAGGCCGGGGCCTCCTTCCTTATTCCCTCGGGCTTCACCGGGATATGGAAGAGCGTGACGGCAGTGCGCAAATTCTATGTGGTGCACCTGCCCAAGGCGCCCGCCGACCAGACCTCCGCGCGCCCGGCCTGATCGGCAGGCCGCCGACCGGCACCGACGCGCCGGAACATTGCTGGGCCGGCAACTGTTGCTCTTCCGAGACTTTGATCAGGAAGGGTGAAAGCCATGTCTGTCCGGCTTCAGATCGCCGCCATGCTGTTCATGATGATCCAGGCGGTGCTGTTTTTCGCAGGTATTCTTCTGCTGCTGCTCACGCCGCTCTCGCGCGAGGCCATGGAGCTCATGCCCTGGGTGGTGGGGGGAACCGCCATCGTGTCCCTGCCCCTGTCGTGGTGGCTGGCACCTCGCCTGCGGGCCCGCACATGGCGCCGCGAGGGTACGCTCGACGTCCTGAAATGACCCGCGAAGTGACCGTCCGGCAAAGGATGGCGAGCCGCCTTCGCAATCGCGCGCCTCGCAATTGCCGCCCTCGCAATCGCCGCCATTGAGTGCCATTTTGTTCTCAACAGAGAATCAGGCCTTGCGAGAGTTTGCCCGTGACCCAGTTGACCGATCCGCGCCGGCGTCCGGCTGAACCGGCGCCCGAGCGTCCCGCCCCGCGCGCGGGCGGCATCGCCGCGCGGGCCACCGCTGCTGTCGCGCCCACGCCGGATTATCTCAACGGCCTCAATCCCGAACAGCGCGAAGCCGTGGAGACGCTGGACGGCCCGCTTCTGGTGCTGGCCGGCGCCGGCACCGGCAAGACGCGGGTGCTCACCGCCCGCGTCGCCCACATCCTGTCCCAGGGCCGGGCCTATCCCTCCCAGATCCTGGTGGTGACCTTCACCAACAAGGCGGCGCGGGAGATGAAGGACCGCATCCACGCCATGGTGGGCGACCAGGTGGAGGGCATGCCGTGGCTCGGCACCTTCCACTCCATCGGCGTGCGCATCCTGCGGCGGCACCACGAACTGGTGGGGCTGAAATCCGGCTTCACCATCCTCGACACCGACGACCAGATCCGCCTGCTCAAGCAGTTGCTGACCGCCGAGAACATCGACGAGAAGCGCTGGCCGGCGCGGCTTCTGGCCTCCACCATCGACAGCTGGAAGAACCGCGGCCTGTCGCCGAAGGACGTGCCCCCCGGCGAGGGCGCGGTGTTCGCCAACGGCCGGGGCGGCACCCTCTATGCCGCCTACCAGGCGCGGCTGAAGGCGCTGAATGCGGTGGATTTCGGCGACCTGCTGCTGGAGGGCATCCGCCTGTTCCGCGAAAATCCGGACGTGCTCGCCGAATACCACAAGCGCTTCAAGTACCTGCTGGTGGACGAGTATCAGGACACCAACGTGGCCCAGTATCTGTGGCTGCGCCTGCTTGCCCAGGGCTCGAAGAACGTGTGCTGCGTGGGCGACGACGACCAGTCCATCTATGGCTGGCGCGGGGCGGAGGTGGACAACATCCTGCGCTTCGAGAGCGATTTTCCCGGCGCCAAGGTGATCCGGCTGGAGCGCAACTACCGCTCCACCGGCCACATCCTCGCCTCCGCCGCCCATCTCATCGCCCACAATGAGGGCCGGCTCGGCAAGACCCTGTTTTCGGAAGGTGAGGACGGCGAGCCCGTCACCGTCACCGGCGCCTGGGATTCGGGCGAGGAAGCGCGCGCCGTCGGCGAGGAGATCGAGGCCCTGCAGCGCGCCGGGCATCGCCTGTCCGAGATCGCCATACTGGTGCGCGCCTCGTTCCAGATGCGCGAGTTCGAGGATCGCTTCGTCACGCTGGGGATGCCCTACCGCGTCATCGGCGGCCCGCGCTTCTACGAGCGGGCGGAAATCCGCGATGCGCTGGCCTATCTGCGCTGCGTGAATTCATCCGCCGACGACCTCGCCTTCGAGCGCATCGTCAACGTGCCCAAGCGTGGCCTCGGCGATGCCACCGTCAAGCAGATCCACGATGTGGCCCGCGCCGCCGGCCTGCCGCTGCAGGAAGCCGCCCGCGTGCTGACCGAGAGCGAGGAGCTGAAGCCCAAGGTGCGCGCCACCATGCGCGGCCTCGTGGACGCGTTCGGCCGCTGGCGCGAGCAGGCGCGGGTGCTGTCCCACACCGAGCTGGCCGAGATCGTGCTGGACGAGAGCGGCTATACCGAGATGTGGCAGAAGGACCGCTCGGCGGAAGCAGCCGGGCGGCTGGAGAACCTGAAGGAGCTGGTGCGCTCCATGGAGCCGTTCGAGAACCTCTCCGGCTTCCTCGAGCACATCTCCCTGGTCATGGACACCGACAACGGCGCCGGCGAGGATGCGGTGCAGATCATGACCCTGCATTCCGCCAAGGGGCTTGAGTTCGACACCGTCTTCCTGCCCGGCTGGGAAGAGGGCCTGTTCCCCCACCAGCGCGCGCTGGACGAGCAGGGCAAGGCCGGGCTGGAGGAAGAGCGCCGCCTCGCCTATGTGGGCATCACCCGGGCGCGGGCCTCGGCGCGGATCTTCGTCGCCTCCAACCGGCGCATCCACGGCATGTGGAATTCCACGGTCCCCTCCCGCTTCCTCGACGAACTGCCCGACGCCCATGTGCGGGTGGAGGAAAGCCGCGGCGGCGCCGGCTGGGGCGGGTCGAGCTATGGCGGCGGCAGCTACGGGCAGAGCCGCTTCGACCGGGCCGAGCCGTTTTCCGCCTCGTCCTATTCCACCCCCGGCTGGCAGCGGGCGCAGAGCAATCGCAGCCGCACCGATTCCGGCCCTTCCCGCAGCGGCTTCTCCGAGCGCAGCGGACGCTATGATGCGGGCGGCTCCGCCCGGCGCGGCCCCCTGGTGATCGAGGGCACGCTGGTGGCCACCTCCACCGGGACAGCCTCGGCGTTCAGCACCGGAGAGCGGGTGTTCCACATCAAGTTCGGCTATGGCGAGGTGACCGGCATCGACGGCAACAAGCTGACGGTGCAGTTCGACAAGGCCGGCGAGAAGCGGGTGCTGGAAACCTTCGTCGACAAGGTGTGAGCGCCGGACGCCGGTGGCACCTTGACGGACGCGATGGATGCGGCCGACAAGCGCCTCTATGCGGCGCAGGCGGCCGGGCGCAACCGTACGGCGGGGAACCCGAAGCCGATGCCCTCAAGATGAACGGATGATTGCGCACCCATGCTCGAAGGCCTCCCCCCCAACGACGCCACCCATGTGATGCGGGTGGAAGCGCCGCGCGTCGCCGCCCAGCGCATCTCCGACATGATTTCCGAGACGTTCGATCCCGCCGAGGTGGCGGTGGCCAATTTCGAGCGCACGGAAAATGACTGGGTGGTGGAGGTCTATGCCGGGGCCGCCTTCGACCCCGAGCGGCTCATGGAGATGGTGGAGATCGCCGCCGGGCCGGAGATCGCCAAAGGCGTCACCTTCGGCGACGTGGAAGAGAAGGACTGGGTCGCCGCGAGCCTCGAAGGCCTCGCACCGGTGCGGGTGGGCACCTTCGTCGTCCATGGCGGCCATGATCGCGGGCGGGTGGGGCCGAACCTCATCGGCATCGAGATCGAGGCGGCGCTGGCCTTCGGCACCGGTCACCACGGCACCACCCAGGGCTGCCTCCACGCCATCACCGATGCGGCGCGGCGCGGCGCTCCAAGGCGGGTGCTGGACGTGGGAACGGGCACCGGCGTGCTCGCCATCGCCGCGGACCGGCTGTTTCACACCCATGTGGTGGGCAGCGACATCGACACCATCGCGGTGCGCACCGCACGGGCCAACGCCAAGGCCAACAAGGCGCCGGGCGTGCAGATGATCCACGCGGCGGGGGCCGGGGCGCGGGTGCTCCGCGCGGGCGGTCCCTACGATTTGATCCTGGCCAATATCCTGCTGCCGCCGCTGAAGCGGCTGGCGCGGCCGCTGCGCCGGCTGCTGGCGCCGGGCGGCCGCATCGTGCTGTCGGGATTGTTGTCGGCGCAGGTGCCGGCGGCGCTCGCGGCCTATCGCGCCCAGGGGCTTCGCCTGGTGTCGCAGCGGCACATCGAGGGCTGGGCGACGCTCACCCTCGCCACGGATGCGGGGCGTCCCCTGCGCTGAAGATCGGGATGACCGATGCCGAACCCGCCCGCGCCGAGCAGGTGCGAGCGGTCAATCGGGCAGTCAATGACAAGTGTGATGGCCGGCCAGCGGCCAGCGCATGTGCCGCCCGGATTGCTTCGCAACCGGGGCGACAGACCGGTCCCCTCACGTTCAACACCGGATCGACGCGCGATCCGGCCGGAACGCCTCAGGCGACGGGATCGCGCCCGTGGATCTGGACGTAGCGCGCGTATTCGAGTTCGGCCTGCTCCATGCGGGCCGCGACGACGGCCGCGAGGAAGCGGGCGAAAAAGCCCTTCTTGGCAGAAGGGGCAACCTTGGAGGTGCGGACGAACTTGTCGGTATAGGTGACGGCGCTCATAGAGGCCTCCTGCAAATGGGCTCTGTTGCCCTTTTGCAGTGCAATATATCCCTCGGAGCACCGCAGCAGAACTCGTCAACCGACATGCCTGCCCTGCGCCGAGCGCAAGGAAAGAGATTTGCCTGGGACGGCGACCGGCGGACCCCGGCGCCGGGCCGGGGCCGTTGGCTTCAGTAGCGCGCCGGCATGGTCACCTGGCGCCCGAGGCCCTCGGGCGGCGGCAGGGCGGCGTGGGCGGCGCGCATGGTGGCGATGCGCTCCAGCACGTCATCGGGGAACGGCGCCACATGGCGGGTGCGCAGGTCCACATGCAGCACCATCTGCTCGGTCGTGGCGGAGACCCAGCCTTCCGAGGCATGATGCAGCGTCTGGAACAGGTGCAGACGCTTCTCGTCATAATCCACGAGGCGGAGCGTGACCCGAACCGGGGAATGGGGCGCCAGTTCCTTCAGGTAGCGGATATGGCTTTCCGCAGTGAAGAAGGAGGCGCCGCGCTTGGCGGCATAGGTCGGGCCAAGGCCCAGCAGGCAAAGCGCCTCATCCACGGCACGATCGAAAATGAGCGTGTAATAGGCCACGTTCAGATGACCATTATAATCGATCCACTCCCCCTCCACCTTCATGGCGGAGGACACGAACGGAGCGAAAAACACGGGCTCAAAGTCGATCCGGTCAAGCATGGCCGCCTCGCTTCATCTGCATTAATGTGCCGCTGATGAACACACTGTGACGCGAGAAAAGGCATTCGTCACGCTCCAAAACGGCGCGACAGACGAATCACAAAAGTCACTGTCAAGTTCAATATGGCTCAAAACGAGCTATTTCTGGGGATGACTCCAAGGCCCCTGCCCGGCCCCCGGCCGGCAGGTGCGAGGCAAAGTTAAGGAATCGTAAATGGTTGTTGCAGCCGCGAAATCCGAGCTGACGCTTCTCGAAAGAAGCTTTGCCGTCGTCGAACGGCTGAAGGCCGAGCTTGATCACAAAGTCGTGACCGGTCTCGCCGTCCGGGAACAACACGCTAACGTTACCACCTACCTGCCCAATGAGCCGGCAGATGCGGTGGTTTTCGCCGAATGCACAGAGGATGTGCAGGCCGTGGTCCGGGCCTGCGCGGATTATGAGGTGCCGGTGATCGCGTGGGGCGCGGGCACCTCGCTGGAAGGCCATGTGAACGCGCCCTATGGCGGCATCTGCGTGGATCTCTCGCGCATGAACCGCATCGTCGCGGTCAACACGGAAGACCTCGACTGCGTGGTCGAGCCCGGCGTCACCCGCAAGCGGCTGAACGAGGAGCTGCGCGACCAGGGCCTGTTCTTCCCCATCGATCCCGGCGCCGACGCCTCCATCGGCGGCATGGCCTCCACCCGCTGCTCGGGCACCAATGCGGTGCGCTACGGCACCATGAAGGACAATGTCCTCTCCCTGAAGGTGGTGACCCCCACCGGCGAGGTCATCACCACCGCCACCCGCGCCCGCAAGTCCTCCGCCGGCTACGACCTCACCCGCCTCTATGTGGGCGCCGAGGGCACGCTGGGCATCATTGTCGAGATCACCCTGCGCCTGTTCGGCATTCCGGAGGCGGTCTCGGCCGCCGTCTGCCCCTTCCCCAGTGTGGAGGCGGCCTGCAACACGGTCATCGCCACCATCCAGAGCGGCATCCCGGTGGCCCGCATCGAGCTTCTGGACGAAGTGCAGGTGAAGGCCTCCAACGCCTACGCCAAGCTCGCCCTCGCCGAGACGCCCACCCTGTTCCTGGAGTTCCACGGCACGCAAGCCAGCGTCCACGAGCAGGCCGACCGCTTCGGCGAACTGGCGGCCGAATTCGGCGGCGGTCCCTCGGTGTTTGCGGTGAAGCCGGAGGAGCGCTCGAAGCTCTGGCAGGCCCGGCACGATGCCTACTGGTCGGTGCTGCCGCTGCGACCGGGCGCCAAGGCGGTGGCCACCGACGTGTGCGTGCCCATCTCGCGGCTGGCCGAATGCGTCATGGAGACCAAGCGCGACATCGAGGAGATGGGCCTCATCGCCCCCATCGTCGGCCATGTGGGCGATGGCAACTTCCACACCACGCTCATGGTGGACGTGGACGACCCGGAGGACTTCGCCAAGGCCAAGCTCTATATGAAGCGGCTGGTGGAACGGGCGCTCGCCATGGGCGGCACCTCCACCGGCGAGCACGGCATCGGCCAGGGCAAGATGAAATATATGCTGCCCGAGCATGGCGAGGAGGCGCTGGAGGTCATGCGCTCCATCAAACGCGCCATGGATCCCAAAAACATCATGAATCCGGGCAAGATCGTCGCGATCTGATCGCATTCCCTGCGCATAGGGAACAGGTTCCCCATATGAGGGGGACCTTAGGGGGAGACACGCGTGCAGGGCATACTGATCAGCCTCGCCACGGCGGTGATCCTGGCCATCGGCGGGGCGTTCGCAGCCCCGTTCGTGGTGGACTGGAACGCCTGGCGCGGCACGTTCGAGACGCAGATCAGCCAGGCGCTCGGCGTTCCGGTGGTCATCCGCGGCCCCATCGAGGCCGAGATCCTGCCTGCCCCGCGCATCCTGCTGCGGGATGTCACCCTCGGCGATGTGGTTTCCACCGGCGGCACGGTGAAGGCGCTGCGGGCGGAACTGTCCCTCGGCGCCCTGCTGCGCGGTGACGTGGAAGCCACCGGCGTCAGCCTGGACCGGCCGCAGATCCGCCTCGTCATCGACAGCGCCGGACGGCTTGCCCTGCCCACCGGCGCCCAGCGCCCCGCCGCCCTCTCCATCGCCCGGTTCGAGGTGAAGGACGGCACCCTCGACATCCTCGACCGCGCCTCCGACCACACCCAGACCCTGGATGGCCTCAACCTGAAGGGCGAGGCGCGCTCGCTGTCCGGCCCCTTCCGCCTGGACGGCGAGGTGGAGGCCCAGGGCGCGCGCTTCGCCATCCGCTCCACCCTCGGCAAGATCGGCGATGACGGCACCGGCCGCCTGCGCCTCGTGCTCGACGGCCGCAACCGGCCCTATGCCCTCGACCTCGACGGCGGCCTCGCCTTCGCCGGCGCCAAGCCGAAATTCGAGGGCCGCGCCATTCTCTCGCGCCACGGCGGCGAGGGGCTGGAGGCGTGGCAACTGTCCGGCACGCTGAAGGCCAGCCCCGACGCCGTGCTCGCCGACAGCCTCGACCTTGCCCTGGGCGGGGCGCAGACGCCGGCCCAGCTCTCCGGCTCCGCCCGCCTCGCGCTGGGTCGCGCGGTGGGGCTCGACGCCGTGCTCAACGCCCGCAGCCTCGACCTCGACGCCCTGCGCGCCGCCACCGACGGCGTGCCGAACGCGGCCAAGGACAAGGCTCCGGCGGACCAGAACCCCGCCGCCGCTTTGGCGCGCTTCCTCGCCGGCGTCGCGGCCCTGCCGGCGCCGGATATCGCCTCCCGCGTCGGCCTGTCGGTGGAGCAGCTGATGCTCGGCGGCACGCTGGTGCGCGATGTGCGCGCCGATATTTCCGGCTCCGCCGCCGGCTGGCGGGTGGACAATGCCGAGGCGCAGCTTCCCGGCAAGGCGGCGCTGCGCATTTCCGGCAAGCCCACGCGCGGGCCCGGCGGCGGCGGCTTCGACGGCACCGTCACCTTCTCGGCGGACGACCCCGCCATCTTCCTGCGCTGGGCGGCGCCCACCGCGCCGCGCGAATACGTTGCCGCGGCCAAAGGCCCGGTGCGCATCACCGGCAAGGTCAATGCGGGGCCGACGCGGATCGCCGTGGACGGCCTCGACGCCACCTTCGCGGCGAGCCGGGTCCGCGGCTCCGCGGTGGCGGCGTTCGATGCCGGCGCGCCGCCCAAGCTCAATCTCAAGCTGTCCCTCGACGGCTTCGACCTCGACCCGCTGGTGGCCGCGCTCCAGACCGCCGCGGCGGCGGTGGGCGGCGGCGCGGATGGCGCCCTGACGCTGGACGGGCGCAACCTGACCATCTCCGGCCTGCCCCTGCGCGGCCTCGCCCTCGATGCGGCGGCCACCGGCGGCAACTGGCGGCTGTCGCGCATCGTCATGGACGATCTTGCCGGCATCCGCCTCGAAGGCGCGGGGCGCATGGAGAATTTCTCCACCACGCCGCGCGGCGAGTTCAACTTCGCCTTGTCCGGCGCCAAGGCGGACGGGCTCGTCCCCCTCGCCCGCCTCGTGGCCGGCGAGCAGACGGCGCAGGTGCTGGCCACCCTCCAGCCCATCGCCGCCCCGGTGAAGCTTTCCAGCACCGTGGTGTGGAGCGAGGCCGGCGGACGCAACATCGCGGTGGCCGGCACGCTCGGGCAGGTGTCCGGCGATGTCACCTTCGCCCGCAGCAATGCCGGGGTGCCCCTGCGCATCGCGCTCAAGGCCGATGCCACGGACGGCGCGCGCGCCCTCGCGGCCTTCGGTATCGAAGGGCTCGGCCCGCGCCTCGGCCCGGCCCATGTGGAATTGTCCGTCTCCCCCCTCACCCAGGACGAGGCGCAGGTGCGCGGCCGCCTCACCCTCGCCGACATGACCGCCCAGGCGGAAGGCACCGCGCGCCTCGCCGGCGGCGCCATCGCGCCCAGCCTTGCCGTGCGGCTCGACGGCGGCGACCTCGGCCGCATGCTGCCCCAGGCCACGGCGGCGGTGGAAGGCCCGGTGCCCACGGCCCTCGCCTTCACCCTCGCCCGAACCGGCGGGGTGTGGCGGCTCGATACCATCACCGGTTCGCTGGCCGCCGCGCCGGTTTCGGGCAACATCGAGTTCGAGCCTGGCCCGGTGCCGCGCATCGGCGGCAAGCTCGCGTTTGAAAGCCTCTCCCTGCCGCGCATTCTCGGCATGTTCGCCGCCCGCACCGGCGCAGAGCCGGCAGGCGCCGGCGCCTGGAGTGCGGCGCGCCTGCAGCCGGCGGCGGTTTCGGGCTTCGCCCTCAATCTGGAGCTGACCGCCGCCCGCCTTGCCATGGCGGGTCCCTACGTTCTGGGCAACGGCCGCCTGGTGCTGGGCAGCGACGGCGCCGACCTCGACGTGCGCGACATGGCCGGCAGCTTCGGCGGCGGACGGGCGGCGGCGGCCCTGCGCCTGCGCCGGCAGGCCGACGGCGTGCAGGCGGACGGCCGCCTCGTGCTGGAGCAGGTGGATGCAGCGGCGCTGCTGGCGCCCACCGGCGCGCGCTCAGCCCCCAAGGGCAAGGTCAACCTGCTGGTGGATCTCGGCGGGTCCGGCCGCAGCGTGCTGGCTGTGGTGCAGAACCTCTCCGGCCAGGGCACGCTGGGCGTGCGCGACCTCGTCATCGACGGCGCCAGTCCGGCCGGCCTCGACCAGGCCTTGGCGGATGCCGCCGGCCTCTCGCCGCCCCCCGACGAGCGGCGCGCGGCGCAGATGCTCGATCGCGCCCTTGCCAAGGGACCGCTGCGCATCGGCTTCGTCGAGACCACCCTGGGCGTGGTGAACGGCGTTGCCCGCCTCTCCCCGGCCCGTGCCACCGCCGATGGCGTGCGCGTGGGCTTCAATGGCAGCTTCGATCTGGCCCGCCTTGCCCTGGATACAACCGTGGACCTGGACGCCCCAGAAGGCGCCGGCGGCGCACCGGGCGGCAGCATCGTCTGGCGCGGCCCGGTGGCGGGGCCCGAACGGCGGGTGAACGCCCCCGCCCTCACCAGCGTCATCGCCATGCGCGCCATCGAGCGCGAGACACGCCGGCTGGAAGAGCGCCAGGGCCGCACCACGCCAGAGACACAGCCTGTGGCGGCGCCGGCGGCCCAGCCCGTCGCCGCGCCTGCAATTCCCGCCCCGGCCGCCCTCGCGCCGGCGGCCCCTCCCATGCCGGCCCTGCCTGCGCAGGCTCAGCC
>NZ_JAIVFO010000210.1 GCF_029991245.1 Xanthobacter autotrophicus
CCGCCCACCCTGGATGATTTCCCCGTCAAGGCGCGCGACACCATCCGCTACGGTGACACCGACAAGCTCGGCCATGTGAACAACGCCGTCTTCTCCACCTTCCTGGAGACCGGCCGCACCCGGCTGCTGCTCGATGCCCCCCACAAGGTGGCGCCGGAAGGGGCCGGCTTCGTCATCGCCCGCCTGGTCCTCGACTACCGCGCCGAGATGCACTGGCCGGGGGAGGTGGAGATCGGCACGGGCGTACTCTCGGTGGGCAGAAGCTCGGTGTCCATCAAGCAGGCGCTGTTCCAGAACGGCGTATGCACCGCCACCGCCGAGACCGTGGTGGTGCTGTTCGACACCACCAACCGCCGCCCCCTGCCCCTGCCCGACGCGAGCCGCGCCGTTCTCGAAGGCTATAGGGTGCGGTAGGGCGCGAGCCGTCGCCTCTCCCGCTCCCGGTCTCGGCCCCAAAGTTTTGCGCTGAGGCACACCGCCTGCGCGCGCCGCTTTGCTCCGGCCGGAATTGTGCTCTAGATAGGGGGCCGACAGCCCCGGATGTGCCGTGCGCCTTCTGCCTCTTGCCTTCACGCTCCTCGTCGCCACCATTCTCGGGCTCGGCGTCACCTGGTTTTCCGTCACCCACTCGCGCGGGCTCGATGTGGTGCGCGCCGGGGCCTGGCAGGGCTGGCCGCGCGCCGGCACGGCCAAGGCGGACCCTTACGCCCGCGCCGCCTTCGCTCGCTCCGGCGAGCTGCCGCTGGAACTGGCCGACGGCCTGCTCTTCCTGGCCGCCGCCGATGACGCCGGCAAGCCCATCGACGGGCGCTGCGAGACGCGCATCGTCGGCGTCCTGCCCCAGGCCCGGCTGTGGACGCTGACGCTCATGGACCAGGACGGCCACCTCATCGCCAACGATGCCGGCCGCTTCGGCTTCACCAGCGCCGAGGTGGTCTATCGCGACGACGGCGCCATCGACGTGCGCCTGTCGCCCCGTGCCCGCGCGGGCAACTGGCTGCCCACCGGCGCGCGGCCGCGGCTGAAGGTGGCGCTCCGCCTGTATGACGCGCCGTTCTCCTTCGCCTCCGGTGCCGCGGACGCGGCCGTCCTGCCCAGGATCACGCAGGAGACCTGCCTGTGACGACGCTGGACGACCTGCGCGAGGAAGCCACAACCGTTGCCGGGCGCCTCACCCGACGCGCCGGACGTTTCATCGCCAGCCTGCCGCGCCCGCATCTCCCCCGCCCGCGCCTGTCGCGGCCACGCTTCGGCTCGCCCGCGCAGGTGTTGCTGTTCGTCGCGTTTGCGGTGGTGCTGGGCGCCATCGCCCACATCGTCTCCATCCTGGCCATGCCGGCGTTCGCCGAGCGCAACGCCTATGCCCGGCTCTCCGAGCGGATGGAGTCCAACGTCCTCACCCTGCTGCCGGACCCATCGCCCCAGGAGCAGGTGCTGCCCATGATGGACCCCGCCTTCGTGTCGGCGGTGTGCCTTTACGATCTGTCGGAAGCGCCGCTGAAGGTACGGGTGCCGGCGACCGCCGACTACACCTCGGTCTCCTTCTATACGGCGGAGGGCCTCGCCTTCTACGCGCTCAGCGATCAGGCCGCCGGCAAGGTGATCGAGCTCGACCTCATGACGGCGCGCCAAAAGGCGGCTTTGCCGGAAGATGAGGAAATCACCGCCGCCGACCGGCTGGTGATCGAATCGCCCGCCCTTGAGGGCATCGTCGCGGTACGCGCGTTCGCGCGCGAGCGCGGCACGCGGGCCATCGTGCGGCGCCAGTTGGAAGCCGCCACCTGCACACCGTCCAACTAATCTCAGAGCGCGATCCGAGCTGATTGGGCCAGCCTGCCCGGTGAATCGCCCTCTCAATCAGAGATCGGGAACGCGTTACCCGAGCAGCTTGCGATGCAAGCGGATCGGCGCGCGCGCTCTAACGCATGTTCGGCAAACACCGGTTCGCAGAACATGCTCTAAACCTTTGTTTCATCGCAATTCCGGACGCAAAATCGCTTCGCACTTTTGCTGGAATTGCTCTAGCGGGCACGCCGGCCGTTGTTGCTGCGGGGCACCGGGCCGGGCAGATGCGCATCGTACCGTTCCACACGCACCACCGGCAGGATCACGATCTCGGCGCTTTCAGTCCGGACCTCGTCCGCATCCCGGCTGCGGGCGGCGGGGCGACGCGCCGCCAGGGTCCACGCGTCGGGGAACGCAATGACAGTGCTCATGCTCTGCTCCTCCATCGAGAGCCGTGATCACAACGTCGCTGGCGTCCTTATGGTTTCCTGCACCTGAACGGCGGATTAACCGATCATGGCGGGCGTGCCCCGCCACCTCCCTCCTGTCGACCCCGTTTGCGCTTGCCTCACGCCTTGGCCAGATCCAGGAAATGCCGGCCGGCGCGGTCCTCGATCTCCACCACGAAGATATCCGGGTCGAACTTCAGTTCCCTGGCGATGCGCGCGTCCGCATCCGCCTCCGGCCGGCCGGGCTCCACCAGAACCGAGAACAGGCGATCGCCCGGGAAGCCTTCGTCGAAGGCGCTCTGCGGCGCGGGACCATAAAGGGCGGAGGTCCCGTCGAGGCGGGAGACCTTGACGAAGATGGCCCCCGCCTCCTCCGAGCCCCGGCGCACCACCACACCATAGGCGCCTTCCACCTGGGCACGGCGCAGAAGCGCGGAAACGAAGATGGCGCTCTTGAGCCGCATTCAGTTGACCGTGACGCCGGAGACCGAGGCCAGTTCGCGCACGAGCTTGTCGCTGACCTCGCCGTCGGCCGTCATGTTGCGGTCGCGCTGGAACCGCTGGATGGCGGTACGGGTCTCGCCGCCCGGCCGGCCGTCCACCTTCAGCGGGCCGTAGCCGAGCTTCGCCAGCGCCTTCTGCACGGCGAGGAGGCGCGGAGAGGCGGGCACGTCGCTCGGCGGACGCACCGCCCCGGTCACATCAGACCCGGCGCCGACGCTGGCCGGCGGACGGCGCGGCACGGGATCGGCATTGGCCTGCGCGGTCGCGCGGCCGGCCGCCGCCGTGCCGGGCACCAGCGGCACCGGCGTGCCGGTCACGGTGGTGCGAATGGACAGGTAGCCGAGCGCGCCATCGGTGGCGCCGCCGGCGGACGCGGGGGGCGCGCCGGCGGGACTGTGCGGCGGCAGCGGCACCGTGGTGCGGCTGGTCTTGGAGCGGTCGAGGGCCTGGATGGCCCCGGCCGGACGCGCCTCCGGCAGCGGCGCGCCGGCGGGCGGCGCCTGCAGCAGCAGGAGGTTGACGAGGAATGCCCCGCCGGCGGCAAGGGCCACGCCGCCGGCCGCCATGTCGAGACGGCGCAGGCGCCGTTCCTCGTTCGCACGGGCGCTCGCCGCCAACGGGTCTACCGCCGTCGGCGCGTCCTCGCCCAATCCCCCCGCCATGACCGGTTCCGCCTTCATGCCATCCTCTTCGCGCGCGTGTCGTCGAGGCGGGCGGGAAACGGCGCCACCACGCCCTCGCCCCGCACCGCCGGCTCAGCCGCAAGCGGCAATGTCACCGTGACGCTGGTGCCCCGCCCCGGAGCGCTCTCCACGCGGAACGCGCCGCCGTGCAGCTTCACCAGCCCCTTCACCACCGCGATGCCGAGGCCGCTGCCCCGGGCGCGCTGGGTGCAGTCGCCGGCCTGGAAGAACGGCTCGCCGAGCCGGGCCACATCCTCCGGCCGCATGCCGGGGCCGGTGTCGCGCACGCGGATGGCGACCGCCTCGCCCTCGCGGCGCACGCTCACCTGCACCCGGCCGCCCTCGGGCGTGAATTTCACGGCGTTGGACAACAGATTGAGCACGATCTGCTTGAATGCCCGCCGGTCGGCATCGATGGCGGGCAGGCGGGGCGCGAACACCGTCTTCACCGCCACGCCCGCGCGTCCGGCATCGATGGCCACCATTTCGGCGCAGCCGGCGACGAGGGCAGCCATGTCCACCGCCTCGCGTTCCAGCTCATAGGCCCCCGCCTCCACCCGCGAGAGGTCCAGAATGTCGTTCACGAGACCGAGCAGATGCTGGCCGCTCTCGTGGATGATGCGGGCGTAGTCGGCCTTGCGGGCGTCATCGAGGGGGGCGCCGGTCTCGGTGGCCAGCAGCTCGGAAAAGCCGAGGATGGCATTGAGCGGCGTGCGCAGCTCATGGCTCATGGCGGCGAGAAAGCGGCTCTTCGCAGCATTGGCTTCTTCCGCTTCGGCACGGGCGCGGGCGGCGTCATCGGCCTTCAGCCGTTCGGCCGCCGCCGCCTGCCACGGCGCGCGCCAGACGATACGCACCTGGCCCGAGCGCAGGGCGGTGCAGCGCGCTTCCACGGTCATGAAGGCCGGAGCGGCCTCCGCCTTGCCGTCGCAGCGCAGCCGCAGCTCGCAGCGCTGCGCCTTGCCGTGGGCCGCGGCCTGCACCGCGGAGAGGAAGGCCGGCCGGTCGGCGACCAGCACGCGCTCGAACAGGGCGAGGCCGGCAAAAGCGGAAGCCGATGCGTCGGCGAACGGCCCCTCCATGGCTTCCACCATGGCCACCTCGCCGCGCAGGCCGTGGCGGGTGACGAGGAGGGCGTCGTCGGGAATTTCCTCGCTGGCGCGGGTGGCGGCGCGGGCAAGCCCGCCAGCCACCGCTGCCAGAGCGGCGGAGACGAGGCCGGTGGCGACCAGAGCCGTGGCATTCAGAAACGCGCCCTGGACCAGGCCCGTGACCTCGGCCAGCAGCACGATGGCACCGCAGCCCAGCGCCAGCACACCGAGGCCGGTGAGCGTGGCGCCGGTGACCCGCCCGAGCACCGCAAGACGCGGCAGGCTCTCGCCGCCCGCACCCCGCGTGGGGCCGGGACGGGGATCTGCCGCCGCTTCGCCGATGCCGAGGTGACGCACGCCGCCCCCTGTCAGATGCCCGCACCTGCGGGCCGAATGCCTGAAAACCTGTGCGCCGGACCCCGGCGCCTGGGGACAGACCCTGCCACGGCAGGCTTTAAGCGAACGCTAAGCCGGAGCGGCATCGCCCGCTTTCAGCGTTAACGATGTCTTGAAATGTGCGCCCTTTCGGCAGCCCTGCCGGCCCACGGAGGCGCCCGCTCTGGTATTTTGCAAAGGCGCCGGCATCAGGCCCGCGCGTCATGACGAGGGAGCCATGTTCTTTCTGCTGCGCCTCGCCTTCTGGATCGGCCTCGTGCTGCTGCTATTGCCGCTCGGCCTCAAGGGCACCGACGGCAAGGAGGTGAGCGTGTTCGACGCCTTCGGTGCCGTGCAGGCGCTGGTGGCCGACCTCAAGGGCTTCTGCGAGCGCCAGCCGCAGGCCTGCGCCGTGGGCGGGCAGATGGCGACCCACCTCGTGGAAAAAGCGCAGGTGGGCGCCAAATGGCTCCACGATTCCATCGGCTCCGCCCCCGCGGGCGAGGGCGCGCCCCATCCGCCGGCCGCCCTGCCGGGCGCAGGTCAGGCGGGCGCAGGTCAGGCGGGCGCGCTCGATCTCTCGCCCCAGGATCTGCTGCCGGTCTGGGGCGGCGGCGAGAACGGCCGCACCGTCCTGCCCCAGGGCGGCACCCAGGGCGGCGCCCAGCCCGCCACCCCTGCGG